>JAHBYH010000001.1:365034-730068 GCA_019636055.1 Candidatus Paracaedibacteraceae bacterium
CCATTTTCTTGATAAAACTCATAACCCAACTACCACATAAATAAAATACTCGCTAAATGCATTGTGACGGGTTTTATCGTTCAGCACAAGAGGCTAAGACTCATTTTTCTGGTGCGCTCAATTGACGCAGACAAAAATAAAAGGGAGGATCTCCCTCCCTCTTATTAGGCATCCAGAAACTTAGGCTACATCCATCATGTCAACAAGTTTAGTCACACCGTCCCCTTTTGCCGCCTTTATTTTAATCAGTTTTTCTGCTTCGGCAAAGGCAGCGACTGCATTGACACGACCTTGACCAAATAATTCCGGTTTAAAACTAACACCATGAGTATTATCTTCCCAAAACTTATCGCAGGAACGAATTAAACAATCCTTAAGCTCAATGGCAGACAATTGTGGATAATATTTATTCATTAGTGTTAAAATCCCGGAAACATGTGGAGTTGCCATGGATGTTCCTGACATTTTATCAAATGTGTCTCGCTCAACAGTTGCCATCACATTCTCACCGGGTGCAAAAACAAAATTCTGGTGCATTGATCCGGGCAAATTAGAGAACCGACTAACCGTTTGACCATCCTCCTTTAAAGATCCGACAAGCAAAATACGGTTTGCTAACGCCTTATTCTTAGACAAAATCCACGCACCATGCGTTCCAAACCACAGTCCTTTATCCCAATAGGTCAAAAAATCAGGATTTAGGTCATCCGAAACATACTTAGAATCATTTCCCGAAGCCATGACTAAGATACGATCGTGTTTTTCCAACTCGTCTAAGAGTTTATCAAAATTACGCATTTGATTTTTGCGAACTAAATAGTGGAAGGAAGCACTAATAATTTTTGCATCACTATTTTGAATCCGCTCAATCAGCTCATCCACGCCCTGAAATTCCACAGGCAAAACGTCTGCACCAAAGGCGACCCCTTTATAATCACCAGATATCTCATCAGCAGCAATCGTTCCTGCAACGTGTGTACCGTGCTGATCATTACGATCCACCTCATCCCCCTCTTCGGGATGTTTGACATGCTCATCCTTAATCGTAAATTTAACATGACAATTATCGACAAAACCACAGTCCCACACAATAACCTTAGCCCCATCACCATTAATACCAGCAGCATGAAGCAGATCAACGCCAGTCACATGATGGGGATGCAATGGCCCATGCAACAGATAGGCTTGTGGATTGCTGTGCGTTTCAGTGTCAATATCTTTCCATTTTTGAAGTTCAATATATTCTGAATCAATAAATTCTTTAAATCGCTGTGAAAACTTAGTTTCACTAAAGTTAGGATAAGAATCATATTCATCTAAGTTAAATTGGTTCATGAATTGATTCGCGTACATAATCCAATAGTTATGATCATCAAGTTTTTTCCGAACATAATTAAATAGATCTGATTTCTTATAAAACAATTGTCCAATCGTTGGATATTGATAGGGATTATACATTTTTTGTTGGTTATACAGGTATTCTGCACGCCGAACCTCTACATTCAAATCTGATTGATCAAAATGAAAAGTGTCGTCATAGTACTCAGCTCCTAAACGGCTCACAATTTCGCTTTTTACAAGCAAAAAATCACGTTCGCGATTCATATCCATACTTTCGAGATCTGGTGGTTGCAAAGCAAATGCAGCAGATGTTAGGATTGGCAGAAACAATACTTTTATTAAATAATTATATTTCATAATTACCTCCTGTAATGAAATATTATTTTATTTGACATCACTTTTTGGAAATTATATTATACAAGGTAAAAAAACAGTTAATGACTTCAAAAAAATATTATTATTCAGCAACTTAATACAAGAGAGACAAAATCATGCAGCTCTTTAAAACTTTTTATTTAGTTTTAATCTTAAGCTTACAATCAGTTGGGAATGACCTACAAATAACGCCTTACAAGATTACAGGCGTATTGGGTTCAATCACTATGGATCGCTTGACAAAAGCGAACCCCGACAACCCTGAAGACCTAAGGGTTGACGCAAAACTATTTCTAACAAGTCATACGATTTGGGGTCACGATGATACAGATTGGCCAAACGTCACTGTAACGATTCTTCAACGGGGAGGAGAATCCTTATCCGTCTTAAAAGTCACAGATCGATTCAATAAAAAATCTGTCATTATTAAATGTTACGACCCTAAATTAGTCGATTTACAAGAACGCGTAATAAATATACAAACCGTTGCTGATTCTGACTTTATAAGACAGATCCGATCAACAACCGACCCTCATATGCCAACAGTCATTACCGCATCCTATTTAATAGCCCACAGCAACCAAATTATTGAAGTCATGAATACAGCATCAGGGTATGAATTATGGGACGTATTCTTTCACAAAACATTTAAAGAATTCCCCTTTCATCCAACCGATGAGGAATACAACCAAATCTTAAAGAAATTCGGATTGAGCTTAGCAGCCTTCCATTTAGCCGGCGTCCAACAAGAGCGCCGCCACCGTCTAAGTAACCCTCAAGATAAAATTTCATTTTTTATGACAAAAATACTGTCTGATGCCAATCTAGGGAATTTCATCTTCGATCCGGAAACCCAACATTTTTCCTTTATCGATACAGCCCTGATCGCGTTAAGCCTTGACCAACCTGAGGATTTTATAAGAGATCTTCAAATGACTTACTGGCATACATTCGATAATGCCCGGGAAGATCTGCAAATGACGCGAAAAGAATTCAACACCATCTTTATGTCTATCATTGAGGGTTATTGTAGTCACCCCCTTTTCAGTGAATCAAGCAGTGAAGCCATTAGAGCAAATATGGTTGACGCCCTAACATTCGCACCTAAACCGCATTTTCTTCGACAACTGGAAGTTTTTTTAGAGCCAAACCAGCCAAAAGACCAACCATTATTATAGCTATTGCAGGGACAAATAAGTTCTGAGTAAAATCAACCAATGCTGTCACCACATAGGGGGCAGTCCCTCCAAAAACGGCAACGCAGACATTGAACGATACACCCGCAGCGGTGTATCGAACATGGGCAGGAAATGCTTTTGTAACAAGAATAGGCAGGGTTCCATAGGCTGCTCCCATCAGACAACTAAAGATAAGCTGCAGAGATGCTAAAGCCATAACATCGCGAGAATTAATCAACCAGGAATACAAAGGCCACGCAAAAACAGCAAAACCAAGGCAAACACCTGCAAGAACGATCTTAGCCCCTATTCGATCTCCCAACCATCCAAATAGCGGAATAAAAAGGACTAAACTCCCCATAGAAACAGTATTCCAAAATAAAACAGATTCTTCGGGCATCTTAAGAAATAGCGTGGCATAGGTTGTCATAAACACAAATAAAACATAAACACCAACCCCATCTAATAGGATAATCCCCATGGATCGAAGCAAAGATGATTGGTGCTGCGTTAAAATCTCTTTAATTGGAAGCTGACTTTTGGTTGCTTTATTTTCATGTTCTGGTACATATTTTCGAATAGCTAGACCAACAATGGCAGAAAGGCTACCAAGTAGAAAGGGGATACGCCATCCAAAACTTTCAAGATTTTCCGTTGACATCATTGCCGTCATTAATGTCGCAGCACCAGAGCCTAAGAACAATCCACCCAATGTGCCAAATGAGGCTAAGCTTCCGGCAAACCCTTGGCGTCCCTTTGGTGCATTTTCGATCACAAAAATAAAAGATCCCCCATAGTTTCCGCCAACTGCCAACCCCTGAAAGAGTCGAATCAGAACTAAACCAATACTCGCCCAAATCCCAATAGAATCATAGGTTGGCAACATCCCTAACAAAGTTGTCGGAGCCGCCATCGTCAACAAAGACGCAGATAATGCATATTTTCGACCGACTCGGTCGCCAATATAACCATAAAAAATAGCCCCTAGTGGTCGCATGGCAAATCCTGATGCAAAGACAGCAAATGTCGACAAAAGAGACGTGACAGGATCAGCTGAGGGATAAAACTGCTGAGAAATAATCTTAGCAAAATAGCCAAACAGAGCATAATCGTACCACTCGAAAGCTGTAGCAAGGGAGCCAAAGACAAGAGGCTTAACGTTCATTTTGGACAGCATCGGTATTTACTTTATCTTAATAATTTAGATCTAAATTTTAAGTATAGACTATAGTGTTAGCACTGGGTTTGCAAAGAAAAAGCGAGGATCAAATGGAAAAGACAACCCCCATAAAATACGACGGAACTGTCAGCCATTTGTATTGGCTTGTTATCAAGATGTTTTTATTAAATATCGTGACACTCGGACTCTATACATTCTGGGGTTATAGCAAGATTCGCGCCTATTTAACACGATCCGTTTTAATCAACGAATCCAGATATTGCTATCATGGAACCGGCCTTGATATGCTCATCGGCTTTATGAAAATCCTATTTGGCCTTATGGCTGTGATCCTGATCCAAGGGGTCATCTTAAAGGTGGGGCTCCATTTTCTTGGATGGTCGTCAGATGGTTACATTATTACTAGTTTAGTGATGGATTACATTATTATTGTTAGTTTTCTATCTTATGTACTATGGCGTACCAGCTCTTATCAAATGAGCCAGACATCTTGGCGTGGCGTACGCTATCGCCTAAGCGGCAAAGCATGGGACTTTACTAAACTTGTGATAAAAACCCTTATTCTCAATATCATTACACTGGGCTTTTTATCCCACAAAACAATGGCAGCCTTATATGCCTATATTTTTAATCATCTGCATTTTGGCAATCAAGCATACAGACTTAAAGTTAAGGATAATCCGTTGCTGTGGAGTAACGTGATTTCAATTATCCTTTTTATACCAACCCTTGGCCTGAGTCGAGTTTGGTACATAGCAAAATTTAGACAGTATCTCTATGGGAATTTGGAATTCATGGATTTGAAGTTCAAAAACACCATCACTTTTGGCCCCCTAGCCAGACTTTATATAACCAACATTTTGATTTTCATCCTAACATTAGGTCTGGGATTACCTTGGATTATCCACAGAACAATTAAAAACTATATGGAATCCATTGAAATCATTGGCAATATGGAAAAAGCGAGATTTATTCAGATGGAAACATTGTAAAATTTTCCAAATATTTTTATGGTTTACTAGTACGGAAATTAGATCAGTCCTACAGAATAACCTAGGGTTTAAGAGCTTTTAAATCGAGACTATCCAGTCCCGGGTCAAAACTATATTCATACAATGGATCCAACAGGTCGTGAATATACAGAACAGTGGCGGCATGGCGTTTGATTTTCCCACTCGTTGTTGTTGGAATCTTCCCGCGTCGCATATAAATAATCTTATTAACCCCAAGCATATAATGTTTACGCAGCAAATATAACATCTGGCTACCATGGGCAACGGGATCAACGTCCCGATCAATTTCACGCAACACAACAACTTCAGATTCATCATGACGCGTAATCATTAATGCTGCACACCGATATGACGGATCCAGATAGTCGTGACTTTCAACAATTTCTTCTATCTCTTCTGCAGAAACAAGCCCATGGCTGGTCTTAATTGAATCTTTAATCCGGCCTGTAATGAACAGGCATCCATCAGCAGAGACAAATCCTGTATCCCCTGTTGCGATATAGGACTCATCTAGGCCATTAATTTTTCTGTTAAAAATAGCAGATGTACTTTCGGCATCTAAATAATATCCATCCGTCAAAGAATTACCAGAGACCCAAATTTCTCCTATTGAATTGGCAGGCATTAAATCCCCGGTAAATCGATCAACAATTTTTATAGACATCCCACAAATTGGATTGCCACAATTAGCGATATAAATAGGATCTGCATCATATGTTAACGGGCTAACAATGCCCTTTCTAAGAGCAAGGCGCTGAAAACCATACTGCTCCATAGCTTGGGATGATTGCGTACACGTGACCATCAGAGTTGCCTCGGCTAAACCATACGCGTTCAGCATAGCATCAGGATTTAAGCCACTTGATGCAAATGTTGCTACAAATTTGTCAGTCACCCTCGGCTGAATCATTTGCGCACTATTTACAAGAATTCGCAAACTTGATAAATCAAAGCAGTCATGTTTTGCTTTTGCTCGCCGTGCACATAAGTCAAAGGCAATACTCGGCGCAACGGAAATAGTAGCACGCACGACTGATATATATTCTAACCAACTAAGAGGATTCATCATGAAGGCTGATGGTGACATCAGGTACGTTGTAAACCCTACGTAAACAGGCAGAAAAATACAGCCGATCAATCCCATATCATGGTAGGGTGGCAACCAAGAACATCCAATATCACTCGGTGTTAAATTAAAATATTGCTTCATATTTGCAAGCCCGGCAATCAAGGATTTTTTGGTAACTTGAATGGCTTTTGGGTTTCTGGTTGTCCCCGAAGAACATTGAAAAAAAACACAATCTGCCGTGGGGTTAGGTGATGATAACGTTTTATCGGTTGATAAGTCTAGCGCAGTTACAATTTCACAATTCAAGTGTTTATTTAACTCATCCAAAGGAGCCACATCATCAACAATAATAAATGCAGGATCTACGGTTTTTGTTATTTCTTTCAACCGAGCAATATCATGAACATTTCGAATAGGATATGTCGGCAAAAACGTCATCCCTGAATAGATACACCCAAATAAGACTTTAATAAAACCTATCGACTGCCGCATGGCAACATAAACGATCTTTCTCTCTGGATTATTCTGAATAATCGATGCAGCAATACATAGCGCATCTCTATGCAACTCCCTATAGGTTACAGTCTGAGATGATTCATCCCTTCCTTTGAACGAGAATGCTATTTTATCGGGAGATTCCTCTGCTAGTCTCATCAATAGTTGGGCTATCATCCTGACACCTTAATGAATTTTTATTATCAATGCCAAGTCTAGGATACGAGTGGTTAAGAACAGGTAAAAAATCGAGGTGTTTTTATTACAGATTATTTCACATATCAGCCCCATATTAAGTATCAGTAAAATCCTTTTATTTTAGAAAAATACAGATTATTATATAAAGTGAGGGAAATTAATGTATTTTTAATCTTAAATAACAGAATATACAATAAAATTGGAATTATATTCTAAATAACATGTGTAACATCTTCAGGGAGTGTCAATACATGATTAGACAATTTTTAAAAGAAAAAACAGCAGTTACAGCATTAG
This sequence comes from Candidatus Paracaedibacteraceae bacterium, assembly GCA_019636055.1. Classification (NCBI taxonomy): domain Bacteria; kingdom Pseudomonadati; phylum Pseudomonadota; class Alphaproteobacteria; order Holosporales; family Candidatus Paracaedibacteraceae; species Candidatus Paracaedibacteraceae bacterium. The sequence continues at coordinate 372,181 of JAHBYH010000001.1, forward strand.
CACTATTATTAAAAACAGCAATATCACACGCTCAACAAGTCCCTGTTCAGTTTATCGATCAACTCCCGTCAACAGAGCGAGAAAAAATCGTTGAGGTCACAAAAAACCTACTAGATAACCCAACAGCTCAAGGGACAGAATTATTTCATTTGTTATCAACAGATAACGACGATGACTCACAAACAATCGTTCTTGATTCATTTCAAATTAAAGATCTTGTAGATGATAACAGTTTCCTGAACGACGATATACCAACAACAAGTTTAAATACCAATACACAAGAAGAGCGCCTCAAAAGTTTCCTTAATCTTCTAGGTTTTGGTGGCTCATATTTTAATAAACCCGTGAATGTAGAAAGTTCCTTAGCCCAATACATGCCTGAAATCTACATTCGCACACTCCATGGTGTTCAAAATATATTTTTTTCACCAGCCCCTTTTACAGATGCTAATTTTGCCGAGAATATTAGTTACTATGACTCGTTGAAAGGTCTGTCCCATTTAATTCCAATCTCTGTGTCAACTCAAAAAAGGCATGACGCCTTATTAGCTTATGCTTTTTCAGGAAAGAAAAATTCTGAGTTAAAAGTAGAAAGCCTGTCCAATCGGGGCCTTAATGGCGTTCGGCTGCCTGTTGTTGAGTTAATCGGTAAATTTCTAGCACAAAAATTAGAGAAACATATTAGTACTAAAAAAGTCATTTTTTCCGGTTCCGGTTTTTCCGGAGCAATCGCGCAAGAGGTTGCATACCATTTAAAACTGAAAAACCCAGACCTTAATCTTAACATCGTTACAACACAAGCTATGCGTTATCTTGCCGGTGATTTTACACGAGATTACGAACACGTTGTCGGATGGAAAAATATCATATCGATCAATACAAATCGAAATTGGTCTGTAGAGCTAGGTATTTTTAATTACCAAAATGTTTACTTTGATTGTCTTGGACAAAAAGTTCGCCTAGAACTTACCAGTCCAACAAATAGCTGGTTCTCGTCAATTGCCCAAAATGTTGGTTTTTTGCAAACTCAGGCCACAGAAAATGATAAAGGAGTTATATTTAAAAACCAAATGAACCCTCAGGTAAAACTTACTCGAGTCTTAGGCAAGATCCAAAAAGGTTTAGCCCAAACAACCCCCATAGAAGATCGGGATTTTGCAAAACTGGCAGAAATTATGGACTCCATCTCAAAGAGTCAGGTGCGCTCCTCAAGCAATGCTCTTGCAACCTTAGTTCAGGGTGGATTATTTTTAAAAACATCAACAGGACGGTTAGAACATGATAATCTTGTTACAATCAGGGCAATATTTAATCAACAGGTCAATACACCCATTTTAGTCAAACTAACAGATTCAGCCAGCATGGCCTTACCAGCATCCTATTATGATCCAATTTATGATGTAACAATCACACTAGCGCATGCTGTAGGCGATAGATCTGCTCATGATAATTTGAAAAACATTCTAGATCAGAAAGATTTTACCCAAGCTGCCACAATAGAAGGGCAAAAGCTAGGTGAAATTTTAGCGGCTCTCCACCTTAAGACCGGCTGTCTTTGCCACGGAGATTTCCATTTAAACAATATCCGATTTGACCGGGATGGACATGCGTATATCATTGATATAGAAACCCTAGCGAATGGTATTATCGATGGAAACCGTCGGGATTTAAATGGCTTTCGAGATATTTTAGATTTGATTGCCAAGACAACATCGCATATGTATAAAAGTCGCACCTATGGCGCCAATAAAGGATGGGGACTCATCACCACAACAAAAGATCCGACTGAAACAGAAAAAGCATTTGCAACCGGAGTTCTAAAGGGCTATATCATATCACTTGACCCGCAATTACTAGAACATGTCAAAAAACAATACCGAGATTTTCAAGTCATCTATGGCGGAGATATTAACAAATTTCTACACGGAGGCTTTTTCTCAGCCTATAGTAATACTATTTTTACCCAAGTCTTTAAATGCCCGATCATCGAAGAGCTGTTAACGTAATCACAAACTCCCCGCTCGTGTCTCAAAAGCACGCATCATTCGACTGACAGCCTCAGAAAATACAGGCGTTAGAATAGATTGCAACATTGGATTACTGAATTCAAAATCAATGTAAAAGTCAATTTCAGTCAATTTGTCATTTAAGGGTGTTAAAACCCAATGATTATTTAAATAGGTAAAGGGTCCTGTTAAATATTCAATATCAACTCTGTTTGACGGGGTCAAATGCACCCGACATTTATAAGGATAGGTTAAAAATTTATAGCCGATCTCAACATCAGCTGTAAAATAATTATCATGACGATCATAGACGTTAGCAGACTCTACCCATGGTAAAAACTCCGGATAAAGGGCCACATCAGCAATAATGTCAAATAATTGCTGCGGGGTATAGGGTAGCACTTTTTTTTCTGCATGTGTCGGCATTGATTAGATCACCTTTTCAATCGACCTCTCCCATAAGGGGAGAGGTCTTGTCGTACTAGATTATCAGAATAGATAATACGGATGAATTTAAGGGTGAGGCTGCGAAAAGCCGATGTGCCGAAAAATTCACCATAGGGGCTTGTTTCTCATAATTAGTTATAGTTTACGGTTCTTGAGATTCGTCAATCACCATCTTAATGGCATCCGCGACTGACAAAACTTGTTGTTCTTGTGTTCCTAGTCGGCGAATAGCGACGGTTCTCTCATCAGCCTCCCGTTTACCAGCAACAAAGATCAACGGCACTTTCTTGACGGAATGTTCACGAATTTTATAATTGATTTTCTCATTCCGTGTATCAAGAATGGCACGAATTCCCTGAGCCTTAAGTTGATCGACAACTTGTTCAGCATAAGCATCGGCTTCTGAGGTAATGGTTGCAACACATACTTGAACAGGTGATAACCACAAGGGGAACTTCCCTGCATGATGCTCAATCAAAATACCGATAAAGCGTTCAAAGGATCCAAGGATGGCTCGGTGCAACATAACAGGACGATGTTTTTTACCATCCTCGCCTACATAGGACGCATCAAGACGTTCAGGCAAAACAAAATCAGCCTGCAGTGTCCCACATTGCCAATCTCGGCCAATCGCATCTCGCAAAACAAACTCAAGTTTAGGACCATAAAAGGCCCCTTCTCCCGGGTTCAAGGTAAAATCAAGCCCAGATGCAATCGCTGCTTCTTTCAATGCAGCCTCCGCTTGATCCCAAATCTCATCAGAACCAGCTCGTTTTTCAGGACGATCAGAAAATTTAATCCGAATATCGTCAAAACCTAAAGCACTATAGACTTCTTTTAAGAAATCACAGAATAGTTTTGTTTCATCAACAATTTGTTCTGGCGTACAGAAAATATGCGCATCATCCTGAGTAAAAGCACGCACACGCATGATTCCGTGTAACGCCCCGGACGGCTCATTACGATGACAGGATCCAAATTCAGCCATGCGTAAGGGCAAGTCACGATAACTTTTGATCCCTTGTTTAAAGATCTGAACATGGCATGGACAGTTCATCGGCTTAACAGCCATCATCTTATCTTCAGACTCAACAACAAACATGTTTTCACGGAATTTATCCCAGTGACCAGAGGCCTCCCAAAAACTAGAATCCAAGATCTGAGGTGTTTTCACCTCGACGTAATCTCGCTTGTCCAAACGTTTACGCATAAAGTTTTCTAACAAGCGATAAACCGTCCAACCGTTTGGATGCCAAAATACTGATCCAGGCGCTTCTTCTTGAAGGTGGAACAAATCGAGTTCATTGCCCAAGCGACGATGGTCACGCTTTTCAGCCTCTTCGAGTTGATGCAAATAATCTTTAAGTTGTTGTTCAGTGGCCCATGCTGTTCCATAAATCCGTTGCAGTCGTTCATTGCGATGATCACCACGCCAATAAGACCCAGCAACGGACATCAGTTTAAAGGCTTTACCTAAACGCCCCGTTGATGGCAAGTGCGGACCACGACACAGGTCGATAAAGTCACCTTGACGATAAAAACTAATGACTTGTCCTGCAGGAATATCACTAATAATTTCAGCTTTGAATTTTTCCCCAATACGTTCAAAAAACTTGATCGCTTCCTCACGTGGCATTTCCGTACGCACGATCGGCTCATCCCGTTTAACAATTTCGTGCATACGGGCTTCTAATTTGGTCAAATCATCGGGGGTAAATGGTTGTTCCCGATAAAAATCATAATAGAAACCATTTTCAATAGCAGGCCCAATGGTTACCTGTAGATCCGGGTAGAGTTCTTTTGCAGCTTCGGCAAGAACGTGCGCCGCATCATGGCGCAATAACTCAAGCGCATCAGGATCGTTTCGGCGGACAATTTCAATAACAGATCCGTTAGGAACAGACGATGTAAGGTCCCGCATTTCCCCGTCAACCTTAATTGCCACAGCATCTTTTGCCAATGATGTTGAGATGCTTGTTGCAATTTCTAAGCCATTTTGAGGTGAAGAGAATTCACGGACACTTCCGTCTTTTAATTTTATTGCAAACATTGTCTATTCCTATAATTTTTACAGATAATGGGGCCGTAATTGTCCCCACTAATATAAGATATAGCTTAGACTCTGTTTTCTTGCAAGGATGAGTTAAGATAACTATACCCTTGAAGGAGAGGTTTAAAACTACCCCCTTGGCGCATGTTTCGCTAGAATTCGTTGTAACGTCCGTCGATGCATTTTAAGACGACGTGCTGTCTCAGATACATTATTCCCACATTCAGAAAACACACGCTGAATATGTTCCCATTTTACTCGATCTGGTGACATCAACTCGTCAGATAAAGATAAATCTGCCCCTTTGTTTTGTTTTAAAGCATTATGAATCAAATCTGCATCTGCAGGTTTTGTCAGATAATCAACAGCACCATATTTAATAGCCGCAACTGCCGTTGCAATATTCCCATAGCCCGTGAGCATCACAATTCTGGCATTTTGATTAGCGGATTTAATCCCCTCAACAAGATCGAGGCCATAGCCATCGCCCAACTTCATATCAACAACGGCATAATCAAAGGATTGATCGGCCAATTGGATTCGTGCTTCATCCAAACTACCAGCCAACGTCACGGCATATCCCCGACGCCCCATCACGCGACCAAGCTGCTCACGCAGGGGCAAGTCATCATCAACAATAAGAAGAGTATTGGTTTGCATGATTTTACTCCTATGTTGTTACGAGCTCTGCAGTTTCACATCGCAGACAGCGCCCTTATTATTATAAAAATACACAACTGCACCACATTTTTCCAACAATCTCTGTGCGATAAAAAGTCCTAGCCCCATATGGATTTCATTTTTATCATCCAATCGCCCTGAAACATAAGGCTGACCCAATCGATGCACAACATCATCTGAATACCCAGGCCCGTCATCACTCACACAAATATGCCGATCTGAAACATCAATCGTCACGGTTTTAGACGCGAACTGAATTGCATTATTAATAATGTTCATCATCGCATGTGTAAATTCAGCTGTCAGCTTAATCTGCCCGCCACGCCCCTGAATATGTATTTCTTTTTTACGAGAATTATTACACCGTTGCACAATCACATCCATAGCCACCTCAAGAGGAAGACTCTGATAAGGAGCCGTATGCTCTTTTGAAAAGTTTAGTGATAAATCCTGCAAAATATCACGACACCGAGCAACTTCTTGCGCCAGTAAATCTACGTCTGGTTTAAAATCATCATGAATATGAGTTTGCAACTCTTTGACAACCAACATAATCGTTGTCAACGGCGATCCAAGTTCATGAGCTGCTGCGGCAGCAAGTCCACCAAGAGAAGCTAATTTTTGCTCCCGCACTAAAGCAAGCTCCGTTGCCTGCAACGCTTGCTCCATTTTATGGCGATCGGCTGATAACCGGCCAAGATAAGTCGCAATAAAAATCATGCTAATCCACAGAGCAAATAAAACAGAAATTCTCAGGTGCTCTGGCAAATGCAACCCCATCTGAAACCAAGGCAGTTGATATGGTGATATATAAAGAACGCCCCCCCACACCAAACCGGCACTGGTCACTAAAATTGCTTGTCGCAAAGGCAGAAAACTTGCCGCAACAACAACAGGCGCTAACATCATGACAACAAAGGGGTTATTCAATCCTCCCGTTACAAACAAAAGTGCGCCCAATTGCCCCAAATCATAAATCAGATACAAATGTGTGTGATGGGATGGAATACTAATTCTACGTTTTTGAGAAATCGTCAAAATTAGATTCACAGCCATAGACAAAGCAATAATAGACCAAGCCAATTGCCGTGGGTACACCATGTGGAAATAAAGGTCAACAATCATCAAGGTAATTGTTTGACCCAGTAATGCGACCCACCTGAGATTAACAAGCGTCGAGAACGGTATAAGTGACATCATTGATCAACCTTTCCCCATCATGAGTGACATCCAAAAGTCTTTATGATAAATCTAAACTAAGGATACACAAATCATAAGAGTTTCACCATGAATTTACGTCTTTTACGCTTAACACTCATAGGCCTAGCTATTGGTGCCGTTATTTTCGGTGGAGCTGCCCTTTACATTAGTGGAAAAACAATTAACTTTAACCAAGACCAGCAAACTGCCCTCCCTAATCTTGGAGGACCCTTTACTCTCGTTGACCAACATGGAAAAACACGCACTGATGCTGAATTTCGAGGCAAATATATGCTTGTTTATTTTGGCTATACCTTTTGTCCTGATATTTGTCCCTTAGGGTTACGTAACATTAGCTCTGCCATTGATCTTTTAGGACGCGACAAAGATCAGGTTGCCCCTATTTTTATTACCATTGATCCTGAACGAGATACGGTTGAATCGCTAAATTCTTATGCGTCAACCATACACTCATCTTTTATTTTGCTAACCGGTTCACAAAAAGAAATTGATACCGCCATCCAGGCATATAATGTTTATGCAGCTAAAGCCCGCCCCGACGGAACAATTGCTGAATACCTCATGGATCACAGTTCTTTGGTCTATCTCATGGATCGAGATGGAAAATTGGTTGATTTCTTCGCCCATACCGAAGAACCTCAGAAAATTGCCGATCGTATCTCACGATTTTTAATCCAAGATATGAAGCAGAATATATCTACCAAATAGGAGAATAATTTTGCGAACTGCGATTCTTTTTGTCTTTACTTTATCCCCCCCCTTACACGCAAGCTCTGACCTACAACAATACGTCGAAGCAAATCTGCCAACAAAAAATCACGTCAAGCAAATCGAGTGGCATAGAGAAAAGTATTGGGTCAAAATGGCTGACCCCAGTAAAGGGTGGCTTTCTTGTTTTGGTAAGAAAATAGGGTCGTGGCTAACCCCTGACATCATCCTAACACCAACAGCTGATTGCGGCACTGATATGCTAGCGACAGAAGCAAAACGACTGAAGATTTGCGAAAAAAAACAAGGCCATTGCAGCCGATTGATTTTGCAGGATAAAAATTGGATTTTAGTGACTGATGTCGGCCTAAACATGGAGATGCTTGTTCGCCACACCCCGACAGATCAACGTTCCGACCTTATTCTAAAAGGACTCAAAGCCATCACAGAGCTCCACAAAAAAGGAATCGTCCAAGGTCGCGCAAGCCTTAAAGACCTCACTCAAACAAAATCTGGTGAGATCTATTTTATTGATCTTGCTGAAAATCCGGAAGAATCTATGTCTTTTGACGAAGCATGCGCTCGCGATTATATCAATTACTTCATGACGTCGCTAACGTTTATCCCCCAAGAATCAGAACAAAAATTTGCTAAAGATTTCATGAATCAAATTCCAGAAAAAATAAAACCACTAATCAACAGAAGCCTAAGTAATCTCTCTTGGCTTGGAACACTAGCCAACTGGATCGATGCCTTTTCAGGACGCGATATCCGCAAATTTGCAAGAACCTATCGGGTATTGAAAAGCTCCAAAGTTTTTGCCTCTTAGCCCTTTCATCTTGATTTATCGCCCCATTAACCCCATATTGGTTTCAGAGACAAATTAGGGAAAAGAAATACCATGACGACAACAACAGCGACCCTTAAAAAAACAGCATGTGCTCATTTAGATGCAGCTCTCGACGTTTTAAAAAACGAAGCTGACGCTATTCACGTCATGGCAAATCAACTGGATCATCATTTCTCGGATGTTGTTGACCTTCTCCTAACAACAAAAGGTCGTGTTATTGTTACCGGCATTGGTAAAAGTGGCCACATCGCTCGCAAAATTGCTGCAACCTTTGCGTCAACCGGACAGCCCGCTTTTTTCGTACACCCAGCCGAGGCTAACCACGGTGACATGGGAATGATCACACATGACGATGCAGTTATTGCTTTATCAAACTCGGGCGAGACCGCAGAACTTGCAAACCTGATTGATTTTACGCGTCGTTTTAATATCCCGCTTGTTGGGATGACACGTAATCCAGAGAGCACCTTACACAAACATTCAAGTCACCCATTATGCCTTCCAAAACACCCGGAAGCTTGCCCTTTGGGATTAGCGCCGACCACATCAACAACGATGATGCTGGCCTTGGGTGATGCTTTGGCTGTTGCTCTTCTCACAGCACGTGGCTTTACTCACACAGATTTTAAAACCTATCATCCCGGTGGTGCTTTAGGTGGAAAGTTACGCAAAGTGGCAGAGTGCATGCACACAGGTGAATTACTTCCCACCTGTCATGAACATGAGCTAATGCAAAATGTTATCTTAACCATAAGTCAAAAGGGATTTGGCTGTGTTGCTGTGATTAATGAATCCAGTGACCTTGTTGGCATTATTACGGATGGTGACTTACGCCGCCACATGGGTGATCGTTTATTAAACCAAACAGCTCAAACAGTCATGACTAAAAATCCAACAACAACCACAGCAACCACCCTGATGACAGAAGCCCTAGCATTAATGAATAATAAAAAGATTACATCTTTGTTCATTCTAGAGGATAATAAACCCATTGGTATCATTCATATCCATGATTTCTTGCGCGCAGGAATTCAGTAACGTCGGATTCTAATTTAATGAAATACATCAGGAAACGCCGCTCATCTCGGCTTAAAAGACTTTTCCCATTCATAGCAATCGTTATTATCTTTCTGATCGTTTTTTGGCCTAATCTTCGCAACATAACTAATCCAAAAACGATACAAAATCCCGTGATTGTGTCGACAATAGCCCAAAGCCATCAAGATACCCCACCAAAAGAAGAGCTGGCCAACGAAGCACGTGATTTACACTTTGAAGGTGTTGATAAAAACAATCAACCTTATACGTTAACAGCAGTTCAAGGCACTGAGTCAAAAGATGGTATTATTGAGCTGCTGACACCAAAACTAACAATGAAGCTTAATTCAGGGGAAACTGTCACCCTGAACTCAGACAAAGCAATCTACGATAAGGCCACTGAAAAAATAGAAATGATTGATAATGTTCACCTTGTCCATTCAACGGGGTATGACTTTACCACGAAACGAGCTTGGCTTGATATGGCATCATCTATTGCTTTTGGTCACGATCCTATCCAAGGATCAGGTCCTCAAGGACAGCTATATGCTAAAGAAGGTTTTAATTTGGCAGACAAAGGAAATAAGATATCGTTACGCGGACGTCCTGAACTATTCATCCACAAAGGAAACGAGAAATGATTAAATCTATCCTTACATTAATATCTTTATCATCTGTTTTCGCAAAAGCACCGCAAAATCCTCCTTTACGTATAGTTGCCGACAATATGGACTGTGATCAAAATCAAGGAATCTGTATTGCAACAGGCAATGCCTTTGCCGAACGCCCCCACGACCCAGAAAGACGAACGATTCGCGCTCACAAATTTACAGTTCATTTTTTAAAAACAGAAAAAGGTAAGGCGTCAACTCAAGGTGAAACATCTTCAACAGAATTAAAAGAACTCCATGCCGATGGTCATGTTGTCATGACCGATAGCAACACTATTATTCGATGCAATCGTGCTATCTACCGCCATGCATCCGAAGATGTTGAACTATTTGACCATGTACACCTGACTCAAGGTGAAAACCAATTGAATGGTTCCTATGGCTATGCAGATTTGAAATCCAAGAAATATCGTGTTACAAATAAAGAAGATCAAGTCCAAGGATTATTTGTTAAGAAAACACAATCAAAATGACACCTGAAACTCACACAAATCATGGATTATGGGCAGAAATGCTCGGCAAATCATATCAAAAACGCCCGATTCTGCGTGGCGTTAGTCTTCATGTCAATCGTGGTGAGGCAGTCGCGCTTCTTGGTCCAAATGGCGCAGGAAAAACAACTTGTTTTTCGATTATGTGCGGGTTAATCCAACCAGACACAGGTGCTGTCTTTCTTGACGGTGAAGACATAACCCACAGCCCAATGTATAAACGCGCTCGCAAGGGAATTGGTTATCTTCCTCAAGAAATGTCAATTTTCCGCGGCATGTCTGTTGAACAAAATATCATGGCCGTCGCTGAATTATTTTATGCTGATGAAGATGAACGTCATGCCTGCGTTGACCGACTATTAGCTGAATTTTCAATAACCCACCTAAGACAATCGCCGGCAGCAGCTCTTTCGGGAGGTGAACGTCGCCGGACTGAAATTGCCCGGGCATTGGCTGCGTCACCGGACTTTTTATTATTAGATGAACCATTAGCAGGGATTGACCCGATTGCGGTCAATGAAATAAGAGAGTTAATTTTTCATTTAAAAGAACGAAATATTGGCGTTTTAATTACCGATCATAATGTTCGAGAGACTTTAGAAATTGTTGACAGAGCCTACATCCTTCACAATGGCAAGGTTTTAATGGGCGGAACCCCGGAAGAAATTATTTCTTCAAAAGATGTTCGTCGCGTTTACCTTGGAGAAAGGTTTTCCATGTAATCTGAGAATATGACTCAGATACATACATCTCAGAAGCAATCGCAACAGCTTAGCCTGTCGCCTCAGATGCAACAATCCCTCAAGATTTTGCAGATGAGTTCGCTTGAAATCAAAGAGATGATTGATACTGCTTTGTTGGAAAACCCGTTCTTAGAGGCTGCCCCATCAAACACTGCCCCCCTCTCAACGGATTCAGCAGAGCAAGACAATCCTTATTTAACTTATTGGTCAGATCACAACTCAAAAGCTTTGGATGAAACAACATTTGACACCAATGCAAACCCCATTACACTCAAGGATCACCTCACCAAACAATTTGGTTTATGCCCCACTAAGAATGATATTGGTTTTATCCTTATTGATGCGATTGATGAAACAGGTTTCTTGATAGAAAATGATTTATCACAAGATATATTAGATCATCCGGACTACAACGCAACACTCCGAATTATCCAATCCTTAGACCCTCTGGGAGTTGGCGCCCGAACATTAACAGAATGTTTTAAACTACAGGCGAAAGAAGAAAATAGATTAACCTCTGAATTTGAATATGTTCTAGATAACCTGATGTTGTTGACAGATAAAGGCCCCGAACAATTGGCAAAAAAATGCAAAATATCCATATCTCAACTCAAAGAGTACATCGCTATTATTAGGAATTTTAATCCCAAACCCGGTTTATCCTTCAGTACGAATGATCAGACACAGTACATTATCCCTGACATGATTTTCCGAAAAAATCATTTTGGATGGACTGCTGATATCAATCCAGAAGCCTACCCCAATATCAAATTTGATCGCGCCAGTTATCAAGCTGTCAGTCAATCATACAAATCGAATGATGACCTCATTTATGTCAATAAGCAAATATCCAATGCCTCATGGCTGATAAAAAGCCTAGAACAACGTGTTGAAACCTTATATAAAGTCTCAAGGGCTATCATCAAACGCCAAGAGATATTTTTAAACAGAGGAATGAACTACCTTGCCCCCTTAAAACTAAAAGAGATTGCCGAGGAAATCGGCATGCACGAAAGCACAATCAGTCGTGCTGTTAATGGTAAATATGCAGCAACCCCTTTTGGCGTCGTAGAATTAAAATCATTTTTTGCAGGAAGTGTTAGTGTTGATCAAGAAGGTCTGTCAAATAAAACGATTCACATGCAGATTAAAAATCTGATTGATATGGAACCAAAGGGACGCCCTCTTTCCGATGATCAAATCGTTATCTCGCTTAAAGCTGTTGGGATTAGCGTTGCGCGACGCACTGTGACCAAGTATCGCGAAGCATTGCATATTCCCTCATCCTATGAAAGAAAAAAAGTGAGCGCAGCACTTTCATTATAGAATTTTTGCCCTATTATCGTATAATGGATACGTAAAAACGGAGGAAACAATGAAAATTATCGTAACTGGAAAACACTTAGATATGGGCGACAGCCTCAAGGATCATGTCGAAACCTCTGTGAAAACAATGGTTGATAAATATTTTGGTGATGTTATCGAAGCCCATGTCAACGTTGATAAAGTTAACCACCATTTTGAATGTGAACTATCTTTTCATGTCAGCAAGCACTTTGTTGTCCACACCCGATCAGAAGATTCTGATCCTTATCGTTGCTTTAATCTTGCCATGGAAAAAATGGAAAAGCGGACACAAAAATATCGCAGTCGTCTACGCGCAACAAAACGCCATGACAATGCCGTTGAAAAGGAATTATCAGCCCTAACGTTTGTTCTAAACTCCGAAGCCGAGGATTCAGGAACCGACGATCAACCAATGATTATTGCTGAAATGAATTCAATTGTCCCAACTGTTTCCGTCAGTGATGCCGTGATGCACCTTGATTTAACAGAACAACCTGCCATGATGTTCAAAAACTGTAACTCCGGGCGCATGAACGTTGTTTATCGCCGTCAAGACGGAAATATCGGCTGGATCGATCCTTCGTAAAATTTTATTTACTTTTTGCAAAATATTATGCTAAATCTCTCTGTGATATTAACTATAATCACAGAGGGTTTTATGAAAAAACTATTTTTATCACTCATCGTTGCTAGTTCCGTTTTTGCTGCAGAACCACAACAAGAACAGCAATTAGGTAACTGGACAGAAACATTTCAGACAGCAGCTGGCCCCATTGAACACACACCAACATCAACAAGAATGGGTTTTATTTCCTGCGGTAAAAGCATGAAAATGTCAGCTGGATCAAATATTAACGGTTTTGTATTTCCTGCTAATTTAGAGCTCACAACAAACTCCACCCGTGAACAGTTTGTAACAGCACTTAAAGCTGGAAAAATCTACACTGGCAACTAAAACGTGTAACATAGCCCCTCTTGATTCATAATCTCGAGGGGTTTTTATTCCTCCTCATCTTAACCAAAAATTAGGTAATAAATAGCGCGTGAAATCCACAATCCTGTTTGGTATAATTTTATTAAAGCTTAATTATATTGTTAGGATTTCTCATGAAAAATGCTGTGATTGTTGGATATGTTCGAACCCCCTTTTCATTTGGCGGAAAAGGTGAGCTGACTAAGGTACGCCCCGATGATTTGGCTGCAACAGCTGTCAAAGCTCTGATTGAACGCACTAAAATTAACGTCAATGACATCGAAGACCTAATCTTGGGCTGCGCCTTTCCTGAAGGAGAACAAGGATTAAACCTAGCTCGTCTTGTCGTCTTGAATGCCGACCTCCCCATCACCATTGGCGGTGTTACTGTCAACCGTTTTTGCGGATCATCCATGCAATCTATACACCAAGCAGCAGGAGCTATTGCCTGTGGTGCAGGTGAAGTTTTTATCTGTGCCGGCGTTGAATCCATGAGTCGCGTCCCCATGGGGGGGTTTAACCCGCTACCAAATCCAAAACTCTATGACCGTATGCCGGGCGCGTATATTGGCATGGGTGATACAGCTGAAAATGTGGCAAGCAAATGGAAAATTTCTCGCCAAGAACAAGAACAAATCGCCGTTGAGTCCCATGCAAAAGCAATAAAAGCCCAAGAAGACGGACGCCTGTCTGATGAAATAACGCCTGTCCAAACAAAAGCAGGTCCTGTTGAAAAAGATTCCTGCATTCGCCCGGGGACAACTTTAGAGGCCCTAGCAGGACTAAAACCGGCTTTTGACACCAATGGTACCGTAACAGCAGGAACCTCATCACCAATTACAGACGGCGCTGCTGCTGTGCTCGTCTGCTCAGAAGACTATGCGAAAAAGCATGGCTTACCAATGATTGCCCGCATTAAGAGTTTTGCCATCGCCGGATGCGATCCCGACATCATGGGCATTGGTCCAGTTGCAGCAACGAAAAAAGCGTTGGAACGAGCTGGATTGACAGCAAAAGATCTTGATGTTATTGAGCTTAACGAAGCATTCGCCTCACAAGCCATCGCTTGCGTTAAAGAACTCGGTCTAGATTGGTCAAAGATTAACCTTGATGGTGGCGCCTTAGCCCTAGGACATCCGCTTGGAGCGACAGGAGCACGAATCACCGGTAAAGCCGCAGCTCTTTTGCAACGTGAGAAAAAGAAGTATGCCCTGGCGACCCAATGTATCGGAGGCGGTCAAGGGATTGCAACAATTCTGGAGGCAATTTAATGGTTAAAGAAATTAAAAAAGCAGCCGTTATTGGCGCCGGTGTGATGGGAAGCGGCATCGCAGCTCACATGGCAAATGCAGGCATTCAAGTCCTGCTACTTGACCTTCCCCAGTCTGGATTTGGCAAAAAAAATAAGCTGGCAGAAGATGCTATCGAGAAAATGAAAAAGTCAGACCCTGCCCCATTTATGTCAAGTGATGCTGTTAAACGTGTCACCCCAGGAAACACAGAATCTGATCTTGAAAAACTCGCCGAATGCGATTGGGTTGTCGAAGCAATCATTGAAAAGATTGAATATAAACACGACCTTTATGAGAAAATTGAAAAAGTCATTCGCCCTGGGACGATCGTCTCATCCAACACATCGACAATCCCGATGGAAAGATTAGTAGAGGGACGTAGTTCTGATTTTAAAAAGAATTTCTTTATCACCCACTTTTTTAACCCCCCCCGTTATACTCGCTTGCTTGAGATCGTCTCCAGCAAAGACTGTGACAAAGAATCTCTAAAGACATTGAATGACTTTGCCGACATCCATCTTGGGAAGGGTGTCGTTCACTGTAAAGACTCCCCTGGTTTTATTGCAAACCGCATTGGAACATTCTGGATCCAAAAAGCCATGGTTGAAGCACTTGATCGCGATATTACTGTCGAAGAAGCAGACGCCATTTTCTCTAAGCCTATGGGAATACCAAAAACCGGTGTGTTCGGCTTGGTTGACCTGGTTGGTCTGGACTTGATCCCCCTTGTCACCCAAAGCATGCGAAATGCTCTGCCAAAGACAGATCCGTTCCATACGTCTTATAAAGATATTCCCGTCATTCAAAAACTAATTGATGATGGATACACGGGTCGTAAAGGCAAAGGCGGATTTTACCGACTAAACAAACATGATGATGGATCAAAGGTAAAAGAATCCATCAACCTTAAAACTGGTGAGTTTTCCCCGTCCCAAAAAGCTAAGATTGCAGCCCTGAGTGGCAAAGTAAAACTAAAGACATTATTGTCCGGCACAGATAAATATGCAGATTTTGCCTGGTCAGTTTTGTCCGAAGTCTTAAGATATTCTGCCGATATTATTGATGAAATTGCCGACAATATCGCCGATATCGATTATGCTATGCGCCTTGGTTACAACTGGAAATTTGGTCCCTTTGAATTGATCGATCAGATTGGCGCCAAATGGTTTGCGGAACGCCTTAAGCAGGAAGGTCGTCCAGTCCCCTCAATCCTCGAGGCTTTGGAAGACAGTACATTCTACAAAATAGACAATGGTCAAATTCATTACTTCACAGGTAAGGAGTATACAGAACTAAAACGTCCTGACGGTGTCTTACTCCTGAGTGATATTAAGCTTAAATCCAAACCGATTGCTAAGAATGCATCGGCTAGCTTATGGGATATTGGTGATGGTGTCGTCTGCCTTGAATTCACAAGCAAAATGAACTCACTTGACCCTGAAATCATGAAAATGATTATGAAATCCATTGAAATCGTCAAGAAAGATTATAAGGCCTTGGTGGTTTATAACGAAGGCACCAACTTTTCAGCTGGCGCCAACCTTGGCCTAGCCCTCTTTGCAATAAACGTTGCCATGTGGCCTCTTATTGAAGATATCGTTAAAGGTGGGCAAGATGCCTATATGGCTCTTAAATACGCGCCATTTCCAGTTATCTCTGCACCATCTGGTCTTGCATTAGGTGGCGGATGCGAAATTCTACTTCACAGCGATGCCGTGGTTGCTCATGCCGAATCATATATCGGCCTTGTTGAAGTCGGTGTTGGAATTATACCTGCATGGGGTGGGTGTAAGGAAATGTTAACTCGCACCTTAACAAGCAAGCGTCGCCCGGGTGGTGGTATGGTTGCTGTTGGTAAAGTATTTGAAACAATTGGCACAGCCAAGGTCAACAAATCTGCCTTTGAAGCGAAAGAAAACTTCTTTATCCATGATCAAGATCCAATAGTTATGAACCGCGATCGCGTTCTTGCCGATGCCAAAGCTCATGCTCTAAAAATGGCAGAGGGATACACACCCCCCGAACCGGTAACGCTGGATCTTCCAGGTGGTGGGGCTCGTGTTTCCATGAACATGGCTGTTAAAGCCATGGTTAAGATCGGCAAAGCAACCGAATACGATGAAGAAATTTCCAAGAAATTGGCTTATGTTCTAACGGGTGGCGATGATGAAGCCACAACAGAAGAAGAAATTCTTGCCCTTGAACGTGAAAAATTTATGGAATTAATTCGCAGCCCAAAAACCCATGCTCGCATGGAAAGTATTCTTGAAACCGGTAAACCATTGAGGAATTAATCATGCCTACCTATAAAGCCCCCGTTCGTGATATGATGTTCGTCCTTGATGAGGTCATCGGGACAGACCGTGTATTATCTATGCCCAAGTTTTCTGAGATCAACAAGGATTTAGTTGAAGCTGTATTTACAGAAGCTGCCCGCTTAACCGAAACTGTCCTGCAGCCGTTAAACCAGAGCGGCGATAAAGAAGGATGTACTTGGAATGACCATACTGTAACTACCCCAAAGGGCTTCAAAGAAGCCTATAATGCCTTCGTTGAAGGGGGTTGGCCGACCCTAACAGGGAACCCTGAATACGGCGGCCAAGGATTGCCCAACATTATTTCGATGACGACCGAAGAAATGATTTGTTCTGCTAATCTGTCTTTCAGTCTTTATCCCGGCTTGACGCGCGGGGCTTCCATCATGTTAGAACGCCATGGCAGCAAGGAGTTAAAAGATAAATATCTTGCTAAGATGATTCAAGGAACATGGGCGGGTAGCATGTGTTTAACGGAACCCCATTGCGGGACAGACTTAGGATTGCTGCGCACAAAAGCTGAACCTCAATCTGATGGAACATATAAACTCACAGGAACAAAAATTTTTATTTCCTCTGGCGAACATGACCTCACAGAAAATATCCTGCATTTTGTGATTGCCCGCACCCCAGAAGCCGTTTCCGGCATCAAAGGAATCAGCTTATTCCTCGTGCCCAAATTCATGGTCAAGGATGATGGATCTTTGGGTGAGCGCAACCCCGTATTCTGTGCATCAATAGAACACAAGATGGGCATTAAAGGATCATCAACATGCGTCATGAACTTTGACGGAGCCACAGGTTATCTAGTAGGAGATCTCTATAAAGGGATCAACAATATGTTCACCATGATGAACACAGAACGTCTTGGTGTTGGCATGCAAGGCCTTGGCATTGCTGAAGTCGCCTATCAAAACGCCTTGGTTTATGCTCGCGACAGGTTGCAAGGTCGCGCGTTAACTGGGACTAAATACCCAGACAAACCAGCTGATCCACTGATTGTGCACCCCGATATTCGCCGAATGTTGTTGACCATGAAATCGCTCAATGAAGGCTGTCGTATGCTTGCTGCCTGGGTTGCCGAATCTCTAGATATCATGGAACACAGTGAAGATGCAGTCCAACAACAAGAAGCTGATGATTTTGTTCAATTGATGACACCAATAATCAAAGCTTTTCTAACCGATGTCGGTACCGAATGTGCCAACTTAGGGCTTCAGGTTTATGGTGGCCATGGATACATTCAAGAATGGGGGATGGAACAATTTGCACGCGACGCCCGCATTGCTCAGATTTATGAAGGAACAAACGGCATTCAGGCTCTCGACTTAATTGGCCGTAAAATGCCGGCCCATACAGGGCGTTACTTACGCCAGTTCTTCCATCCCGTCGAAGCTTATCTAAAGGCTCATGAAAGCAATGAAGCTATGACTGAATTTATTGGACCACTGGCCAAGGTTTTTGGGCGACTCCAACAGGCAACTGTGGGCACAGCAACAAAAGCTTTGGGTAATCCAGATGAAGCAGGAGCTGCTGCAACCGATTATTTGCGATTATTCGCATTAACCGCACTTGCTTATCTATGGTGTCGTGCTGTTGAGGTGTCGAACAAAAAAATGGGGCAAGGTGAGGATGAGTTTTATGAAGGTAAAATTCAAACGGCCAGGTTCTTTATGACAAAGGTATTACCTCAATCATCAAGCTTGTTCTCACAAATTATGTCGGGATCTAAGCCATTGATGGATATGCCTGACGTCCGCTTTGGGTAAACAAACATCTCTCCTCTTGCGGGAGAGGTAATTTTTGCGTCAAATTCGGTTTATAAAAAGGGAGAACAATATGTCCTTAAGAAATAAAACCATATTCATTACAGGTGGATCACGCGGAATTGGCCGAGCCATCGCCCTAAAATGTGCAGCAGATGGGGCGAACATTGTTGTTGCCGCCAAGACGGATACACCACACCCAAAACTACCGGGGACAATTCACACGGTTGCACAAGAAATTGAAACAGCAGGCGGGCATTGTCTTCCGCTAAAAATGGATGCCCGCGATGAAGACCAAGTCCAAGCTGCCATTGCAGCAACTGTTGAAAAATTTGGGGGAATTGATATTTTAGTCAATAATGCCAGCGCCATTAACCTGACAGGAACCTTACAGACACCCATGAGTCGTTTCGACTTGATGATGTCTGTCAATATGCGTGCAACCTTTGCAACATGTCAAGCCACCCTGCCCCACTTAATGAAAGCAGAAAACCCGCACATCCTGACATTATCCCCGCCTCTTAACATGGATCCAAAATGGTTTAAAAACCATGTGGCATATACCATGTCAAAATACGGGATGAGTATGTGCATGTTAGGCCTGGCCGAGGAATTCCGTGATCACGGCGTTGCCTGCAATGCCTTATGGCCAGTGACTGTTATTGCAACAGATGCCTTCAAAGCCATCGATCCCAACATCCCAACGGATAACATGCGCAAACCTGAAATTGTTGCAGATGCTGCCTATGCCATCTTTAACCGCCCAAGCCGCGACTGCACAGGCAACTTCTTTACCGACGAACAAGTCCTCAAAGAAAATGGCGTAACCGACTTTTCCAGTTACGCCATGAAAGATGGGGCAAAACTAATCCCTGACTTCTTTTTGTGAGGGGTTAGGGTTTTTGTGCTTCTACGACAATAAACTCAAAGTATTCATTACCGTTGTTATATGTACGACCAACGGTTTCCAAATAAGTAACTTCAAGACCTTTTGACATAAGAAGCTCTCTGTATTCTTCGGGATGCATAAATCTAAAAGGGTACTTTTGACCGGTAAATGCAGCGTCCTCTCGAGATATGGAATCAAGCGTATCGGAATCTATTAATGCTGAATTCCCTGGCCGAGTAAAAACGTCCGATCTCTTTGACGGAAAGTATGAAAAGAACTTGCCACCTGGTTTTAATAAACGTGTAATTTCAGCTATAAACTTTGCCCCTAAGTCTTTAGGCAAACAATTAGAGGAAAAAACATCGACTATGAAATTAAATTCTGAAGCTGGAAAATTAGTCTGAGACATATCTTGGGCAGTCAATTGTGCATCCACTCCGTATTTATGCATCATTTGTCCACATAGAGCCAAAGACTCTTCAGACAAGTCAATCCCAAATGTTGAAAAGCCTTCTTTTGCAATCATCCTAAATTAGAACCTGATCCACAACCGACCTCAAGCACCTTTACATGAGATCTATCTGAGTGGGGAATGGAAAATAAGTTACGTCCCATAAAGCGACAAAGCTCTTCGTTCGGATATCGACGTTGAGCCCCAAAACCCATTTCTCCATATGATTGTTCATAGTATTCTTTGACTTGATTAATTACAGCATTCATTTTATTTTAATTCCTTTGTCCACAAAATTACTGGATCTAACATCTCAGAAAAACCCTTCTTAAAAAATTGGATATTACACGCTTTTGGATCAGTTTCATGGGTATCAAAATTCCCAAAACTTAATCTTTTAGAATTTCCACGTGCTGCTGACTGACAAACCCCATCATAAACCATATAGTGTGATAGTCCATGCTCGAACAACTCCCGCTCATAAACCCCAGTAAAGTAATGCGTCGTATTGACATAATCAGCAAAGAATGAGGCTGCAACTAACGTTCCATCAAGATAAGCTAGCGTCATTTCTCCTATTCCTGCCTTTGCCATATCGTATTGTAATTTCCAACTCGCAGCAGATCGAGTCTGCCTTCCTGAAATTTTGATATGAAATTCCATAAATTGCTCTAACAAACTGAAATCTCCAGATTCCCTATTTACCCTTTGGATATCAAGGCTCTTACTTCCCCAATTAATCAGAGATTTATAACTCTTACGAATTCCTGCTTTATATTTCTCTGCTGAAAAATTCATAAGATTTATAGTCATGGAAAATGCCTGTTTATGGGAAAATCTTGCATTTAACAGATACTCTCCAAAAACCGACAAACCATTATTTATAAACTGATCTTGGAAACATATCTCATGACAACCATTTTCCCGAGCAAAATTACAAAGAGTCTCAACAAGACAGCTAATCAACTTCTTGTTATTATAATGTTCATCAGAAAAAAATGTTATAATCACACCATCATTTGGCAAAGAAAGCCTACCATCAACTCTGCTACATTGAACAAAACCGATAATTAATCCATCACAGTCAATAGCCACATCTAGTGGTTGATACGAATTTCCAAAATATTCAGCATAATATGCTGAAAACAAATCAATGGATTTTTTCGTATATGAAGATACGAGTTGCGTCCCTGCTTTTTCATGAAGAGAAATAAGCCTCATGCCCCCTCACTATAATGCGATCTAAGTATATCCACTATCCGTTGAGACACACCTGGTAAACCATAGACAACACTCCCATCTGGAGAGTCTTGCTCAATCAATCGATCAAATTCAGAACAAATAAGTTTTTTATTCGATCCAACTAACATACCATATCCGCTAGAGACAACCTCTGGACGTTCTGTATCTTCTCGCAAAATCAAAATATTCTTACCCAAAATACAGCTTTCCTCTTGAATTCCTCCGGAATCAGATAAAATTAGTTTACTCTCTTTGATAACCCACAGCAAATCCACATAATCCAATGGAGGAACTAAATGGAGATTAGAAAGATCAGACAAACGCTCTTTTACCAAGGTGTATACATTCGGGTTGGGGTGTACCGGCCAAATAAAAGATATATGGTGATACCTCAGGCAAATGTCATGAATAGCATCACAGATATCAATCATTGGCTGCCCAAAATTCTCACGTCGATGAGCCGTAATCAGAACTTTCTCTCCGGATCTCTCTAGAACATCTTTCACCTGTAAATTTGACGGTCTGTGTGTATTTAACGCCCATTCAACAGCATCTACAATTGTATTCCCAACATTATAAACATTAGCAGTTATTGCCTCTTGCGTTAAATTATGAACGGCCAATTCAGTTGGCGTCATATGAAGGGTTGCGATTCTTGAAATTAAATTGCGATTGGCCTCTTCTGGGTATGGACTATACAAATTCCAAGTCCGCAATCCTGCTTCAATATGAACAACGGGGATTTTGCTATAAAACCCAGCTAATGCGGCAGAAAAAGCTGTTGTTGTGTCTCCTTGGACAACAATATAATCAGGGGATTCTTTATCTAAAATCTCTTTGATTTTCAATAAAACAGATGTTGTAATGTGATATAGATCTTGACCTTCTTTCATGAGATCAAGGTCATAGTCTGGTTTGATTCCAAATAGATTTAAAATTCCATTTTGAAGGTCTCGTTGTTGTGTGGTTGCACACGTCAAACTCTTGATATCCGGCTGTGATTCCAGTTCACGAATAAGAGGGGCCAGTTTAATGACTTCTGGTCGCGTTCCAAAAATAGTTAGCACTTTTATCGTCATCAGACAAACCTTCTTTTAATTAGTCCAAAAACTTCACTTAAAAAGACTTTAGGACTATACCAAAGCACCATAAGCAAATAAAACTGACGCAATGGGTTATAAATATCACGAGCCCGCAAATGTGCATAGAAAATGGCTGCTTGCTCATGGCTTTTAACGAATTTGGGATAGTATTGGCGCTGAACAGCAATACCTTTTTCAATAATGTCGCGTTCCCGTTGAGCTGATAAAGATTTAGAATGACGCCGATACAGATAGAGGTTATCAGGTACATTCTTAATTTTGCTCACCCCAGCAATTCTTAGCCAATACTCATAGTCTTCACATAAGAATAAAGAAACATCATACTCACCTATACGCTGAGCAATATTTGCTCGATACAGAAAACAAGCCCCCACCACGTTTCTAAAAATAAGATCTGATGGATCACCTGCATCTAAAGAGCTTATCGTTAACCCGTGTTCATCCATAATATCCATAGAAGTATAAACAAGGCCAAGATCTGGATCTTGATCAAGTTCATGAGCCATAACCTCTAAGGCATTTTCTTTGTATTCATTATCACATGATGTCCAAGTGAGGTATTCGCCTTGAGCCAGGGAAAAACCCTTATTTAGAGATGCAGGCAATTTTAAGTTTACATCATTACGATGATAAGTGATTCGTTTATCTTGTGCTGCATACTTCTGCGCAATTTCACTAGATGCATCTGTAGAACAGTCATCAATGATAATTAATTCAAAATCATCATAGGTCTGATTAAGAACAGACTGAATGGACTTCTCAAGATAATCAGCACCATTATATACGGGAAGAATGATGGAAATCATTGCCTATTCTCTAATTGCTTCCGCCAATACAGAGCATCCAAAAAGTATTTTACAGGCCAACTGATTTCAGTATTCTTGAAATACGTGACAAACCAGCCACTCCCCCCATAAAATCCACCAGTTTTGTTTTGTTTTGATAGCACAAAATCAAAAAGCTTATTCCCCTTTTCCAGTTCACCCAGCTTATAGTAACACAATGCATACTGAAAGAGAGCCGTCAGGCAAACCCAACGCACATTATGATATGCAGGAATAGATCCGTTGCTTTTTTGATAATTCAACTCTAGATCTCTAAGAGCTTGCCTAGCACGATCATGCTGACCCAGATCGATCAAAGCCTCAACAACATAGGCATGAAAATGAGATAGGAATTTAAAATCAGTCAAATCGGCCAAGGATACATAATATTGAACAGCCCGAGCAACTGCATCTAAATAATCTTGCCGAGCATATTTTTCACCTGCCAGCTTTAACGGCTCAATAGCATACAAATGAATATATTCACTTCCAATCCCAGAAAAATGTTCAGTTGTCGGAGTATGGATTCTCCCCTGATCATCAATTTGGGTGAGCAACCAATCACATCCTTTTAAAAAGGAATCTTCATATTCCTTGCCAAATGGGATCAATTCATACATCCCCTTTAAGATTTGACCTGTATCAAAAGTATAAAGAGTCTGTAAGGCAGTATCCTGCCAACCGCCCTCGGTTGTTTGAATTGAAACCAGCCAATCGCCGTAAGATTTTGCTAAATCAGTTTCTCCCCATTTTAGTAACGAGGGAATAAAGTACCCTGTTACTTCGGGATATGGCATGCTGAGCGACGAACTGTGAGCAATACCACCACCGATGGAGTTATCAACAATCCACTGCTTTGCTTTTTGAAGGGCATTCTCATGTTTAACTAACATAGATTTAATACCTTAATTTAGAAAATTAATTAATTGTGTTTGTATCTCTTGTTGCGCTGATTCAGTAAACTCTTTCATACGTAACCGGATTTTATCCCGATTTTTATCAAGACTATCAATTGCGGTTATTATATTTGTATCAGATGTTATTTCCAACGCATAATTTTCCAACCCCAGTAATGCCATAAAATTTCGATTTTTTGGAAGATAAGAAAAACTTAAAAAGGGAATTGCTTTTTGTACAGCAAAAATACCCGCATGTAATCTCATGCAAACTAAAAGAGAGCAATCATCAAAAAGATTATCAGAAAAAACATCTGGTACATGTTCGCAATATTTTTTCAAAAAGTTAACATCGTTTTTTTGATAATCGGGAACATTCTGAGGTTGATCTGGGGTATAAAATGGGATCGCTTGAATTAAATACTTCTCTCGCAAAGAATCAACTATATCATAATAATCTTGAACAGGAATGACATCTCGAATACCAAACCGTGATAATTGACCCAGCATGAAACTAAGGGCACGATTCGCCATAAATGAATATTTGATATATTTTGGTTTAGGCAGAAGATTTAATCCTAGAATGTTATTATTTTTGGTTCCTTGAACGACAGGAAAGGGCTCCAAAAAAGTTAGATCTTGACTTAACTTTAGAACGCTTTTTTTATCAAGAGGCAAGAGTTTCTCATAGCTATTTTTATCTCTAACAAGAAAAAGTGAAGCTTTATCCAATAGTGCCTGAGCAAATTTCAAGGGATTCCCCTTTAGATCTGTTTCCACACTGATTCCTGCAACTAATAACTTTGTTCCAATACCATGAATAAATTCATGATAATTATGTTGAGATAGAATCAACCCACCACCACCAATTATCACTAGATCATAGTCATCGAATTGTGAGGTAGCTCCTTTAATTGCATTATCGTGCAGATCATAAAAATCTACACCATCAATACCACCTAGCCCCATTAAAAAGTGGTTTAAGCAGTATTTTATACGCTCATCCCCGGCATTATCATGGCCATACCAGCCAAAAACAGCTATTTTCATTTTTTCGTCGCAATAATATCAATATAATCCACAAATGGATTTTTAAGTTGTAATTTTAAAATCCACAATAGAGTTTTTCTCAATCCGCAAATGTCTAAAACCTCAAATATAAATCTCTTAAGCGGATTTTTTATATCTATAGCTTTATCAGCTAACCTGTCTATTAATCTAGATGAAATGACATAATCATGACGGGTTAACTCTCTTAGAACCTTTGAGTTTGTGATGTAATGAATTTCCTCCATCAAATACTGTGGGTTCCTGCCACGGAGTTTTAGATAGACCTGGGCAATCCACTTTGGTAACAATGGGATCCATAAAACTCTGTAATGGGGTTCAACAAAACAACTAGCATAATTTACATTTTTAATAAATAATTTCCCACCCGGCTTTAAAACACGCGACACCTCTTTCAGCAAATCACGGTAATCAGGCAAGTGTTCCAGTACATTCCAAATAGTAATAACATCAAAACTATTGTCTGAAAATGGAATAGCCAAAGCTGACTGGTGTAAATAAACTTCATCAGACGAAACTACTGATTCACCAAACTCAACATCAAACCGATGGCGAGCATAACCAACCAAAAAATCTGAAATCTCCATTCCAGTGGCTTCTATTCCATCTTTACGCAATAGGTAGACAAAAGATCCAAAACCACTCCCTATGTCTAAAACTTTTGTTTTCTGAGATACATAACGAGCAACACATTCTTTAAGATAGTCTGCAAATGTGGTTTGAACATAACTATTGTACCTGCGTGTCACTGCATCTTGATCAGCAGCAACACCATCAAATCTTTTCTCAAGAAATCTAATCACATGTTCTTTGCTATACATTTTATTTTTTCCTGACCCAGTACGTATTTGGATATATTTTTTTGACTTTATAATTAATCCCCAATGGATCAACCTCTTCAAATAGGCTAAGTCTTTTTTCAATATCACGCTTTGTATACTCAATCAATGTTTCTCGAGCAGCCTTAGCTACGTTATAGTGTAGCGGCAAATATCGTCGAATAGCCAATTTAAATCGAGCAAGCCAAGGTCGAGTGTCTTTGAGTTTATATGGAGTCATCCCATCAAACGCCCCCCCAACATCATTAAGGATCGTTTCTTTTAGAATCTGCGTGCTTTTACCTAAGTTGGAAAAACAAGAGGTTAATATACTCTTAGATCGTTTAGAAATATCAAATAAATCCTCTGACTTATGACTTTGCGTTCTTAAAATAAAGGAAATTTGACCTATTGCTTGCTGAACAGTTAATGGAACTGTCCCGAAAGCAAGAGCCCATTGTTCTTTTCCCGTATGAACCTCTTCTCCACCAATAGAAATTACAGGTTTCTCCATCAAGAAACTCTGTAAAGCAGTCGTACAATCTTTATGCAAAACTAATTTTGCACTGGCTATTACTTGATTAGAAGTCCCTTCTTTTGATATAAAGACATTAGGATATTGCCTTAAAAAATCATATGCTTCTATAAATTCAGCTGGATGCGGGCGAATCAAAAATTGTTCATCAGGAAAACTTTGAATAATATTCAGCAACCATTCTTTAAAAGCTAAAAATTGTTTTGTCTCAATTTGTTGCATCTCATAGATATGATCTATGGTTTCTTGACTGATTTGCTGGCAATTTTTGATCTGTTCCTCGCAAGACATCCCATTACATGAAGCAAAATTCGTATTAACTAAGATATATGTTTCTGGCAAACTTCTAGAACGCAGCTGCTGATGATACGGAATAAATCGAGGGACACACAAATCAAACCCCGGGTTTCCTGTGACTTCAAATTTAGAAATAAGATCAGCAGAACTATTTTTTGCTAAAAGATCATTTTTCTGATAACTTCCCCACAAAAATATTTTCCTCATTTTTCCAAGGGTATTTACAGCAGTTTCATTCGTTATACTATAAACGAGAGCCCCCATTCCTTCATCCGTCAAATCATAAACATACAACCCTTTTTTAGCCAAAGATTCGTAATATTCAGGAATAGGATTTATTCCTTTCTCTAAAAAAACCCCCTGAATGTTTGTCAAGGATAATTGATCACGTATGTATGCAGGCAAACCAATAATTACATCAAAGTTATCGTCAATAAAATAGCGGGCAATATTTAATTTATAATCAAGCTCTCGTACAGGAATCTCAACTGGTAGAAATAAAATAGGTCTATCTATAAGCATAACTATTACTTGGAGCTCAGAACGACTGTGATATTACGTCCTATACCACACCGAGCAAAGGAACGATATAATTCTAAAGCATTATCAAGTCCAGCTTCCTGAATTAATAAATCCATACGAACCCGTGCGAAATGAGCGCTCTTGCCTTGTTTTGAGTCAAAAACATAATTACTGCCTTTATGCATCAAAAATACATCAACTGGAAAAGAACAATACATATCCTCAATTTTATAGCCTTGAGACTCAAGAAAAGGAACAATATTTGAAGTATTAAAATAAGTTAAATGATCCGGAGGACAAAACCAATCAGCTTCATTAGTCATTTCTAACTCTAACAACCTATTTTGCAATTTACTGAAATCATTTGGAACAGTAACAAGAACATATCCCCCCGGATTAAGGAGACTTTTCATTTCAGCCATCATCTTCTCAGGATCTAGAACATGCTCAAGTACATTCTTTGTTGCGCAAACATCAAATTTTCGGCCATCGCGTTTTAGTTGATCTAAATGATTAAATAGATCATCAGCTTTAAAGTAGTCTTTTAAATATGGATGCCACTTTGAAATCCCAAATTCGCTGAAATCGACTCCGGCAACTTCATATCCAGCTTTATGGGCAGCATCAAGCAAAAAACCCTCACCACAACCAAATTCAGCAAACGTGCTTCCTTTTTTCACATTCAGCTTAGATAAAGCATGTATACATAGTTTAGCCTCAAACCTTTTATGATCAAGTTCTTCTGATGTATATTCCGTATCGTATGAATTATAGTTTGTGTCACTCTCTTGATAATACTTATTACGATAATAATCTGACAATTCCTCCTGAGTGGGTAAGGGTGATGCTCTGTAAAAATCATGGACTGTCTTCTGTTTCTTATACACTTTATTTTCCTCTTGATTTGATTTCATTTATAGAAATAGGATCACCAAATTTGTAATCTTCCATAGCTTTATGGTTTAGTAAATCTGGCATAAACTTTGGTTCTAGCCCAAGTCCAGGACGTATAACTCTGATGTTTTTTTCAGTAAAGCTCTCTCCTGCTCTAATGGTGTCTGTCGCATAAATACTCCTGCGGAACACTTTATTCCCTAATTCAGCAGCACTTCGAGAATAGTTAACCGTTCCTATCGCTAATGATGCATTTAGAGCTTCCTCACATAGATATTTAAGCTCATGTGGCTCAAGAGAAAATGCAGAATCAACCCCCCCATCACGACGAGATAAAGTAAAGTGTTTTTCAATAACTTGCGCACCAAGAGCCACAGCAGCAATTGCCACTGTGTTACTTAGAGTATGGTCAGATAAACCCACCTTAATGTTAGGAAATTTTTCTTTCAGATCAAGCATAGTCGCTAAATTAGAATTTTCTATAGGTGCGGGATATTCACTGACACAATGTAAAAGGGTCAAATCATCACACCCACTCTCTGTAGCTATAGCTACAGCTTCTTGAATTTCTGCAAATGATGCCATACCAGTAGACATTATCATAGGCTTTTTTTTCTCAGCTATATAACGAATTAGAGGCAAATGAGTCAGCTCAAAAGAAGCAACTTTGTATAGAGGAGCCCCAAGCTCTTCCAGAAAATCAACCGCACTCTCATCAAACGGCGTTGAAAAAAGTGTAATCCCTATTTTGTCTGCAAAGTCAAATAATTCTTTGTGCCACTCCCAAGGAGTATGAGCTTGTTGATACAACTGATACAAGTTATATCCATCCCACAAACCTCCTTTAATATTAAAACCTGGTCCATCATGATTGATAGTGATGGTATCTGCTGTGTAAGTTTGTATCTTAACAGCACTAGCACCCGCTTTATGCGCCTCTTCAATAATCTGAAAAGCTCGATTAATATCACCGTTATGGTTACCAGAAAGTTCAGCAATAATATATGGTTTAGAGTTCATTATAGACCCCCCTTAGCAGAATAAATGCTTCTGCATGTTGTTTAAAACAGTCAGCCCCTCTCATCTGTGAAAGAGCTAAAATCTTTTCCATTGACCTCGCATGAGGATAGCCTCTCATTTCAGAGGCATAACAATCAAGATACTTCATTTTTTCATTAATGACATCCGATATATCAATGTACAGATTAGGCACATAAGGCTCTTCTCCTAAGTTCCAATGGGTACTAGAAGGGACCTCAAATGATAATATTGTTGGCACAAAACATTCGCTTCCTGGCCTACTTGCGGTTAAAACCGCATTCGCTGTTAATCTGTGGTCTAAGTTTAGGTCATGTCTGTAATGTGTAAGAATTGTATCTGGCTGTGTTTTTAGCAAGAATTTCTCAATTTCTTTTACCACTGTTAAAAATGGAACCGTATCTAATTGATTGTCTGGAAAATCCAAATAATCAGATGTTTTGGGCCCTAAGAATTTAACAGCTTTTTCATATCCCTCATGACGTATATCCATGTCATTCGCATCAATATGATCTCGAGCTGATATACCATTGGTCATGAATAATAGATGAACATCAAACCCTTTTTTTTTGCACTTTAACAAAGTCCCGCCACATCCAAAAACCTCATCGTCAGGATGCGCAGCAATAACTGCTATCGTTTTTTTAGACATGGGTATTCTCCTTCAGATACTGGACATAGTTTTTATCCGCCATAGCAACTACCCCATGATGAACAAATTCTGAGTTATTAAAAAAATCTATCTCGCTCCCGTCTAGCGCAGAAATATAACCACCAGCTTCTAATAAAATTAGATATGGAGGTAGCAAATCCCAATCACGGATAACAACATCTTTAAAAAAGAAATCAGCCGTCCCATCAGCAACTCGACAAATTTTCAAACCAATACTTCCTGATTCAATGTATTCAGATTGTCTCATTCGCCCAATAATTTCCTTGAGAGAATCAATTGGTTCGGGATAATTATCTATTACTCTAATCACATCCTGATTTTTTCTTACAGCTAATGGGCGATAATTTAAAAATGCACCTGCGCCACGTATGGCATAGAACATATGATCAAATTCCGGGGCATAAACTACAGACACGACAGGAAGCCCATAATTTAACAATGCCAGCTGAATGACATATCCAGGAAAATTATGAACAAGGCTAGACGTACCATCAATCGGATCGATCACAATACTATATTCAGAAGATTTAATTTTAAATACGTCTACACTGTCTATGGACTCTTCTGAAAGAACTGGAATAGAAGGGAATAACTGCCCTAAAGATTCCACAAGAAAATTATGAATAATTATGTCTAGCTCAGCTTTTACTTGTGTTCCTTCTGTATAAAAACTGAGATCATTCTCTTTTTTATAACTGATTATTACAGATCCAGCTTTTCTTACAATATCTTGAATTTTATTAGCAATCTCTACATAGTTCATTTGTAAGAAATTATCCTGTTAGTTAAATCATCATATACACTCAAATCAATATATTCCTCTAATGTCCCCCTCAACATAACTAAATTTTCTTTAATTTCAGTGTAGTTACCATATGTTGTTCCCAAAAAAACATCCAAGGGGGCTAAAAACTCATTCATACCTGCCTCGATTGTAAGCGAGACTGTAGTCGAAAAACGTGGATTAATTTCAAAAATATAAGGTTTAGAATCAATTTCATTAATTATTAATTGAACATTAACCGGGTTATCTAACTTGAATTTTTTGACAAGATCAACACCGAGCTGCCATAAGACATCATTTTTTTCAACAGCAGCAAAACGTGTAATACCTTTTTTATCGATAATTTTCTTTGAAACAACAGCCAAGAATTCACATTTAGAATTTGCCACCACGGAAATAGTGTATTCATCACCTTGGATGAGGGATTGTATTATATACTGATCATATGACCCTTTTAATATTTCTAAAGCCTCTTTTAAATCATCCTCATTTTCTATAATTCGGATTCCACGACTTCCTCTACCACTACGTGGTTTTATAATAGCAGGAAATTCAACCCCATCTAAATTATCACCTAACAAAAACGTCTTAGGAACATCAATTGCATTACGAGAAAGCTCTTTCATCAGTTGATATTTATCGATTGCCGTTTCAACAAATTTAACGTTAGGGCAAATTACTTTTAAGGCATCACTTTCCAGAGACTTTAACGGAATAATCTCCTCATCAATAAGGGGATAAATAAAGTCAACAGCAAAATTGGAGCAAATATCTTGAATTCTAGTCAAGAAATTAGGGTGACTAGAATCGGGAACAACAATATTGACATCACCAAAAAGCAAACCATATGCTTTTGGATTTGCATCAACTGCAACCACTTTAAAGTCATTTTTCTGGGCCATTTGTATTAAATAGCGGCCTGCTGCACCACCAACTCCGGTGATTAAGATCGTTTTTTTAGTCATTTTTAACCCAACAACAATTCTCTTCTCTTTTTACAAAACCTGCTTTAGCAAAAGATTTTTGTGAAGCCTGATTTTCTATATTAACATATCCGACAAGGGGCCTTTTTTCAAAACACCTTAAAATTACTTTTAATGCGCTTGTACCTATCCCTCGATTCTGAAATATTGGAATCACGTACCAATTGATCTCATATTCCGATTCTGTGTTCAGACTAACAGATATAAAGCCAGCATCATTCCCCATAAACTGAATAATATAAGCTACTTTCTCATTTATTATTGCCTGATTAAACCACTGCACATGCTCATCATAGGTTGGCACTTCTGGATTACGAAAATACTTGCGCAATCCAGGAATATTTTGCCACTCAAATAGAAGGTCAACGTCTCTTAAAGAGATCGGCCGAAGCGTTACATTTGCACAATTATTTTCAATTACTTTATTTATAATAGAATCAAAGTTCTGACCTAAACTCATAGTTAAAATCAAATTAATAAGTAAAGAAAAATCTTCTATATGGACAGCCTCGTTTAAATCAAATGATATCCCTTTATCCTTCATAAAATCAAATATCAACGCCTGGTTATCAGCCGTCTGGATAAGAACCTGTGGCAGCCCTAAATAAAGGCGTTCCCAGACACTACTACCCGCTGCACCGATACACAAATCGGCGTCGTACATGAGTTGAGCCATATCAGCATTCACATGAAAGGTAGCATCCAATTTATGCTCTAGAGCGTACTTTTCTAATGCCTCACGGTTAGCTGAAGTGAACCCTAAAACAATATCGATCTTACCCTGAAATTCACTTTTAACAATCATCTCAAGAGCTTTTAATGCATAATTTTTAGGATCACTACCACCGAGACTAACAAGAATTCTCTCAACTTTTGTTGTATTACGTCTCTTCTCAAGCGCTTTATCGCGCATTTGGCGAATTTCTTTGCGCAATAAAACATAGTCTATGCCCGTTAGAATTTCACAATGACTCGGCACTAAAGATTTATAGTCATCGACTGCACGGCCATAGGTTTGATCAAGCAAAATATCACAGTCATGCTGACGATTAGCAAGATCATCAATAACCAAGATTTTTCTCGCAAATTCGCGCATTTTTGATTCATAGTCATGATCTAAACCATAATGATCAATCACTAAAAAATCAGCTTTCTGACTCAATTCATCATCGGGATCAATTCTCTCGAATCGTGATAAGGCCGGGATAAAATCATAGGTTTCCTGAGTCGTAATGACTTTACAATTCCATCCTTTTTCAGCCAATTCATCTGCAATGACACAGGATCGGATTGCATGCCCCGCACCGACAGAAAAACTGGCTTCAAATCTGAAGAGAGCAATTTTGCTCATCCTACCTCACTTTAAACAGTGGTTTAATTGATGGTGTCTTCAAGATATCGAACAATCGATCTTGATGAACAGCATCGGCCACAATCCCACAAACATCTCTGAACGCATCCAAAATTTTGATCTGATCGACAGCGGTATGTCCAAAATTCACATTGAACGATCCGTTAATCAAAATTCCGCGTTTCAGCATCTCTTCTACAAATAGGGTCTTAATATCAAAACCGCTATACTTTCCGTAATCTTTATACGCCAGAATTTGCCACGGTGCTAAGCCTATAATCCCAATAACTTGGTCTAAATCATAGGATTTCAATATCGCTTGTGCTTGCGTCCCAATTTCTGAACCATAACTCCAAAGTTGATCCGTGACATTCTCACGAATGATTTTATCAACTGTCGCAATGGATGCAGCCAAGGATAACGCTTCCCCACCAAAAGTTCCAGAGAAGAAAATCTCTTCCATTTCTTTCATGATGTGATCTTGGCCAACGATTGCTGAAATTGGCATACCATTACCCATGGCTTTTCCAAAACAGGACAAATGCGGGGTTACGCCAAAATATTCTTGCGCACCGCCATTGGCAAATCTGAATCCGGTCACAACCTCGTCAAAAACAAAGACCGTTCCGTATTTTTCACATAGATCCTTTAGACCTTGCAAATATCCGGGCTGAGGTGCAGCTACATTGCAAGGCTCCATAATAAAGGCAGCATATTGCTCTGTTTTCAAAAGCTCTTCTGCCTTTTCAAGGTCATTATACGGTACCACTGAGGTCAATTCAGACACAGCCTTTGGAACACCTTTGTTTCGTGTCGTCGTCCCAATGTACCAGTCTTGCCAACCATGGTATCCACAAGCAATCACACGTTCACGGCCGGTGTGGGCTCGCGAAAGTCGGATAGCCGCCGATGTTACATCCGTACCGTTCTTAGCAAAACGTACTTTTTCAGCAGAGGGAATCAACTGGCATAACTTTTCAGCTAAAATGAATTCCAAGTCCGTGGCTAAACTAAATGAAATCCCGCGAGATAATTGGTCTTGAATCGCTTCATTAACATCCGGATCATTGTACCCCAAAACAACAGGCAATAAACCACTCACAAGGTCGACATATTCATTGCCATCCACATCCCAAACGCGCCCACCAACACCATGGGTGAGAAACATCGGGGATGTTCCTTCTGGATATTGAATATAGGACTTACTGAATGTTTGTGATCCGAGTGGAATTGTCCCAAGAGCACGTTTCAGCAATTCATTTGATATTGAAAAGTCTGTGTTAAATGTTATCTCTTCCTTTAAAGATTTAGCAAAACCTTCGTTACGTTTTTCGTCTGGGCGTTTGATTTCCGGATGTGCCGCAAGCACAGCTAAGACATCCCATGTGGTTGGCTCAGACTTACAATACGCAACAATATCAGAGATATAAGTCAAGTCTGCAGGGGAATCAACAGTCCAGCGATGATCGCTTAGATTGACTCCAACGCTCGGGACATTTTTAACGCGGAATTTGTATTGATTATTACGAATATACGGCGTTACATGTTCCCTATCACTTGGTCGTGTTGCGTTTTCATGGGCTTGGATCAGTGCTGCCATCGTGAAAACTTCGCAATCGAGTCCATCAGGCCACGTCGCCGGCAAAACATTTGACGCATAATCCGCCGAATCAGTTACCACCAAGTGTAAAACCTGAGATGCCAATGCTGGGTCAAGCAAAGGGCAGTCAGACGTAATTCGCATGATAATATCAGCCTTATAAGTTGTCGCTGCTTCATAATAGCGCGCCAGCACATCTGATTCGTTTCCACGAAAGCAATCGATCTGGTTGTTTTGGCAGTAATCATAAATAGCATCATCTTGGGACTCTGTTGATGTTGCAACAACAACCTGATCAATCAAAGCAATTCGACGAGCTCGGTCAACAACCCATTGGATAATTGTTTTATCCTGAAGCTTTTCCAAAACTTTCCCTGGAAAACGTGTAGATCCCATACGCGCTTGGATGATGACAACTTTATTCATGATAAAAACGTCCAGTTTTTGGGGTTAATAAGAGGGTGATCCACTGGTTGAAATTCAGGAACAGCAGTCTGATTCTGTAGAGCTTCAATAATTTGTTCAAGATCTTGTACGCTCGATACACCCAAGACCCAAGCAAACACAAAATCCTGCGCCATCGCCCAACTTAATAAGGAGGGCAATGTATTTCCTTGTATTTTTTTCTTCAAATCCAACCAATGAGTTTTTAAAGGAGCTAATCCCACAGGCAAATCATCAGCCAACAGAATGCCTTGTAAAAATAAAGACCGAGCATGAACTTCAATATTATTTGATCTTATAAATTCAACAAACGGGTCTGTCTTGCAGATTTGGTTAAACGGATTCAAAGGGATTTGAATAAGGTCAGGCATAAAATATGAGGCAAATGCATATAACTCCTCAGGTTCATAAATAGAAATGCCTAATTTTGCCTGTGGAAATGCACTTTTAAGACCTGTCATTAACTCTTGAATTTGTTCTGCTGAAACTTGAGCTAAATTCTGAGGATCATGAATCAAAATTCCATAATACGGGATTTGAGTTGCCGATAGTTTCTGGATAGCATCATTAACTTCATCAAGAACACTGATCTTAGTAATAATTCTTAGACCTTGCAAATCCTGCGGTGGAACGACTTCTGTTAAATTCCCATATCCCAGTGCCGTATCTAATCCGGAAAGCCCCTTAGATTTTGCATAAGACAAAACCTCGGATGCTGTTTTGGATGACAAGCTTTTGCCATCAGAAAGCACCCCATATGGCTTGACAAAATTAGCGGTTCCTAAAAGGACTTTTTGCAACATCACTATTATTTTCTTCCGCACAAGAAAAGTTGATTAACGACTTTTTGTTGGTCTTCCGTCGTCAGCCCCACATAAAGCGGCAAACTTAAACACTTTGAATAATAAGATTCAGCCCCCGGCAGAATAATCTCACCATACAATGCTTTATAGTAAGGTTGATGCGACAACGGGATATAATGAACCTGAGTTCCAATCCCTGCTTTTTTAAGATGCTCCATCACCTCAGCTCGCGTCATACCCAATTGATTGAAATCAATTAATACTGGGTAGAGATGCCAAGCCGTCTCAGACCACTCATGGTGGTGTATTTGCTGAACGATATTATTAGCAGCAAAAGCTTGGTTGTAAAAATCAATCATCGCTTGACGTTGGGCCTTAAAGGTAGCTAGTTTTTTCAGTTGACTCAACCCTAGGGCACAGTTGATGTCACTAACTCGGTAGTTATATCCCAAGTCGTGCATTTCATAATACCATACGCCTGTTTCTCCATCATTCAACCACTCAGATGGATGACGAACCATGCCATGGCTCCGCGCTAAACGCATGTTTTTTGCCAAAGCATCATCATTTGTTGTAATCGCCCCACCCTCACCCATCGCAATCGTTTTAACAGGATGGAAAGAAAATGTCGTGACATCCGAGAATGCATTCGCCCCTACCGGATAGCGAGTTCCATCAATAGTATAGACACTACCAACCGCATGCGCTGCATCTTCAATGATTTTCAGATTATGTTGACGAGCAACAGTGGCAATTTCTTTAAGTTTTTCGACTTGCCCTGCAAGATGGACGTTGACAACAGCTTTAAGGTTTTTATCCTTATGAGCCATAATGGCTGCAGATAGTGTTTCGGCTGTCATCAATCCCGTTTTCGGGTCAACATCCACAAAGACAACATCCGCCCCCACATAACGAGCCGCATTTGCCGATGCTAGAAAGGTAATAGCAGGGACAAGAACCACATCACCTGAACCAACCCCTAAAGCAAGCAAAGCCAAATGCAACGCTGTTGTTCCATTTGAACAGGCAATTGTGTGATTGGCTTGTACTTGGCGACCCAGCTCAGCTTCAAAAGCTTCAACAGCTGCACCGCCAGTGAGCCAATCCCCCTTTAGGACATTGACAACAGTATCAATATCATCTTGAGTTATTTGATGTCGACCATAAGGAATCATTATGCGTCAATCATTTCTTGAAGTTGTTCTGTTGTCAACCAATCATCATTGGTTTCACTAGAATAAACAAAACGTTCTGTTAGGTGCTTATACGGCACATCCTGACGCCAGTCTTTGACAAAACTCGGAAGAACAACATAGCGATCTTCGGTTTCAACTGTTTGTAATGCCTCATCAGACGTCAACATCCACTCATGGAGTTTTTCACCCGGGCGAATTCCAATAATGTGAGTCTTAACATCAGACTTAAGTGCCGTTGCTAAATCTGTGATTTTCATACTTGGGATGCGCGGGATAAAGATTTCTCCCCCTTGCATCAATGCCAAGTTCGATAGAACAAAATCAACACCTTGAGGTAAAGTAATCCAGAAACGAGTCATCGCATCATCGGTAATCGGCAAAGACTCAACACCATCAGCCAATAGTTTCTTAAAGAACGGCACAACACTTCCACGGGAACCAACGACGTTACCATAACGAACAGCTGAGAAGATGGTTGGATCTTCACCACGAATATTATTTGCAGCCACAAAGATCTTCTCTGCCGCAAGTTTACTTGCACCATAGAGATTGATTGGACTAACGGCTTTATCAGTAGAAAGGGCCAGAACCTTTTGAACCCCATTCTTAAGAGCTGCACGTACGATATTTTCAGCGCCAACAACGTTCGTATTGATGCATTCATACGGATTGTATTCAGCAATCGGAACATGTTTTAGAGCTGCGGCATGCACCACAATATCAACGCCACGGAATGCCATGTCTAGACGATCAAAATCACGAACATCACCGATAAAGTAACGCATACATGAATATTTCGATTCAGGAAATTTTTGAGCCATTTCATATTGCTTTAGCTCATCGCGGGAAAAGATAATCAGCTTTTTAGGTTTATAATTTTCTAAAACCGTTTTGACGAACTGATTTCCAAATGACCCAGTCCCACCCGTAACTAAGATTGTTTTGCCATCTAAATCAGGTTTTTTAATAAGAAAGTTTTTAAGCATTTTGTTTCCTTTGATTTACGAAGCTATTCAGGCCATAGACTGAATAGTTATTTCTTTTCGATCTCGACGATCTGCCCTTTATCCATTTTTACAATTCGATCACAGTCCTTCAGTGTCGTCAAACGATGCGCAATCATAATAACCGTGCGGTTTTGGCTAACTGAATGAATGGTCTCCATCACTTTTGCTTCGGTATCGTTGTCTAGGGCAGATGTTGCTTCGTCAAAGATTAAGACATCCGGATTGCGATACAAGGCACGCGCAATAGAAATTCGCTGACGCTCTCCCCCTGACAACCGAATACCACGCTCTCCGACAACCGTTTCAAGCCCTTCAGGCAATTGGTCAATAAATTTACGCAACTGTGCCGCATCAACAGCTTCACTAAGGCGTTGCTCATCGACTTCACTCTCACCAAAAGCAATGTTTTGTGCAATCGACGCATCTATCATATTTAAGCTTTGCGGAACATAACCAATATGCTGATGCCACTGCGGAGAATTCGCCGGATATTGACCATCGATAACAATACGCCCTTGCTCTGGTTTCAAAAGTCCTAAAATCATGTCGATTAAGGTTGATTTGCCAGAACCAGTTTCCCCTACAACACCAATACACTCACCCTTTTGAATCGACAACGTCACATTATTTAAGGCTAAGCGTTTTGTGTTCTGATATTTAAAGTTGACATCCTGTACATCAATAGATGACTTAAACGTCAAATCTGGTGCATCAACATAAGTATCTTTTAGAAAACTTTGATGATACTCTTGATAGACTCGATCAATGGATGGAATCGTTGATTTAAACAGATTTAACTGGCTAATCACCCGATTAAGACCAGGCATCAAACGAAATCCCGTATAAAGATAGCCTCCCATAATTCCCATCATGTCACGGGGTGCTTCATGGTTAAAACACATGATCGCCACAGCCGCGATAAAAATCCCGATAAACAAGACCTCAATCACCAAGCGGGGCGCAGTTGTAACCGCTGTTTGAATCGCTTGCACATGGGCTTTTGTTTGAAAATCCTCAGCAACACTATCGATAAACTCACGACGTTTACCCAAAAGAACTATTTCTTTAAAGCCATGAAAAAATTGAACTAACTTACCCCAAGCTTGTAGATCTGCCGCTTGAAGTTTTTGGCCATACCCATAAAACTTAGGCAACAAATACTTTGTTAAAAACAAGGCAATTATTCCACCAAGAGAAAAAATAGACACGGCTAGAACAGGATTAATATAAACGATCATACCCACCAGACAAACAAAGATGATTCCTTCTGACAAAATGGTCGCAACAGAAATCATCCCGCTCGTATAAACAAGATTAGAATCTCCTCCAATGACCTGTGCCCCTTGTGCAGCATTACGTGTCAAATATACGCTATAATCCATATTTGAATAAAGTTCCATCATGCGAAGTTTAAAATGGTAACTCATTTTCTGAACAGAAAAGTTTTGGAAGAAAATCTCAAACGCTGCAAAGACATTTTTAAAAAGATAAATAATCCCAACCATCAGGGCAACATAAACAACAGCCCGTCCGGCGGAAACAACCTCAACACCATATTTTGCAAAGTATTGTATCCCCAGCTCCGGATCATTCAAAACCTGAGCAAAAATAATAATAATGGACGCTGTCACCAATTCAAAGACAGATGTACCAACAGCAAATCCGGCAATAGCCAACCACTTGAGTTTTTCTTCCCGCTTGAGAAGACCTCTCATTTTCTTTAAGGCTGATACAATAGATGGCGTTGACATAATTCTTCCAATGCTACCGCAGTCCGGGTGAAAATCAACCAGACTACATCATAAATTAATAACTCTATTGCTAAGCGCGCTCAACAATAGAAAATGGCAGTGACACATGAGTCTCACGACCTAAGAACTTTAAGAGGACCTGCACCCGTTGCTGATCCGTCCAAGTTTGCACAATCCCAGTTTGTCCTTCAAAAGCACCGCGTAGAATTTGCACTTCATCTCCGGCAACTAAAGCCAAGGCTCCTTCTACAGGAAGAATCCCTGCTTCCTCTTGTTGACGCAAAGAATCAATAATACCAGCTGACACAACCGATGGTTTATGAGATTCCCCTGTCAGGACATGACTGACGCCGCGAGTTCCGTTTAAACTACGCCAAGCATCCCGTGCCAAATCCAATCCGACAAAGACATAGCGAGGAAAAAGAGGTACCAATACTTCATCAACTTTCCGAGCGTGCTTACGAATTTTCTTGATCTGAGGTAAATATACCTCAAAGCCCTGTTGCAGTAAATTTGTTTTCGCAACATATTCTTTATTGGGCTGAGTTTGAATAACACACCAGGAAATCATTTAGTTCCCCTTGAAATATGCAACAATGGAAGCGTCAAAATTTTATCTGGCACAATCAAACGACTGATGGTGTTATAAGTTGCTTGTGGCTCCACCACATCAGTTACCAAAACCCGATCAAAGTTAGTCAGATCATCATGGCAACTTACCACTTGAATTTTGATTTTATAAGACGTGCTAACAAGTTCTGCAATATCCGCAAGATCCCCTGCCCCAATCAAGGCCAATGACGCAACATCTTGAGACTGACACAATTGAAAGACCACATCGCATTGATTCTTGGCATCCCTAAAAAAACTCATGGATCGCGTCAAATAGTCACGAACCATAATTGTTTTCTCTCGCATTCCCTCAGGCGTTAAGAAGTATTTAATTCGTCTTGGTGAGATTTGACTCACGCGAATCCAACCTTTAGACGCGCATTTTTTAAGATACTGATTCATCAAACCCAAGGCAATTCCCAATTCATCGGCCATGGATCGTTGAGTCAATACAGGATTGCGCTCAATCTCAGTCAAGAGATGAACCAAAACTTTGGTTTCTGTTTCTTCGCGTGTATCCTGAAAGGCTGCCATTTAAAGATTTGATATTATTTTGTTCATGAACAAAACATAATATGGGAATAGCATTTTTGCAAGGGAAGTTTTAACCCTTGTTTCCCTCTTTTCTTTTGATTTAAATAACTTTAAAGTGATTGATATACCACTTAAACCTTTGGAACCAGATCATGTCAGAACAATCTAAGTCATCAGGGCTTTTATCACAAACCGGATTAGGCATAGCCTTAGGTATAGCCCTAATTGTCTGCACAGCACTTGCTACAAAAACCTATATTACGATTAAAGAGTCGCAAAATTATATCCAAGTTAAGGGATATGCAGAAAAGCCGATTGTCTCAGAAAGTGGTATTTGGTCAGGTACCATCAATGCAAGCAATGCTAATGCGGTTAATGCCTACAAAGCCATCGAAGAACAAAAACAAATAATGTTAAATCTTCTTAAAAAGGAAGGATATCCTCAAGATGATATTACTTGGGGAGCAATTTACCGCATTGCTGTTTATAAAAAGAGCCCTGACGGACAATATACAACCAATGAAATAGAAAGATACGAGCTATCACAAAACGTTGAAGTTGTATCCAAAGACGTCCAAAAATTATCAGGACTCCCTGCTAAGATTAATGATCTGAACCTCCAGGGACACGACGTTAGCGCTGGCTCTGTTCGGTTTTACTACCCCAGCGATAAACTTGACGCTTTAAAAGTCAGTCTTCTTGCTGACGCCAGTAAAAGCGCTAAGGAACGGGCAGACCAATTCGCCCTCAATAGCGGAAATAAAATTGGACGCCTCTTAAATGCACGACAAGGCGTATTCCAAGTCACAGCACCGAACTCAAGCGACATCTCTGACTACGGAACCTATGACACGTCGTCCATCAACAAAGTCGTGAAAATTGTAGTTACCATGACTTATAGCGTCAAAGAATAAGTTCAGCGCTCAGTAAAAGATCGATCGAACGTCTTTAAAATGGGTTTCAAGATGAATGCCATGACTGTGCGACGCCCTGTTTCGATATCCACGTTAACCTGCATCCCAGCGTTAATGTGGAGTTTCTTTCCATAGTGCTCGAGATAATTCTTCTTGGCACGAATATCGACTCGGAAATAAGGGCGTTCTTGTTTGTCCATTAAGGCATCGGCACTAACATTTTCGACAACTCCATCCAGTTGCCCATATATGGTAAAATCAAAAGTTGTGACTTTAATACGTACAGGCATATCTTTATGAACAAATCCAACATCATCCGGGGCAATTTTTGCTTCGATTAATAACTCATCATCTTGCGGAACAATCGTCATAATATCTTGTCCCGCTTGGATAACACCACCTTGAGTTTTGACAAGAGTTTCTTTCACAATTCCATCAATAGGTGACTTAATGTCTTGACGTTCCATGCGATCAATCATAATCGCTTTATTACTAGCAGTCTCTGCCAACTTAAACTCAGTATCTTTAAGTTCTCGTTGGGTTTGCGTATCATAATCTGATTTTACTTTTTTAATTTTTTGTTGAGACTGCTCAATAGCTGCTTTGAACTTTGGAAGCTGCTCGTTCAATGATGACATCTGACTTTTCAGCTCCAGCAATGCTTTTTTAGCTTCGATATACCGTAATTTAGAATATAACCCTTTTTCTGTTAGTTTTTGCGTAATTGTTGCCTGCTCTTCAGATAAGGGTAATTGTTCCTTAAGGAATTTTTCTTTTTCCTGAGCTTCTTTTAAAGCAGATTTTGCCGCCTCTAATTCTTTTTCAGCAATAACAGTATCATCTTTATATTTAGCAATAGCTGCATTATAGAGATCAATCTCTTGCTTAACAAGGTCAGGTAATTTTTGAACAAGATCCTCTGATGGTATAAAAGGTTGATTATTAGCTTGAGCTTTAACGCGTTGAATCGTAAGCTGAAGCCGCGCCTCATCTTCTTTATATTCCTTTAGTTTCGCTGCTGTTTGAGTAGAGTCAAGCTTAGCGATAATCTGCCCTCGTTTAACCCCATCACCCTCTTTCACAAGGATATCCGTCAGAATTCCCCCCTCAAGATTATCAATAACCTGAAGTCGTTTAGATGGCACAACCTGCCCTATTCCTTTGACCGTCTCATTAATATGAAAGAAACTCGCCCATAAAACAAAGATAACAAGGCCCCAACTAATAACACGCAAAATAAGACCCGATGGATTTGCTTCATATTTCTTCAAGATATCCTGTGTAAATAAACGATGACCTTCCGTCTGCTGAACAGTTTCACGATCCAAAGATCGATGTAAATATGCCTCTATTCTGACAGCAATATTTTGCTTAAAATTGGCTAAGAACACTAAGAGCTTATTCCAGCACTTCATTCCTAC
Organism: Candidatus Paracaedibacteraceae bacterium; assembly: GCA_019636055.1. NCBI lineage: Bacteria > Pseudomonadati > Pseudomonadota > Alphaproteobacteria > Holosporales > Candidatus Paracaedibacteraceae > Candidatus Paracaedibacteraceae bacterium. The sequence goes on from JAHBYH010000001.1 coordinate 415,430, forward strand.
TTTTACATATCGCTTGAACAACTTAAGAGCTTCCTTTTTGGTCATTTTCATGATTCGGCTCCATCATTCTTTTTCATCTCAGTATTTTTCTGACGAACTTCGCTCAATTTACGCAAAACGTCATCTCTTGGACCATCCATAAACACCTGACCTTGCTCAACTAAGACAACGCGATTGACAATTCCCAAGGCTGTCATTCTATGTGTCACCAAAATCAAAGTTTGATCTGTTAGATAATGATTAAGCCGCTCTAAGAAATTAGCTTCGGATTGAGGATCCATTGAGGCTGTGGGTTCATCCATCAAAATAATTTTAGGATCAGTGATCAAAGCACGAGCCAGTGCAACGGCCTGCTTTTGTCCTTGGGATAGTCCCGATCCGTCCTCGCCGATCATCATATTAAATCCTTGCGGGTGCAATCGAACAAAATCCATAACACCGGCAAGTTCGCACACTTGCATAAATTTATCATCATCAACCTTCAGAAGGCCTGCCATAATATTGTGCCTTAATGTTCCTCGCCACAAGGTAATATCCTGAGGCACATAGCCGATATGGTTACGTAGCTCAAAAGGATCAAGTTGGCCAACATCAATGCCATCGACTAAAATATGGCCCGACGATGGCTGATACAGGCCCATGAGCAGTTTCTCAAAGGTTGTCTTGCCTGACCCAACACGACCGATAAAAGCAAGTCGACTTCCCGATGGAATATTTAGATTAAAGTTTCGAAGACTCTTAAGACGTTGCCCCGGATAGTTAAAATCCACATTAATGAACTCGACAGTCCCGTTAAGGTTAGGAATCCCTTGATAGCCCTGATGAGTTTGTCGTTCCTGCGGCATATTCATAATGTGGCTTAATTCACGGATTGAAAAAATTGATTGATTTATCCGACCAATAAGTCCTACGATCTGCGAAACAGGCCCTAAGGTTCGCGACGTTAGAATTGAACACGCAATCAACCCTCCGAAAGTTAAATCACCTTCTCCGATTTTATAAACCCCGGCAACAATAATCATGACATAGGCAATATTTTGAATAATCGATGTAATTGTCCCAACCACATGACTAAAATGCTTAAGATCATGACTCAGTTCAGCAGAATTCGTTAAAACATTTTCCCACTGGGTTTGGACTTTTGTGTGCATGTTAAAAGATTTTACAACTTCAAGATTTATTAATGAATTAATTAGGGTGCTGTATTTATTCTCACTGACTTCGTTTAGTCGTTTGACATAGTTGGACAAGGATGGTTGCACCAAAAAACTTACTAACAAAATCAGAATAATAGCAATAATGGGGATAAAAACTATATTTCCTGCAATTAAACCAATAACAATCAAGAGAAGAATTGTATAAGGCAAATCAGACAGCGTAACTAACGTTCCAGATGACATAAATTCACGTAAAGACTCAAATTCTTTCAAATGAAAAGCCATAGACGCTGAAGAGGCCGGTTTAAAGTCCATCCGCGCATTCATCAGTTTTTCAAACAGACTCGACCCGATTTGTACATCTGCTTTTTTACTAGCCTGATCAATAAAGTTAGATCGGATAATACGAAGTGTTCCATCTAATAAATAGATAAAAAGAACACCAATAGTTAGAACCCACAAAGTATCATATCCCTGATGGGGCACAACCCGGTCATAAACAGTCAGAGAATAAAATGTCGTAACAATCAAGAATAAATTAACTATTCCGCCTGCCAAACCTGCCTGGAAGTATAATGATTTGTGTTGTTTAATAATATTCCAGAACCAACCAAAAACAGAAAAGAAATCAGATTTAGGCCGCAATGTATGACTAAGGTGTATAACTGTATCTGTTGCAATATCATTGAATTCAATCAGAGTACATGTGGTTTTTGTATCCCAATCTTGGGGAGATATATAAGTAATATCTTCGCGACCAACCTTAGTAACAACGACAATGTCATCATTTTTCAATCGCACAAAGCATGGCAATGAAAAATGATATAATTCCGCAAGAGGGCGTCGTTCTTCCTTAGCCTCGAGCCCAACGCGAGCCGCCACCCGAGAAAAATACTCGAGGCTATTTTCGTCTCCTGCGGCAATCCCTGCCAAGAGAGATTCTTTAGTCTGAGGAGCCCCTTTTAAATGAGTGTAAAGCTCTAAGGCAGCAATGAGCGACATGGCATTCTCCTGTTGTGGAGAATAGTATAGATAAGATATGTTAAGGCTAAGTTAATTTAAGCAAGATACCCCTTCAAATATTGTCCCGTATAGCTTCCCTTAACCTTGACAATTTCTTCCGGAGTCCCGGATGCGACAACTCGCCCACCCTTATGGCCACCCTCTGGCCCCATATCGATGATATAGTCAGCAGTTTTAATAACTTCGAGATTATGCTCAATCACGATAACTGTGTTTCCTTGATCTACAAGGGTATGCAAAACTTCTAATAATTTGGCAATATCCTCAAAATGTAGTCCCGTTGTTGGTTCATCCAAAATATAAATGGTTTTACCCGTTGCTCGTTTTGAAAGTTCCTTGGCCAGTTTAACACGCTGAGCTTCACCTCCGGATAATGTCGTCGCCTGTTGCCCCACATGAATGTAGCCCAGCCCAACCCGTTGTAGTGTCTCAAGTTTATTACGAACCGATGGATGAGCATCAAAAAACTCAGTTGCTTCTTCAACGGTCATGTCCAAAACATCTGCAATAGATTTGTCTTTAAAACGAACTTCCAGTGTTTCCCGATTATAGCGTTTGCCATGGCACTGATCACACTGAACATACACGTCTGGTAAAAAGTGCATTTCGATCTTTAGAACACCATCCCCCTGACAGGCTTCACAACGCCCCCCCTTGACATTAAAGGAAAAACGCCCCGGTGCATAGCCACGCGATTTACTTTCCGGCAATCCTGCAAACCATTCTCGGATATTGGTAAAACAACCAATGTAGGTTGCAGGGTTTGATCGCGGCGTTCGGCCAATAGGTGATTGGTCGATATCAATCACTTTGTCCAAATGCTCAACCCCGGTTAATTCCTTGTAAGCACCGCCCGTCTCGCGACTTCCATTTAGTTTATTGGTTAATGCTTTATACAAAGTTTCAATCGTTAGTGATGACTTACCACCACCAGAAACACCCGTAATACACGTAAAAGTTCCAAGCGGGATTTCAATAGACACATTTTTTAAATTATTGACAGTAGCTCCTGTAAGCGTTAGCTTCTTACCCTTATGCCCTGCGCGCCGTTTTTCCGGTAAAGCAATTTTCTTTTTATGGGTTAAGTAAGCCCCTGTAATACTATCTGGAGAATTCATAATTTCCTGCGGCGTTCCTTGCGCAATAATCTGCCCCCCATGCGCTCCCGCCCGTGGCCCCATATCAATGACATGATCGGCCAAACGGATCGCATCTTCATCATGTTCAACCACAACGACAGTATTTCCAATATCCCGCAGATGTTTCAACGTCTCAAGCAACTTATCATTATCCCGTTGATGCAGACCAATGGATGGCTCATCTAAAACATACAGTACACCTGTCAACCCCGAGCCGATTTGTGATGCCAAACGAATTCGCTGACTTTCGCCTCCGGATAACGTCCCACTCGAACGCGATAATGTCAAATAATCCAGCCCCACATTGACCAAAAACATCAGGCGACTGTTAATCTCTTTTAGAATTCGATGAGCAATGTCTTGCTGTTTTTGTGTTAAATCAAGTCCTGTGAACCACAGTGCAGCCTCTTCAATAGACAACTGAGTCACTTGACCAATAGATCTTCCGGCAATCTTCACGCTTAAGGCTTCTGGCTTAAGGCGATATCCCTCACACGATTGACACGGCGTGGTTGTTTGATACTTGGTTAGCTCTTCCCGCATCCAATCGCTTTCTGTTTCCTTCCAGCGACGATCAAGATTCGGAATAACACCCTCGAACGGTTTTGTGGACTTAAACTTACGATAGCCGTCATCATACAGAATTGTTAGTTCTTGATCCCCGGTTCCATATAATAGCGCGTGCTGAAGATTTGACCCTAATTTTTCAAAAGGAGTATTCACATCCCCACCAAATTGCTCACAAACCGCAGCCAAAGTTTGTAAATACCATTCATAAACATGCGCAGCACGCTTGGATATATTATCGGCTGTTGACCACGGTGCGATCGCCCCTTGCTGAATTGTCAAAGCTGGATTAGGCACCACAAGTCGCAGATCAAAATTAATCTGAATCCCAAGCCCATCACATGTTGGACACGCACCATGGGGTGAGTTAAAGGAAAACAGACGAGGTTCAATTTCATCTAGCGTAAAACCAGAAACGGGACAAGCAAATTTAGAGGATAGAGTAAATGATTCCTTGGTATCAGCATTTTCCACATAAACCAAGCCATCACTCAATGATAGAGCTGTCTCTAGTGAGTCAGCTAACCGCGTAGCGACATCCGGATTAACAACAATACGATCAACAACAACTTCGATGTCGTGTTTAATTTTTTTATTGAGATCTGGCACCTCTTCTATATCATAAACAGTACCGTCAATACGGATACGCTGATACCCCTTTTTACGAAGATCAAGTATTTCCTTTTTATACTCGCCTTTTCGCCCCCGCACAATCGGCGCCAACAAAAGCAGTCGTGTTTTTTCAGACAAAGCCAAGATTCGATCAACCATCTGACTCACTGTCTGAGCTTCAATGGGCAGCCCTGTTGCCGGGGAATATGGCACGCCAATTCGAGCAAACAACAGACGTAAATAGTCATATAATTCCGTCACCGTTCCAACCGTAGAGCGGGGGTTTTTAGACGTTGTTTTTTGTTCAATAGAAATAGCAGGACTAAGCCCTTCGATGGAATCGACATCCGGTTTTTGCATCAATTGTAAAAACTGTCTGGCATAGGCTGACAAACTTTCAACATAACGACGTTGACCTTCAGCATACAGTGTGTCAAAAGCCAACGATGACTTTCCAGACCCACTCAACCCTGTAATGACAACAAGCTTATCCCGTGGAATATCCACATTAATATTTTTTAGATTATGTTCACGAGCACCGCGAATAGATATGGTTGAAGTCATGATAGTTACCCTAGTTGCCTATAAAAAAACAATCTAACTTAAGACGCCGCACGCCGCAATCGATCATTAATCGCTAATCCTAATCCATGATTTGGGATAGGCGCGACAGCAATCGCTAAAACGCCAGGATGATCCAGCTCGCGAATCATACGGAACAAATTTGCAGCTGCTTCCTCAAGATTTGCGGACTCACTTAAATTCAAATCACATTCCATTTGCCCAAAACCTAAGTACTTCTCACCGGACAACGGGGCAGCAACATTTAATCTGACTTTGACCGAGGGAGCATAATGACGATCCATCATCCCCGGAGCCTTAATCGCTCCGTCGTGCCCCCCAAGAATCACAGGACCAATAACATCTTGGATTCGTTCTATAGATAGACCACCCGGTCGCAAAATCACAGGAATATTGTCGCTTAGGTCAATAATCGTCGATTCAACCCCAACTTGCGTATTCCCCCCATCAATAATCAATGGAACTTTGGTCCCCAATGAGGCTTGAACATCTAATGCTGATGTCGGGGAAATTGTTTGCGATAAGTTCGCACTCGGGGCAGCTAGGGGTTTTGAATACGCTTTAATCAAAGCTTGTGCCATCGGATGAGCCGGTATGCGGACGGCTAATGTATCCAAGCCACTACTAGCCAACAATGAAATCTCGGAATCTTTATTCCGTTTAAGCACAAAAGTTACGGGGCCCGGCCAAAATCGATCAGCGAGTTTTTCAGCGCGTTCATCAAAATTAACATACTGTTTTGCTTGTTGCGCACTATGACAGTGGATAATCAGGGGATTAAATTCCGGACGCTGTTTCACTGCATAAATCTTAGCAACAGCTTGGTCATTCGTCGCATCTGCAGCCAATCCATAGACAGTTTCTGTCGGGATCGCAACAACATCACCAGCAACCAGGAGATGACAAGCTTGTTCTAATACTTCCGGTGAAAAAGCTTGGATATTCATTTAAAACCCAGTCAGAATCCGGTCAACTAACTGCTTAACGGTGGGGATAAATCCATTAGCATAGAATGGATCAGAGCCAAAACGATAAGCTTGATGCCCAGAAAATAAAAGATTCTGTTCCGGATTACCACCATGGCTGACATCTTGCAACGTTTTTTGAATGCAGAAAGAACGAGGGTCAGCCTTTTTACCAGTTGTTCCCGCTTCATTTTGCGCCCAATTACTAAAGTTACAGGCCGACAAGCATCCCATGCAATCAATTTGATCTTTGACAATCTGATTTTCATCAGCAGGGGTAACAAAAACGAGCGTTGAATCTGGTGTTCGCATTGCTTGGGTAAAGCCTTGAGCCATCCAGCTTTGAGCATTTTCTTTGTCATGCGATGTTACAAATACAATACGACCCCGTGCACCAATAGCAAGTTCTTCTGTATGATCGCCAAAAGCCTCAGTGGTAAAGGGGACCTGACGTTGAGAACGCCCGATTAATCCCCGTAAAAAGTCATTTTCAACAGCCGATGAGTAGAAACCTGTCGGGCTAAATCTATTTAGGTAGATATCACCTTCTTTTAACGTTAGAAGTTTCTTTTTCCATCCATCAGAAATTGTACTTTCTTGCGTCAAAAGTGGACGGGTTCCAAATTGAAAAGCAACAGGCCCGATCTCAGGATTATCAATCCAGTGCTGCCATTCACTTAACCACCAAACACCACCAGCCATAATAATTGGTGTTGCAGCTAAACCAACTTCGTTCATAACACGGCGCAATTCTTTAACACGGTCATACGGGGCTTCTGGTCTTTTAGGATCCTCGGTATTGGACAATCCATTATGGCCACCAGCCAACCACGGGTCTTCATACACAATACCACCCAAAAAGTCAGTAAATCTACCATAAGCACGCTTCCACAAGATAGAAAATGCGCGAGCTGATGAAACGATCGGATAATAAAAAACCTTATAGTGAGAACAAATCTCAGCCAACTTATAAGGCATCCCTGCCCCACAAGTCACACCATGAACCAGTCCTTTAACTTGTGAGAGAACGCCATGAAGGATAGGTTCAACAGCCCCCATTTCCCACAAAACATTCATATGAATTCGGCCATTACCATTTGACATCTCATGAGCAATCTTCGCCTGAGTGATCCCACCTTTAATGGCATAATTGATCAATTCATGATGGCGTTCACGGCGCGTACGACCATGATAAACAACAGGAATGAAGTTTCCATTTTCATCAAACGCATCAGCATTGACCGCTGAAAATGTACCAATCCCACCTGCAGCAGCCCAAGATCCTGCACTTTGGCCTGTTGAAACGGCAATTCCTTTACCGCCTTCGACCAAAGGGTAAACTTCTTTACCGGACATCATCATGGGATTAATAATCATTTCTTTTTCCTTATTGTTATTTTAGGCACCAACCATTCGCAGGCGATGCCGTTAATGACGCAACAATCAATAATTGCCTTACTCTTCTGCTGGATTCACAGAAGGCAGAACAGCACCAGTTTTTGCCAACTCAGCCTGAGCCTTTGCAATCGCTGCATCCAATTCACCTTGACGACATAAACCAAGATGAACAGGACTACGGGGTTTAATATTTTGGCTATTCCAGTGGGTTTTACCACGAACTGAATTAATCATATTCTTCGTTGTACCAAGTAATCTTGCTACGACAGCATCCGGCAATTCAGGATGGAATTTAATGAGCCAAGCAATCGCGTCCGGGCGGTCTTGACGTTTCGAAACCGGTGTATATTTACGGGTTTTCTTACCAAGAACGGAATCAGCCGTTACAATCGGATTCATCACAAGCTGTGCTGACGGATCCGCTTCACACCGTTTGATTTCTTCATCAGATAACTGACCAGCCGTAATCGGATCCAATCCAATCATACTACCACCAGACTCACCATCAGCAATAGCCTGAATCTCGAGAATATGCAACTGACAGAATTCAGAAATCTGATCAAACGTTAAGGCTGTATTTTCAACCAGCCAAATTGCTGTCGCCTTTGGCATCAGTGGGGCGGTCATTATCAAAGTCTCCACAAAAAATAAATTAATTACTTATAACAAGTTTTACTGCGTTTCACGATAAAATGCCACCCATTTTTTAAAAACCGCATTTTATCACAAAGCCACTCTATGAAGAGAGGTATGCTTGACTATTTCCTGCATCTAAGCTTTAGTGACTATCGTCGGCGCAGCTTCTTTCTTGTTAGGCAGCAACATAAAAATCGCAGCTAACGCAAGAGAACCAACAATCAAACTTCCTAAAAAGATGGTTTGAATTCCATAATGATGCGAGATAAAACCACCACCAGCCCCTGCTGCAAAAGACCCGATTGCTGCGATCAAGTAATAGGTACCAATTGCGGTTCCGCGAACGTCTTCATGAACATAATCCGTGATTAAGGACACAAACATGTTATGAACAATCCCCAATTGAATACCCCACAAGACAACACCAACAAAGAACATCGGCAAGCTTGTCGCCGTATACATGAAAAAGTCAGATAACGCTAGCGAGAAAACACCAAACAACATGACAGTTTTGCGCCCATACTTATCAGCAAACAAACCGCTGGGATAAGATGATGCACTGTAAGTCAGGTTGTACATACTCATAATAAGCGGGGCATAGGTTTTATCCATGCCAAAGGTATTGTGCGAATAAAGAACCATCAACGTTTCGCTAAATCGAGCAGCCATAAAAATCAAAACAATGATCATCAGTGTCCAATAATTCGTTCCCAAATTTTTTAGATCTTCAAAGCGAATCGGTCGACGACTTGATTTAATTTTGACAACCTGACCATCATTATCAACGTGTGACTTTGGCTCTTTGACATAAAAGGCCAGCACGATAAATGCTATAAATGCAGGGATTGAGGCAAGCCAAAAGACTTGCTGAAAATTATTAGCCGTATATAACATTGCTAAAAACCCAAGAATCCCCCCCATAAAGGACCCTGCCGTTCCAAGAGAGCGCATCAAACCAAAGCTAGCTGCCCGTTGCTCAACAGGCGCGACATCCCCAACAATTGCGTCACGCGGTGTGGCCTGAATACCATTCCCTACACGCTCAAATAACCTCGCAGCAAATACATTCACAAAGTTAGAAGAAATTGCCATCATCGGCTTGCTAATAACGGTCATAAAATACCCAACTAACATAATAGGACGACGGCGACGGAAATAATCACTAATGACACCAGAAAAGAGCTTCATAACAAAAGACAGCGCCTCAGCGGATCCTTCGACAATCCCAATAAGGCGCATATCCACCCCCAGAGATGTATTCAAGTACAAAGCTGACAAACTATAGATCACAATGTACGAGATATTGATGAGACACATAACCATACCAATCAACCACACAGTTGATGGGATTGCTTTCTTTTTGGACATCGTTTTATTCATGACACTTGACAAAAAAAAATCCTGCTGAGAACAGGAATCGGTGGGCAATTCGCCAAGAGATTGATGATCAGGATTTTCTTGCTTCAATTGTACTGTCATGAACCAATCCTCTTGAACTTGGGTTTGTAAAAATACACCCCTGATATAAGTATATAAAAAATTAAAATCAAGGCTGTTTTTTATTCAATATGATACTAACGTTTTTTGCACAGAATATTCAACACTCTTTTTTTAAAAAATTCATCCAACAAAAATCACAGCCCCCTTAAAAGTTTCGTCGACAAACTTTCGAACATCATTTGACTGGTAGATTTTAACAAGCGTCTTTACATCATCATTATCTTTAGTTGCTTCACGGACCACGATGATATTGGCATAAGGTGAATTATTATCTTCTGCAAACAACGCTGACTTTGGATCCATTTTTGCCAAAACAATCCAATCCGTATTAACCACAGCCAAATCTAAATCATCCAATGATCGCGGCAACTGTGGCGCATCCATTTCTTTGATAACCAAGTTTTTTGAGTTCTTAGTTATATCAAAAATCCCCGGGAGTTTTCTGTCTTTAAGCTCAATCAATCCTTGTTTTGCCAACAACAACAAAGCACGCGCACCATTCGTCGGATCATTCGGAATACCAATAATAGCTTTTTCCTTTAACGCGTCAACAGACTTAATTTTCTTAGAATATCCGCCCATCGGCATCAAGACAGTTTTCCCGACAGAAACGAGCTTAAATCCCCGATCCGCAACTTGGGCATCCAAAAAAAGTTGGTGCTGATAACTATTGGCATCCAGACTTCCCTCATTCAAGGCAATATTAGGCAGGACAAAATCATTAAACTCGACAACATCGATATCGATGCCTTGTTTTTTAGCAAGATCTTTTACTTTTTCTGCAATCATCGCATGAGGGCCAGCAGTTACGCCTAATTTAAAAGCTGCACAACTGTGCGTTATTATCAATGCAGCAAGAAATAATATTCTTTTCATCTGTTTATTTCCTTAACTTTGCAGCAAGCCAGTCCCCAATCATTTGGACAGATTGCACCATTACAACAAGAATGATGACAATATAAACTAACAGCTCTAATTCATAACGTTGGTATCCGTATCGAATGGCCAAGTCGCCAAGACCACCACCACCAACAGCACCAGCCATGGCAGAAAAACCGATCAGACTAACCATAACCGTTGTTACAGAAGATATAATAATCGGCAGTGATTCCAACAAGATAATATTCATAATAATCTGTCGGTCGGTTGCCCCGTAAGATTGCCCAAACTCAATTAACCCTCGGTCAATTTGCCTGAATCCATCCTCACACAACCGCGCCAAAATCAGTGTCCCAGCAATAGCTAGCGGCACTGAGGCCGCCCACATTCCAATAGTTGTTCCCACCAAAAACCGCGTCAGGGGCATTAACAAAACCATCATGATAATATAAGGAATAGATCGCACGCCATTCACCAAAAAACCAGCAACACCATAGGTAAATCGGCTTGGTCGCAAACCATAGCTAGAACGCACGTATAAAAACACAGCCAAAGGAACACCCAGCACAACACTGATGATCCCAGACACCGCAACCATCCCAAGCGTTTCCCAAAAGGATGAAATGACTAAATCAATCACAACCCACCATCCTTTGCCAAGTAACCTAATATTTCTGCAGCAACACCATGTTTACTAAAATGCGCCATCATCTTTTCCAAGACAGGATCGCTATACGGTGCTGACAACAGTAATGTCCCAAAAACACTTTGACGCAAGTGATCCATATTCCCTGCCAGAATACTGAGATTAACCCCATGAGTTTTAATCAAATCAGCAATAACAGGCTCACGCGACGATTTCCCCGAAAATACGAGTCGAATCAAAACATCCCCCATGACAGGACTCTCACTTAGATTTTCTTTGATATGATTCGGGAGTTCTTTTTCGAATAAATTTGCCAACAATTTCTTAGTAATCAGCTGCTGTGGATGCAACAGAATCTGCTCCAAATCCCCTTGCTCGACAAATTGCCCCTGCTCCATCACATAAACGAAGTCACTGATCTCGCGAACAACTGCCATATCGTGGGTAATCAAGACAATCGTCACCCCCAGATCACGATTCAATGCTTTAAGGAGAGCCAAAATATCTAAAGACGTCTGAGGATCCAAAGCTGAGGTAAACTCATCACACAGTAAAATCTTGGCATCATTAGCCAACGCTCGCGCAATCGCAACGCGCTGCCGCTGCCCCCCACTCAACTGATTCGGATAGCGATCCTCAAAACCCGCAAGCCCAACCTGAATTAATAAATCTCTAGCTCTCAATATAGCAGATTCAGAAGCAACACCCCGCCATTGTTGAGGAAGCATAACATTTTCCAACGCTGTGAGGCGCGTCAACAAATTAACTGACTGAAAAATAGTACCAACCTGACACAGCAAATCTCGTTGTTCTGAACTTGATAACCTTGATGTATCTTTCCCCAATATGGTTAAAGCTCCAGAATCCGGTTTTTCTAGCAAGTTAAAGCATCGCATTAATGTACTTTTACCAGCACCGCTCAAACCAATAATGCTATGGATTTTCCCCGCCTCAAAGACAGCACAAACCTTATCCAAAGCAGGGCGCGACGCCCCGGGATAAGTTTTAGAAATCTCAGTAATGTTAATCGCAGCTGTAATGGTTAAATCTTTCGTTTTTGTTAGTACATATACTATACGGTAATTTCCTATTTTAATCAATCAGGGGGTTTGGGGTATAGAAAGCAATATTAAACTCAAGGAACTAACTAAATAAATACGGAAATCTACTTATACCTCATTCTTTCTCCGCATACTTAAATTAAATCCGCCCAATTAAAACCATCTCTAATGTAAAGAAGAAGATCCTCACAATTAACCACAGCATTCACTGGACGAACGTCTCTATATTAGTTAAAATTATAAATAAATCAACTACGAATGAGACGACCATGGCAACTGAAATGAAAAATCTTGTCGCTAAACTTAACCACCCAAGCAAGCGTGCTCTTGAAGGGGCGGCAGCCATGTGTGTTGTCAAAACAAACTATAATGTTGAAATTGAACATTTCATCTACAAACTCCTAGAGCAAGCTGAAACAGATGTTCGCCAAATCCTAAGGCAATATGATATCGACATTGATTCCGTCAAACGTCATTTAAGTGGTGCCATTGATAAATTTAAGACAGGATGCACCGGAACCCCGGTTTTATCGCCCAACATTCTCATGCTATTGGAACATGCGTGGTCTATCTCGTCCTTAAAGCTTAATCAAACACAAATCAGAACCGCAGCTATTATCATGGCATTGGTCGACGTGGAACAAATTCGCGGAATCGTTTTAGAGTCGTGTCCTCTTATCCTAAGGGTTCCTCGGCATACCCTCCGCCACGACATTGAAACACTCCTTAAAGCCAGCCCTGAAAACCGGTTTGCATCCACAACCAGTAATACAACAGATCCGGAATCCGTAGGATTATCGCCGACAACACAACAGGAAACGCCAGCCCTTCAACAGTACGCAACCAATCTCAATGATTTAGTTACATCAGGGAAATTGTATCCCGTCTGCGGGCGCGACCGTGAAATATCACAGCTCGTTGATATCTTATCAAGGCGACGCCAAAACAATCCAATTCTTGTGGGGGATGCCGGCGTCGGGAAGACAGCTCTTGTTGAAGGACTTGCACAACGGATTGTCTCGGGTCATATTCCAACAAGCCTAGAATGCGCGCAAATTTATTCTCTTGATCTTGCATCATTGCAAGCCGGTGCCGGAATCAAAGGCGAATTCGAAGATCGCCTTAAGGCTGTACTGAACGACATTCAAGACTCAACACTTCCGGTCATTCTGTTTATCGATGAGGCCCATACTTTAATTGGCGCGGGCGGCACAGCAGGAACAGGTGATGCTGCCAATCTTTTAAAGCCAGCTCTGGCGCGCGGCGATCTGCGCATGATCGCAGCAACCACTTGGACAGAATATAAACGACATATCGAAGGTGATGCCGCTCTAACGCGACGGTTCGAGGTTGTCAAAGTGGCAGAACCATCGCTCGAAACAGCGGCCATGATTCTGCGTAATATTGCCCCATCCCTAGAAAAACATCACCGCGTTGAGATCCTTAATGAATCAATTGAAGCGGCCGTTAATCTATCTCATCGATTCTTACCGCATCGCAAGCTGCCCGATAAAGCAATCAACCTGTTGGATACAGCTTGTGCCAGAGTTGCTGTTGCCCGTAAAGGGATTCCTTTAGACATCGAAGAACTCGAAAGTAAAAAATCATTGATTAACATAGAACTGCAAATGTTAGCGCGTGAACATCGCAAAACACCAGACATATTAATGCGAACAAGCGCATTAAATGACGAGCTTAAAACCATAGAGATTACCCTTAAGAAATTAACGCAGCAATGGGATACGGCCCGTGATACGCTTAACCAAATGGAACAAACAATATCCCAAGCGACCCTTCCCAATATGGACAGCAAAACCGTTAGCCTTACTGATTTGCAAGCTTCCCTTGATCGTCAATTCTTGACACTCAATGCCTCTTATAATGTTGATCGCCGAGCAATCGCTCAGGTCCTCTCGTCATGGACAGGAATCCCGGCGACAACGATGCTCAGTTATCAAGACGGCCTTAAAATGGAAGATGTTTATAACCAGCTGTGCAACCGGGTTATTGGCCAGAAACATGCTCTTCACAAAATATCTCAAGCCGTTCTATCTTATTCAGCCGGACTCTCTGACCCCAATAAACCCATGGGTGTCTTTTTATTGGCGGGTCCAAGCGGCGTCGGTAAAACAGAAACGGCTCAGGCCTTAGCTCAAGTTCTAACAGGAACACAAGATAGTTTGATCCGCATCAACTTGTCTGAGTTTCAAGAAGCCCACACCGTTGCAACTTTAAAGGGAGCCCCTCCCGGTTATGTTGGCTATGGTAAAGGTGGCATCTTGACCGAAGCCGTCCGCCGCAATCCTTATAGCGTTGTCCTATTGGATGAAATTGAAAAAGCTCACCCCGATGTGATGAATCTCTTCTATCAAGTATTTGATAAGGGGATGATGGAAGATGGTGAAGGCATTGAGGTTTCCTTCAAAAACTGTCTGATCGTCTTAACATCCAATATTGGATCTGATATCATAACAGAATTGTGGGAAAAATATGACAATCAACCCAATGCAGACTTCTTTGCCACAGTTGAACCCAAACTTTGGCTCGCCCTTAACAAACGGTTTGCCAATGCGTTTCTTGCGCGCACAACAGTGATTCCCTACACCCCGTTGGGTATAGCAGAACTAGCTCAGATTACACGACTTAAACTGACAGAAATCGATGCTCGCCTTAAGAATCAACATAAAGCTGACTTGATTGTTATTGATGAAGATATTCAACGCATTATCGACATCTCTCAGAGTTTACAACAAGGGGCTCGTGCCATTGACAAAGTCTTATCAACGCAAGTTCTCCCGCGTATTTCTGAAAAGATTATGGCTGGGGGTGTCATTAAGGAGGTAAAATTGAGAGAGTTAGCAGGTTAAGGAAGTCACAATATCGTACACCGAACAAAACACGCATAACAAGAAAGATTATAAAGACATTAATCATTTCTTAAACCATAAGTCTTAGGATAAAACGAGGGGAAATACTAATGTATTATTATAGTAATGGCTCTATCAAAACAAAAAATTGCTATTAGCATAAGCCTTCTTTTTGTAATAATTCTATTATACAAGATTTTATCGCCATCTCCCTTCTTCCTCCCCGGATATATAGAAGGTAGATTCACTTATATAGCACCAACTCAAGCAGGCATTGTCACAGATATAAGAGTAAAACCAGGTGATCTGGTTGATGAAAACCAAGTACTCCTCAAACAAGATCCAATGCCACAACAAGAAAATGTCCAAGTAAAAAAACATCAACTTGAATCCGCTCAGGCAAAACTTGTTGATTTAGAAAAAGCCCGCCGTCCAGAAGAGATTAAAGCTCTGGAGGCTGCCGTTGAGCAAGCCAAAGCTGATTTAGTTTATGCTCAGGCTGAATATAACCGCAGTCAAGAATTAATTAAGCGCCATGCTGTATCCAAAGACCAATTACAAAGAGAATATTCGACATTTAAAAAACTTCAGGCCCGTATTATTGAATTAAATGCTCAACTGGAACTTGGAAAATTACCAGCCCGTGAAGACCAAATTATTTCCGCGCAAAAAGATGTAGAGGCCGCAAAAAACAGTTTAAAATCAGAAGAATGGTCACTCGATCAAAAAACAATAAAAACTCAGAAATCCGGGAAAGTTATTGATATTTATGTTCGAATGGGTGATTACCTTGCGCCAGGTTCTCCTGCTATTCAGTTTTTAACGCCCGACCAAATATTTGTAAACGTTTACGTACCTCAAGATAAAATCAACACATTAAAAACAGGGCAGAAAATATCATTTCATCTGGATGGCGATCCGACGTGGCATAAAGCTACGATTACGTATATTTCTCCTACAGCTGAATATACACCGCCTGTTCTATACACAGAGTCAGCACGACAAAAATATGTCTATCTAATCCGCGCAACACCGGATGATTCATCATTTTCATACCACCCCGGACAACCTATTGATATCGATATCACAGCCCATGACTAAATTTGCCATAGATGTGAAGAATCTTGAGAAATACTTTGGCCCCAAAAAGGTACTCAATGACCTGAGTCTCTCTGTGAAAGAGGGAAGTGTTTACGGGTTTCTGGGGCCAAACGGGAGCGGTAAAACAACAACTATGCGTATCATATGCGGCCTTTTAACACCAGATGGTGGCTCAGGAACCTGCCTTGGCTTTGACATAACCAAAGATTCTCAAGAAATAAAACAAAACATTGGCTACATGCCCCAACATTTTAGCCTTTATGAAGAATTAACCGTACGTGAAAATCTGAATTTAATAGCAAATATTTACACACCGGACAATCCTCAGCAATGTATCAAAGATACAATTGAGTGGCTGGGACTTGATGATTGGCAAAATCAACAAGCTGGCACACTCTCTGGCGGGTGGAAACAACGGCTATCGCTTGCTGGCGCTATTCTTCACAAACCCAAGCTGCTGTTACTTGATGAACCAACAGCTGGTGTCGATCCTATGGCTCGGCGTTTGTTTTGGAATTATATTTTTGATTTAGCAAAACAAGGTGTAACTGTTCTTGTCAGCACTCATTACATGGATGAAGCAAGTCGATGCAATGAAATTGCTTATTTATTTTATGGTGATATCCTTATGAAGGGAACAGGCAATCAAATCATCAAAGATTCAAAACTGGTCAGTTATGCAATACACCCCCCATATTCAGATGACCTTGAAACACGACTATTCGGCAACCCAGTTTTTGAACAGGTAGCTCATTTTGGCAATACCATACATGTTATTGGTAAAAACAAAAAAGAAATGGACACTTTTCTAAAAAAAATGCAAAAACAATCAGGAATAACTTATATGGAAACGATACCAGACCTTGAAGATATATTTGTCCACGTAACACAAGAGTGGGAAAACAAAAAATCATGACCTTGTCTTGGATAAAACTAAAAGCTCTTCTTGCCAAGGAATTCATCCAACTCTTAAGAGATAGAATCACATTTGGTTTTGTCTTAATTATGCCAATCATGCAATTGGTTTTGTTTGGCTATGCCCTAAATACAGACCCAAAAAACCTCCCTGCTATTATTCTCGATCAAAACAAAACCAACATATCCCGAAGTTTTATTCACCAGCTGGAAACCAGCAATTATTTTCGTATTCTCAATGAGAATTATGGAGAACAACAAGCAGAAAATGCAATGATAAAAGGACAAGCACTCTTTATCCTCAATATTCCCGCCAATTTTAGCCAAGACTTAATTAGAGGGCACCATCCAACCATCCTAATGACCGTTGATGCAACAGACCCGGTAACAAGCGCAAATGCTCTCGCGACGACTCAGGCTTTAAAATTAATCGGCCTACCCCATGATTTTGTCGGGCCACTCAGCTATCTTGCCCCGAAACAACCCTCATTTGATATTACCGTTCATAAAAGTTTTAATCCCGAAGGAATCACAAGTTATAATATAGTCCCCGGACTAATGGGCGTTATCTTAACTCTAACATTAGTGGTTGTTACCGGTATGGCCGTTACACGCGAACGAGAAAAAGGCACTTATGAACAATTACTTGCCATGCCCGTGAGTTCGCTGGAAGTTATGTTGGGGAAAATCACCCCCTACATCCTTGTGGGATATGCTCAGGTATGCGTCGTACTTTTAGCTGCAAAATTACTCTTCAATGTTCCATTCTTAGGGAGTGTAATTTTACTTTTTTTCGTCGTCACCTTATTCTCTAGCGCAAATCTCATGGTTGGTTATCTTTTTTCAAGCATTTCCAAAACCCAGATGCAAGCTACCCAAATGTCTGTTTTTTTCTTTCTACCGTCTATTTTACTATCCGGATTCATGTTCCCTTTCCAAGGAATGCCCTACTTTGCACAAATCATAGGCGAACTCCTTCCTCTGACGCATTTTGTTAGAATAACACGCGGCATCATGCTAAAGGGGGCAACATTTTCCCATATTTATAGCGATATAATTCCTATCATTATCTTTCTGGTCGCAGCCAGTTGGGTTTCTTTAAAGAAGTATAAATCAACCTTGGATTAAAGGGATTTGTTTTACAAAGCGGGTTGGATCTCCCTTATCCTCAACCTCCCAGCAAGCACCAAGAACTAATCGAACAAACACCCAGTCTAACACTATCTGTTCATCGACTTTGGCCAAAGTGGCTAAGCGTGATAGAGATAACGAAAAAGATTTTTTGGTCATAAACTGTGATGATACAGGTAAGGCAAATGCAGCGAGTTCAAACTCTTTTGGCCCAACGATTCCTTTTGGGTCTATGGCAACACCAACAGTTTGATGCGACAACACATTATCAAGATGCAAATCCCCGTGCAAAACAACTTGAGAATTTGAGTTAGCAAGCAATTTCTCAGCTAATACTCTAGCTTTTAAAATCAGCTTATTCGGCAAAGCGTCCACGTCTAAACGATCAAAAACCAGAAACCATTTTTGAATAGACTCAAAACCCTGAATACTAGAAGTTTTTGCTTTATAATAAAGGGAATCAGCGACCTGACTATATAATTGAATAGCCCGAGGCACATTTTGACTGGCAATCAAACTTAAGGGCTGACCAGGAATAACTTGCTCTAAGAGCAAAGCGCCCTCATGCTGATCACCCTGAATCAGGCGAACAATCCCCTGCCCTTCGAAATAGGTTAAAGCTCTAGTTTCATTTCGAATCACGTCAGAATCGATGCCTATTTTCAAACAAACGGGACCAAACTCGTCTGAATCAGCCAAAGCAATATAGTGCCAGGTCATATTAGAGACAGGCCGAACCTGAGTTAGCGCCCATTTTTCAGATAAACGCTCAACGATTCTTGGCAATTGTGCAAGCCACACACGTCCAGCACCTCCAGGTAAATTCAGTATATTAGTTTCAAAAGATGTTTGCATCCCGCAAGAGAATCCAGATTAACTTGTAACTTTTTTTACGTATTGTGACTTAAGTTCCATGCTTCCTCCCCCTTGCAGACGGCAGTCGATATCATGATCCCCATCAAGAAACCGTGTAATTTTAGCTTTGGTACCAACCTTTAAAACGGTAGAAGATCCTTTTACTTTTAAATCTTTAATTAAGGTAATGGAATCACCTACTTCCAAGGGGGTCCCATGAGCATCTTTAATAACCAACACATCTGAATCATCAGAATCTATAGAAGATTGAGTATGTCCACATTCAGGACAAATGATAAGCAAACCATCTTCATAGACATAAGGGGACGAACATACAGAGCAAATAAGGGAGTCAGACATAAGAACCTCAACAACTTACTTAAACACAATTGTCAGTTCGATATAAAAAACATCAGACACTCCCGTCATCTCCGACTAGCAAAGCTAGGGTTTCGCAGAAATGCTTAGCTTTGCTTGATTGGAGATCCACGAACGAAGAGAAGAGATTGGATTGTGGAGGGTAGAGAAATGAATTTATCTACTTTCCTCCCCCTCTACGTTCCCATCTCCGACACTGGATTCCCGATCAAGAAATTCTTAACGGTTTTTTTGAAAACCGAGAATCCCTAGCCGGGAATAACGGATTTTGTGTATTGGCCAATCTTCTTACTCAGAACTAACGTTAAATACAAAAAAGGGAGCTAAAAGCTCCCAAATTCAGAATATAGAGATCGATTAACGATCAACAAATTCGATAACAGCCATTGGCGCATTATCACCATAGCGGAAACCGTTTTTCATGATGCGTGTATACCCACCTTGACGAGCAGCAAAACGTCCGGCCAATTCATTGGTCAGCTTTGCAGCATGGGAGTCACTGCGAAGACGTGACGCTAGAATACGACGTGCGTGCAAATCACCTTTTTTAGCAATTGTAATCAAGCGTTCAATAATCGGACGCAATTCTTTTGCTTTAGGTAGTGTTGTTACAATTTGTTCACGTTCAATCAAAGCTTGGCACATGTTTGCAAACAAAGCTTGACGATGTGAAGATGTTCTATTTAATTTACGACCACTTAAACCGTGTCTCATTTTTATTCTCCAAAATCTTAATTAAATGGGTCTTCTAATCTTTTTGTAAGTTCTTCGATATTTTCTGGCGGCCAGTTTGGAATAACCATACCAAGGGTAAGACCCATTATTTCAAGAACTTCGCGAATTTCATTAAGAGACTTACGGCCAAAGTTTGGTGTCCGCAACATCTCATTTTCAGTTTTCTGGACCAGATCACCAATATAAATGATATTTTCATTCTTTAGGCAATTGGCTGAACGAACTGATAGTTCAAGCTCATCAACCTTACGAAGAAGATTTGGATTGAATGGAAGTTCAATTTTTCCTTCTTTCTTTTCAGCTGTTTTTGGCTCATCAAAGTTGATAAAGTTTGTCAATTGATCCTGCATAATACGAGCAGCAAGAGCAACAGCATCTTCAGGTTTTACAGAACCATCTGTACTGATTGTCATAACGAGCTTGTCGTAATCTGTCCGTTGTCCAACACGAGTTTGCTCAATTTTATAGCTAACACGCTTAACAGGGCTGAAAATTGCATCAACAGGGATCAAACCGATCGGACGATCATCAGATGATAGTGTATTCGCTGCAATATAGCCCTTACCGGATTCGATAGTTAGTTCCATATTCAGCTTTGCACCTTCATCAAGGTGGCAAATAATGGTATCACCATCAAGGATTTCAACACCGGCAGGACACTCAATTTGTCGAGCATAAACCGGGCCTTTTCCTGAAGCAGATAGCTTTACTTTCTTAGCGGTTTCAACAGTCGACTTCACTGACACTGTTTTCAGGTTAAGAATAATATCAGCAACATCTTCCATTACGCCTGGAATAGTGGAAAACTCATGCAAAACGCCATCAATCTTCACAGAGGTAATAGCAGCCCCTTGAAGTGACGACAGCAGAATTCGGCGCAACGCATTGCCTAAAGTTAGTCCATAACCTCTTTCAAGAGGCTCTACGATAATATCAGCATGGCGCAAATCAGCACTGCTGTACTTTACGTCTAGCTTATTTGGCTTAATTAACGCTTCCCAATTAGTCTGAAGCACTGGAATTCCCCACTACAATAAATTAACAATATTAGACGCGACGACGCTTTGGAGCACGGCAACCGTTGTGCGGGATTGGTGTTACGTCTTTAATGGATGTAACTGTAAATCCTGCAGCTTGAAGAGCGCGCAAAGCTGTTTCACGACCTGAACCAGGACCCTTAACAAATACAGAGATATTCTTAACACCATGTTCAGCTGCTTTTTTAGCGGCATCATCAGATGCAATCTGAGCTGCATATGGTGTTGACTTACGGGAACCCTTGAACCCCATTGCGCCAGCGGTTGACCAGGAAATCGCATTTCCTTTTTCATCCGTGATGGTTACGATGGTGTTGTTAAATGTAGAATTAATGTACGCGCATGCGTTCACTACATTCTTTTTTTCACGACGCTTTACGCGAGATGTATTCTTCTGTGCCATTATCTACTCACTTATTACTTCTTAGCAATTTTCTTACCAGCAATCGGAACAGCTTTACCTTTGCGTGTACGCGCATTAGTATGTGTTCTTTGACCGCGGACAGGTAAACCTTTACGGTGACGCAAACCACGATAGCAACCAAGGTCCATCAAACGCTTAATATTCATGGAAATTTCACGACGCAAGTCACCTTCGACAAGGTAATCAGCATCGATAATTTCACGAATACGTAAAATTTCTTGGTCAGACAATTCGTTTACGCGTTTGGATTCATCGACACCCAATTTCGCGACAATTTCTTTAGCCTTTACTTGGCCAATACCATAAATATATGTCAGAGCGATAATTACGCGCTTCTGAGTTGGTATGTTAACACCAGCAATACGTGCCACTGTTTTTTCTCCCTATATTTTAAAACCAGCCTGCGCCAAACTGATTTTTAAATCATTATTGACTGACACAGGATCTTTTGACGCATCTAGATCAACAACTAGATCTTTTTGCCTATAAAAGTCACAAACGGCCTGGGTTTGATCTAAATACGTTCTTACCCTATTCCTCAAGACTTCTGGTTGATCATCTGCTCGGCGAACAAATTCTGTCCCCTGACAACGATCACACACTCCATCTTGAAGAGGTCGTTTGTTTTTATCATGATAAACAGCGCCACACTCTTTACAGCTGAAGCGACCACTTACCCTGTCGACTAGTTGATCTAGATCGACTTGTAAATTAATTACAATACTAACATTCTCTCTTTGTACACCAAGTAGGTTATCAAATGCAAGTACTTGATTTAATGTACGCGGAAAACCATCAAAAATAATTTGTTTTCCTTTATGTGTATCAAGTTGGTCCTTAACAAGCGCGATAATAATATCGTCACTCGGAAAACTTCCTTGAGACATAATCTCTTTTACTTTAAGACCAATTTCAGAGCCCGAGGCAATTTCAGCCCGCAGCAAATCACCCGTTGAAATATGAACAAAGTTTCCGGTTTCCAACAAAAGCTCTGACTGAGTCCCCTTGCCAGAGCCAGGAGGACCAAATAACACCAGAATCATTATAGACGGCCTTTCATCTTAGCCTTCTTAATAAGGCCTTCATACTGGTGCGCCACTAAATGAGACTGCATTTGACTAATCGTATCGATCGTAACACTAACAACAATCAAAATACTTGTCCCACCAAAGTAAAACGGCAAAGCTACTTTAGATAAAACCAATTCAGGCAACAAGCAGATGGAGGCAAGATACAAAGATCCAATAACCGTCAATCGTGTCATAACATAGTCAATATAATCTGCAGTTGCTTTTCCAGGGCGAATGCCCGGAATAAACGTTCCCATCTTCCGAAGATTCTCTGCAGTTTCTGATGGATTGAAAACAATCGCCGTATAAAAGAAAGCAAAAAAGATAATCATTGCAGTCGAGCACAACATATACAGCGGCTTACCATGAGACATATACGAAACAAACATCCCTAACCAACTATCCGGGTTAGCAACCCCTGAAAAACCGGCAATTGTCGCTGGGAACAAGAGCAATGAGTTTGCAAAGATTGGCGGAATAACACCGGCACTATTAAGTTTTAATGGTAAATGCGTTGATTGTGATGTTGCGGGGCGATCCACAGCAACCTGACGCTTTGGATATTGAATCAAAATACGACGCTGAGCCTTTTCCATAAAGACAACATAACCGATAACAACAGCAACCATCGCCATAATGAAGATCAATAACCCCGTACTGATCGCACCTTCGCGAGCCGATACGAATGTTTTATAAAAAGATTGAGGCAAGTTCGCAACGATACCGGAGTAAATAATTAAGGATGTTCCGTTTCCGATACCGCGACTTGTAATTTGCTCACCTAGCCACATAATAAAGAGTGTGCCACCTGTCAATGTAACAATTGTGGAAAACTTAAAAAGGAAGCCCGGCATTACAACAGCAGACCCAACGCCAACTGTCATTTTTTCAAGGCCGACAGCAATACCAAATGCTTGAACAGAGGCTAATAGCACTGTCCCATAGCGGGTATACTGGTTCAACTTTTTACGTCCTGATTCACCTTCTTTTTTCAAGGCTTCCAGATGAGGCGAGACCGAAGTCATCAACTGAACAATAATACTTGCCGAAATGTAAGGCATAATGTTCAATGCAAAAATTGTCATACGACTAATAGCACCACCTGAAAACATATCAAGGATGCCGAAAAGTCCACCAGAGTTAGAAGCCGCAAACTCTTGAATTACGGCTGCATTCACTCCTGGCAAGGGGATGTAGGTACCAAAGCGGTATACAATCAAAGCCAATAATGTAAACACTATTCTCTTTTTTAGATCTTCAGCTTTTGAAAATGTCGAAAAGCTGAAACCGGATGCGAGTTGTTCAACTGCAGATGACATTGGTACCCCTACCCTCTTATGCTATAGCAACATTACCGCCAAGTTTTTCAACTTGAGCTGTTGCTGATTTTGTCGCACGAGTTACCTCGAACGATACTTTTTCTTTTAATGATCCTGTAGAAACCAAAGATACGGCATCGTACCACTTCTTCATGACACCAGATTGGATCAGAAGATTACGGTCGATTGTATCACCAGCTTTTACCAAACCATTTGCTAACAAGACATTGACCTTATCAAAGGTAAGTTCAAAGTACTTAGAAGCATGAATGTTGTTAAAACCACGCTTTGGAAGGCGACGGTAAATTGGGTTTTGACCACCTTCGAAACCATTAATTGCCACACCGGAACGAGCTGTTTGCCCTTTTCCACCGCGACCACAGGTTTTACCAAGTCCAGACCCAATACCGCGACCAACGATCTTGCGACGTGTGCGAGCACCTTTATTGTCTCGGATATCTGTTAATCTAATCGTCATTGCTCACACCTTACTCTACAACTTTAACCATATGCTGCAGCTTCGTAATCAAGCCACGAACAGCAGGAGTATCCTGAAGCTCACGAACTCGATTCACCTTGCCCAAACCAAGAGACTTTAGATAAAGTCTCTGTTTGGCGTCACGACGAATTGGGCTGCCTGTTTGCATAACTTTAATGGTGGCAACTGTTTCTTTTTTCTTCCCAGCCATTGTTATCTCCTTGTCATGGCACTGTCACGGCGCGCAACGATTTCTGGAATCTTACGACCCAACTTTGTTGCAACGTCACGTGGTGATGCAACATTAACCAAAGCGTCAAATGTAGCACGGACCATGTTATAATAGTTAGATGTACCAACTGACTTACTGACAACGTCTTGAATCCCGAGGGCTTCAAAAACCGCACGCATTGGACCACCTGCGATGATACCTGTACCAGCCGGCGCTGTTCTGAGGTAAACGCGACCGGCACCAAAATGACCTGTCAAATCATGGTGAATTGTGCGACCTTCACGAAGAGCAACACGCACCATGGAACGACGAGCTTGTTCAGAAGCCTTACGAACGGCATCTGGAACTTCACGTGCTTTACCGGAACCAAATCCAACACGACCTTTTCCATCACCAACGACGACAAGCGCTGAAAAGCGAAGATTCTTACCACCTTTTACAACTTTTGTAACACGGCGGACGCTAACTAATTTTTCGATTAATTCGACTTCTTCGCGCTGTTTTTCTGTATTTGTATTTTTAGCCATAACTTATTCCTAAAAGCTCAAACCAGATTCACGAGCTGCATCAGCAATTGCTTTAATGCGACCGTGGAATCGATAACCAGAGCGATCAAAGACGACCTCTTTAATCCCCGCTTTACTTGCGCGTTCAGCAATCAGCTTACCTACTAACGTTGCAGCTTCTAAGTTAGATGCGCTCTTAAGCTCACCCTTTGCAGATGCTTCAAGCGTAGATGCTGCTGCTAATGTTACTGATTTAACATCATCAATTAGCTGAGCGTACAAATACTTGTTTGTTCTGTGAACCGTCAAACGTGGTTTACAAGAACTTACCTTACGCAGTTTGGAACGAATACGTTCTTTGCGGCGCGTATGTAAATTTACTTTAGCCATTTTTACTTCTTCTTTCCTTCTTTTCTAAGAACGAATTCACCATCGCGAATAATCCCCTTACCCTTATAAGGTTCAGGCTTACGATATTCACGAATTTCAGCGGCAACTTGACCGACAAGCTGACGATCAAAACCAGAAATGGTCAAAGCTGTTGGCTTTTCAGATTTTGCAGTAATACCTGCAGGCAAATCATAGACAACATCATGGCTGAAACCAAGCTGAAGATTAATCTTGTTACCTTGTACGTTTGCACGATAACCAACACCAACCATATCAAGGTTAATGTTAACACCGTTTGTCACGTCGTTAACCATGTTCGCAATACGACGTTGCACTGTTCCCCAGTTAATGCGGGCAAGTTTAGAGTCATTTACAGGAGTTACTGTAACGACATCACCATCTTGTTGAACAGACACGACATCTTTGAAAACCAAGCTAAGCTTTCCGAGTTTACCGGAAACTTCAACTGAATTCTTAGAAATAGTTACCGAAACGCCAGCAGGCAATTTAATGGGTGTTTTTCCTACACGAGACATATCAAATACTCCTTAATATACTCTGCAAAGAACTTCACCACCAACGCCTTGCTGTTTAGCATCGACATCGGTCATAACGCCTTTTGGTGTGGAAAGGATATAAATACCCAAACCGCTCATATATGAACCAATTGCCTTGGATGGAGAGTAAACTCGCAACCCCGGCTTGGACACTCTCTGGATAATTTCGATTACAGGTTGTCCTTCATGATATTTGAGTTCAATATGAATATTCTCAATACCTTTACGAACAGTTTCTGTACGATATCCTCTGATATAACCTTCACGTGCTAGCACGTCAAGGACAGCTCTTCTAGCTTTTGAATTCGGAGACAACACAGATGATTTACCTGCGCGTTGACCGTTACGAATACGGGTCAACATATCTCCAATAGGATCATTTACAATCATTTATTCTTACCAACTTGATTTTGTTAAACCTGGAATCATACCCAAAGATCCCAATTCGCGCAAGGCGATACGGGACATTCTAAACTTACGATAGAATGCTCTTGGACGACCCGAAACTTCACAACGGTTGCGGAAACGAATCTTTGAGCTATTACGCGGAAGCTCAGACAACTTAATCGTTGCCTGAATACGTTCATCCAAAGATAGTTCTTGATTAGAAACAATGTCTTTTAACTTCTGACGGCGATTAGCAAACTTCTCTGCCATCTTTTTGCGTCGGTTGTTTGTATTAATTGAACTTAAACGTGCCATTTTAACATTCCTTAATTATAAAACGGGACATTAAGCTCTTTTAACAGAGCCTTTGCCTCTTTATCAGACTTAGCCGTTGTACAGACTATTATATCCATCCCACGAACTTTATCAACCTTATCGTAGTTAATTTCAGGAAAAATAATTTGTTCCTTGATCCCTAAGGCATAATTGCCACGACCATCAAAGCTTTTACCTGATACACCACGAAAGTCACGAACGCGTGGAAGAGCAATTGTTACCAAACGATCGAAAAATTCGTACATACGATCACGACGCAAGGTAACTTTTGCACCAATAGCCATTCCTTCGCGAAGTTTAAAACCAGCGATAGACTTCTTTGCACGTGTAATTACTGGCTTTTGGCCGGTAATGGCGGCAAGTTCATCAATTGCTGCTTGCAACTTCTTGCTATCTTGTGAAGCTTCACCAATACACATATTGACAACAATTTTGTCAAGTTTTGGAACTTGGTGAATATTCTTGTATTCAAACTCTTTCATGAGCTTGGATACGATCTTTTCTTTATATTCTTTATATAGGCGAGTCATATCTGCCGTAACCTCATATTACTTCGCCGCTTTTTTTAGCGATACGAACTTTTGAACCATCCTTCTGGACTTTAATCCCAACCTTTGTTGGCTGATCGGATTTTGGATCCAGGAGAGCTACGTTAGAAACATGAATCTTGGATTCTTTTTGTTCCAAACCACCAGCTGAAAACTGAGTTGGTTTAACATGCTTTGTAACCATGTTAACACCTTCTACGATCAGTGCTGATTCTTCCTTAAGAACCTTAAGAACTGTTCCTGTCTTTCCCTTATCTCGACCTGTACGGACGATAACTTTATCGCCCTTTTTCACTTTAAACTTAACTGCAGTCATTATAGCACCTCTGGCGCCAAGGAAATAATTTTCATATAACCTTGGTTTCTTAATTCACGGGTCACTGGGCCAAAAATACGAGTTCCGATAGGTTCATTTTGCTTGTTAATGATAACAGCAGCATTTGTATCGAAACTGATTTCACTTCCGTCAGCACGCTTAATAGCTTGCTTTGTACGAACGATTACAGCCTTGTGTACGTCACCCTTTTTCACTTTACCTTTTGGTAACGCATCTTTAACGGAGACAACAATAATGTCACCAACGGATGCGTAACGGCGTTTAGAGCCGCCAAGTACTTTAATGCACTGAACTTCTTTTGCACCTGAGTTGTCAGCGACATCTAACCTTGTTTCTGTTTGAATCATGACTTACTCCTTATGCACTAGCTTGGTCAGCGTAAAGCACTTGCCATTTCTTTGACTTAGAAAATGGGCGTGACTCTTCGATTTTTACCTTATCACCAGTTTTATAAGCATTATTCTCGTCATGTGCAGCATATTTTGCAGAACGAACGATATATTTTTTATAAACTGGGTGCTTAACGCGCTTTTCAACGCGAACAACAACCGTCTTGTCATTCACATCGCTAACTACAACACCTTCAAATATTCTACGTGGCATGTTATCCTCTATTTCGCTTTCTTTTGAGCAAGATACATCATAGCACGAGCAGCGTCGCGGCGATTCTTACGAATCAAAGATGTATTCGTCAACTGGCCAACAGATTTTTGGACACGTAGACCGAGTAGCTCTTTCTTAATTGACTGAAGTGAGTCGTATAACTCACTAACAGATTTGTTGTTAAATTCTTGCTTTTTCATAACTTACCTCAGCCAATTCTTCTTACAAATTTGGTTGCGATCGGAAGTTTAGCTGAAGCAAGCTCAAACGCTTTTTCAGCAACATCAGGCAAAACACCATCAAGCTCAAACAAAATCTTGCCTGGCTTAACACGGCATACCCAATATTCTGGACTACCCTTACCGCTACCCATACGGACTTCCGCTGGTTTCGTTGAAACAGGAACGTCTGGGAATACACGGATCCACACTTTACCAACACGGCGAATGTGACGTGTAATTGCACGACGAGCTGATTCAATTTGACGTGCTGTCATACGGCAAGGCTCCAACGCCTTTAGACCATATGCACCATACGCAACATCTGTACCTGCTTTTGCGTTTCCGTGGATTCTTCCCTTAAACGCTTTACGATATCTAGTTCTTTTTGGAGCCAACATTTCGTTATTCCTCTACCTTTTCTTATCGACCAGCAGGCGCATCAGCAGCTTTAGCTTCTAGCAAATATGGATTCTTTTCTAGAATCTCACCTTTGTAGACCCAAACCTTAATACCGATGATTCCATAGGTTGTCTTTGCTTCACCCAATGAATAATCAACATCAGAGCGCAATGTGTGCAACGGCACACGACCTTCACGATACCATTCCATACGCGCAATTTCTGCTCCGCCCAAACGACCAGAACAATTAACACGAATACCTTGTGCGCCCAAACGCAGAGCAGATTGCATTGCACGTTTCATAGCACGACGGAAAGAGACGCGTCGTTCAATTTGTTGCGCAATATTTTCAGCAATAAGCTTAGCGTCGATTTCAGGCTTACGAACTTCAACCAAATTAACGGTTACGTCAGTATTCGCAATATCGCTAAGCTTTTTACGTAGCTTATCGATGTCGGCACCTTTTTTACCAATCAACACACCAGGACGCGCTGTGTGAATTGTCAAACGAGCTTTTTTAGCCAAACGTTCAATCACAACTTTAGAAATACCAGCTTGGCCCAAGTTCTTCTGAACAAAGCGGCGGATTTCTAAATCTTGGTGCAAGTTTGTTGCATATTCTTTTTTTGCAAACCAGCGGGAATCCCACAGTTTGTTGATTCCGAGGCGAAGACCGACCGGATTAACTTTTTGTCCCATGGTTATACCTCTTTTTCAGTTACTTTAATTGTAAGATGACTAAAAGGCTTTTTGATCCCGACACCACGGCCTTTTGCTCTTGGACTAAATCTTTTCATGACGATGGATTGGCCAACGAAAGCCTCAGATACAACCAGTGTATCAATATCCATACCATGATTTGTTTCCGCATTAGCGATTGCAGATGCAAGTGTTTTACGAACATCAATGGCGATACGCTTACGGCTAAATGCCAAAACATCTAATGCTTTTGACACTTTCATTCCACGAATCATTGCTGCAACTAAATTAAGCTTGCGAGGGCTTACGCGAACATTACGCAGAATTGCTTGTGCTGTATTATTTTGCATAATTAACCTCTTTTAGCCTTTTTGTCTGCGCCGTGGCCGTAGAATGTACGAGTTGGTGAAAATTCACCAAACTTGTGACCGACCATATTCTCAGTAACATAGACTGGAACAAATTTCTTACCATTGTGCACACCAAAGGTGAGTCCCACAAATTGTGGGAGAATGGTTGAACGGCGAGACCACGTTTTAATAACGTCTTTACGTCCAGAGTTTTGTACAGCTTCGGCTTTCTTAAGCAGATAACCGTCAAAAAATGGACCCTTCCAAACTGATCTTGGCACGAGTAGTCTCCGTTATTTACTTCTTTTTCTAATAATACTTTTCGTCGTACGTTTATTTGTACGAGTCTTCTTACCTTTTGTCGGTACACCCCAAGGTGTAACTGGGTGACGACCACCATTTGTACGACCACCATGAGGGTGATCTACTGGGTTCATAGCAATACCACGAACACAAGGTCTCCATCCCATCCAACGACTGCGTCCAGCTTTACCGTAGTTACGGTTTTGATGGTCAGCATTAGATACTGCGCCTATTGTAGCATAACAGTTACCATTTACAAGTCTTAGTTCCCCAGAGGACAACTTAACGATTGTATTGGATCCGTCACGACCAGCAATTTGCACATAGGATCCAGCAGAACGAGCGATCTGGCCACCCTTACCAATCTTAAGTTCAAGATTGTGAATAATTGTTCCAACTGGAATATTCTTAACAGGCATTGCATTACCTGGCTTAACGTCAGCTGATTGGCTTGCGATAACTTTATCGCCAGCTTTTAAGCGTTGTGGTGCCAAAATGTATGCGTGTTCACCATCTGTATATTTAACCAAAGCGATAAAAGCAGTGCGATTTGGATCGTATTCTAGGCGAAGAATTTCACCTTCGACATCCAACTTGCGACGCTTAAAGTCAATGATACGATAACGTTGTTTGTGTCCGCCACCACGATTCCATGATGTGATACGACCATGATTGTTACGACCACCTGTGCGGTGTTGACCTTCAGTCAAAGCCTTGTATGGCTTACCTGCCCAGAGTTCTGAGCGGTCAACGTTAACCAATTGGCGTTGAGAGGGAGTCGTTGGTTTATATGTCTTTAAAGCCATTGTTATGCTCCTGCTGCAACTTCAATGGTCTGACCTTTTGCCAAGCGAACAAATGCTTTTTTAACATCTGAGCGTTGACCTTCACGACCACGAAAACGCTTTGTTTTACCCTTCTGAACAACCGTATTCACAGCTTCAACCTTAACATCATAAGCAAGTTCAATTGCTTGTTTAATTTCAGGCTTTGATGCATCGCGAGATACAACAAAAGCAACTTGGTTGTGTTCAGACAAACGTGTTGTTTTTTCGGTTACCAATGGGTAACGAATAACATCATACAGGTTGAAATTAACCTTAGTATTTTTTGTCATTTAAGCCTCTCTTCAAGAGCTTTTACAGCTTCTTTAGTAACAATCAGCTTTTCCTTACGCATAATATCATATACGTTTGCACCGTTGTGAGGCAAAACATCAAACTTTTCTAAGTTTGCTGCTGCACGAACAACTGGATTTTCGGAATTCGGAATTGAATCAATCAAAAGCGCACTTGGCGTATTCAATGTTGAAATAACCTTAAGTAAATCTTTTGTTTTACCTGATTCAACTTTAAAAGTATCGACAACAAGCAGTTCACCAGCTTGAGCTTTTGCACTCAAAGCAATTTTCAGACCCAATTTACGGACCTTCTTTGGCAGTGAGTAAGCATGCGAGCGAACAACAGGACCGAATGCAACGCAACCACCCCGGAATTGAACTTGGCGTTTACTTCCGTGACGGGCATTACCAGTCCCCTTTTGACGATAAATCTTTTTGGTTGATCCCTTGACATCCCCGACTTCTTTAGTCTTATGGTTACCAGAGCGACGCTTAGAAAGCTGCCATTCGATAACACGGGAGAGAATATCAACACGTGGCTGCAATCCAAAAATTTCTGGATTCAGCTCAATATTTCCGGCTTTTTTAGCCTCAATATTTACGACATCAATTTTCATTTTTTAAACCTATTCTCTATGTGCTCTACTTTTAAGCAGGCTTTTTAATTGCGTCACGGACGTAGACGACTCCACCTTGGGAACCGGGTACGCTACCACGGATAAAGATCAGGTTCTTTTCAGCATCAACACCATAAACGGACAAATTCATCTTTGTCACGCGACGTGCACCCATGTGTCCAGCCATCTTTTTATTTTTAAAGACTTTCCCTGGGTCTTGACGGTTACCTGTAGAACCATGGCTACGGTGAGAAACTGACACACCATGAGAGGCGCGCAAACCACCGAAGTTATGGCGCTTCATTGCACCAGCAAATCCTTTACCGACAGAAGTACCGGTAACGTCAACGAATTGACCTTCTCTGAAGTGATCTGCTTTTATTTCAAAACCTTGATCCAAAAGATTTTCTGCAGAGACGCGGAATTCTTTTAGGTGAACGCGCGGTTCAATTTCTTTCTTAGAAAAGAATTCACGCATTGGTTTTGTTACATTGTTAATTTTGGCTTTTTTAGCGCCAACTTGGATGGCATCATAACCATCCTTGGAATCTGCTGTTTTTTTGCCAACGACAACATTGTCGCTGACCTGGAGAACCGTGACTGGAACTAAAGTACCGTCAGCGGCAAAAAACTGCGTCATACCCACTTTTTCAGCGATAAGTCCAGTTCTCATTAGTCAAACCTTTATTAGAGTTTAATTTCAACATCAACACCAGCAGCCAAGTCTAGCTTCATCAAAGCATCAACTGTCTGTGGCAACCAGTCAACAATATCAATCAGACGCTTGTGTGTCCTGATTTCAAATTGCTCACGAGATTTTTTGTCAATATGTGGGGAACGGTTTACAGTAAAACGTTCGATTTGTGTTGGCAACGGAATCGGACCGCGCACTTTCGCGCCTGTACGTTTTGCTGTACCAACAATTTCCTTAACTGACATGTCTAACAGTCTATGATCATAGGCTTTTAGACGAATTCTTATGCTCTGGCCTTCCATATAAATAGCTCACTTTTCTAATATTTGCAAGGAGAGAATGAATCTCTCCTTATTTTTCAATTATTTTACGATCTTAGAAACAACACCGGCACCAACTGTGCGGCCACCTTCACGAATCGCGAAACGTAGACCTTCGTCCATCGCGATCGGGGCAATGAGCTCAACGTCCATGCGAATGTTGTCACCAGGCATAACCATTTCAACGCCTGCTGGCAATTGAACTGTTCCAGTTACGTCGGTTGTACGGAAATAGAATTGTGGGCGATAGTTCGTAAAGAACGGAGTATGGCGACCACCTTCTTCTTTTGTCAAGATGTATGCTTCGGCTTCGAAGTTTGTGTGTGGTGTAATTGTACCAGGCGCTGCCAAAACTTGACCGCGTTCAACATCTTCACGCTTTGTACCACGCAATAGAACACCAACGTTATCACCAGCTTCACCTTGATCCAATAGCTTACGGAACATTTCAACACCTGTACAGGTTGTCTTAACTGTGTCCTTCAGACCAACGATTTCGATTTCCTCACCAACCTTAACAACACCGCGTTCTACACGACCTGTCACAACGGTACCACGACCGGAAATTGAGAATACGTCTTCGATTGGCATCAAGAACGGACGATCTTTTGGACGTTCAGGTTGCGGAATGTAACGATCGACTTCTGCCATCAATTTAAGAATCGCATCGCGACCGATTTCTGGTTGCTTGTCTTCCAAGGCGCATAGAGCTGAACCACGAACAACAGGAATGTCATCACCCGGAAAATCATAAGAAGAGAGCAATTCACGAACTTCAAGCTCAACAAGATCAAGAAGCTCAGCATCATCAACCATGTCAACTTTGTTCATAAAGACAACAAGAGCAGGAACACCAACCTGACGTGCCAAAAGGATGTGTTCACGTGTTTGTGGCATCGGGCCATCAGCAGAAGAAACAACCAAGATTGCTCCGTCCATCTGTGCCGCACCGGTGATCATGTTCTTAACATAGTCAGCGTGTCCTGGGCAGTCAACGTGGGCATAGTGGCGGTTTGTTGTTTCGTATTCAACGTGCGCGGTAGAAATTGTAATACCGCGAGCGCGCTCTTCAGGAGCCTTGTCGATTTGATCGTACGCTGTGAATGTTGCTCCGCCTGTTTCTGCGAGAACTTTTGTGATTGCCGCTGTCAATGAGGTTTTACCATGGTCAACGTGACCAATGGTTCCGATATTGCAGTGCGGCTTATTTCTTTCGAACTTTGCTTTAGTCATTTTATAATCCTTTTAAGTCTGGCAAAAGCTATTAACTAGCTTTTGCAACAATTTCATCTGCTACGTGTTGAGGAACCTGTTCATAATGATCAAATTGCATTGTGAACTGGGCACGTCCTTGGCTCATAGAGCGCAACGTATTAACATAACCGAACATGCTTGCCAATGGCACCATCGCATTAACAACACGAGCATTTGCTCGTTGATCCATGCTAGAAATTTGACCACGGCGGCTGTTCAAGTCACCAATAATGTCACCCATATATTCTTCTGGGGTTACGACTTCAACCTTCATAATCGGCTCAAGAAGACGTGGGGCACATTTACCAATACCTTCACGGAATGCTGCACGGGCAGCGATTTCGAAGGCAAGAGCGCTAGAGTCAACATCGTGATAAGCACCATCAATCAATGTTGCCTTGAAGTCAATCAATGGGAATCCAGCGACGACACCGTTATCCATAGCGGAAACAAGACCTTTTTGAACGCCTGGGATGTATTCTTTAGGAACAGATCCACCAACGATCTTATTTTCAAACACGAAACCGCTACCAGCTTCTAGTGGTTCAAAAACGATCTTAACGCGACCAAACTGACCAGAACCACCAGATTGCTTTTTATGGGTATAGTCAACTTCAGCCAAACGAGTAATCGTTTCACGGTAGGCAACTTGAGGCGCGCCAACGTTAGCTTCCACTTTAAATTCACGACGCATACGGTCAACGATGATTTCCAAGTGAAGTTCACCCATTCCCTTAATAACTGTCTGACCACTTTCGATGTCAGATGTTACGCGGAACGATGGATCTTCTGCAGCCAAACGAGACAAAGCAAGCCCCATTTTTTCTTGGTCAGCCTTTGTTTTTGGCTCAACAGCAACTTCGATAACGGGTTCTGGAAATTCCATACGTTCCAAAATAACTGGCTTGGATTGATCGCAAAGGGTATCACCTGTTGTTGTCGCTTTAAGACCACAAACAGCAACGATATCACCAGCAAAAGCTTCTTTAATATCTTCACGAGTATTTGCGTGCATCAAAAGCATACGACCAACGCGTTCCTTTTCATCCTTAACGGAGTTATAGATGTAAGTACCCGTTTCAAGTTTACCAGAGTAGATACGAACGAAGGTCAAAGAACCAACGAACGGGTCTGTCATAATCTTGAATGCTAATGCTGAAAATGGATCTGTATCTGCGATCTTGCGAACCATTTCGGTTTCACCATCAACGGACGTTCCTTTAACTTCAACCAAGTCATCAGGAGACGGAAGATAATCAACAACCGCATCCAACAACGGTTGAACACCCTTGTTCTTAAAAGCACTTCCGCATAGAACTGGAACAAACAAGCTCTTCAAAACACCCTGACGAATGGCACGCTTAATTTCTTCGACAGAAATCTCTTCACCATTTAGGTACTTTTCCATCAAAGCGTCATCAGCTTCAACTGCTGTTTCTACGAGTTTTGCATGATATTCGTCTGCTTGATCCTTAAGATCTGCAGGGATCTCAACAACATCGAACTTTGCTCCCAAAGAGTCATCACGCCAGACGATTGCATTCATGTTGACAAGATCAACAACACCAACGAAATCAGCTTCGGCACCGATGGGTAAATACAAAACCAATGGGCGCGCACCCAAGCGGTCAACAATCATGTCAACGCAACGGAAGAAATTTGCACCCATGCGGTCTAGCTTGTTAACAAAGCAAATACGTGGAACACCGTACTTGTCGGCTTGACGCCAGACGGTTTCAGACTGCGGTTCAACACCAGCAACACCGTCAAAAACAGTTACAGCACCGTCAAGAACGCGCAAAGAGCGTTCAACTTCGATGGTAAAGTCAACGTGGCCAGGGGTGTCGATAATATTAATGCGGTGATCGTTCCAAAAGCAGGTCGTCGCAGCAGAGGTAATTGTAATACCACGCTCTTGTTCCTGCTCCATCCAGTCCATGACGGCTGTACCTTCATGAACTTCACCAATTTTATAGGATTTACCTGTGTAATATAGGATACGCTCGGTCGTTGTTGTTTTACCGGCGTCAATGTGAGCCATAATACCAATGTTACGGTATTTTGCTAGAGGATGGGTTCTTGCCATTCAATACTCTCCCAATTACCAGCGGTAGTGAGCAAACGCACGGTTTGCTTCGGCCATTTTATGGGTATCTTCACGCTTTTTAACAGAAGCACCACGATTATTGATTGCATCCAACAATTCACCAGCCAAGCGATCTACCATTGTTTTTTCTGAGCGCTTGCGGGAGCAAGCAATCAACCAACGGAAAGCAAGAGCTTGCGCACGATCTGGACGAACATCACAAGGAACTTGGTATGTTGCACCACCAACGCGACGGCTACGTACTTCGAGGGATGGTTTAATGTTTTCCAAAGCTTCTTCGAACATTTCTAGAGAGGATTTATTTCCACTCTTGCCTTGGATTTTATCAAATGCACCGTAAACGATCCGTTCTGCAACAGACTTTTTACCTTGGAGCATAATATTATTAATAAATTTTGCGAGAACGATGCTATGAAATTTAGCATCTGGATTGATTTCTCTCTTCTCAGCCGCGCGACGACGTGACATATTAACCTCTTAATCTTCTTACTTTGGACGCTTTGCACCGTATTTGGAACGTGCTTGCTTACGATCTTTAACACCTTGGGTATCCAATGTACCACGAACAATGTGATAGCGGACACCAGGCAAGTCTTTTACACGACCACCACGGATCATAACAACAGAGTGCTCTTGCAGGTTGTGACCTTCACCAGGAATGTATCCTGTTACTTCAAATCCATTTGTCAGACGAATACGGGCTACCTTACGAAGCGCCGAGTTAGGCTTTTTTGGAGTTGTTGTAAATACACGAGTACAAACACCACGCTTTTGAGGGCATGCCTCAAGAGCAGGAACTTTATTTCTCGAAACTTTCGGAGCACGTGGCTTCCGAATAAGTTGGTTAATTGTAGGCATGAGCCTATCCCCTTTTCTTTTACCTATATTACTATTCACACTAATAAGCTTGCCTGCGCAAGGTAACCAGTGCTGTCATCAATAACTATATTGTGCTAAATAAACAGCAAAATACAGGAACATACTGATGCCCAATAATGACACTAGTTTATTGCATAATAAGCACGCTTTGCAAATATGTCAACGACTTCGTTGACATATTTGAATTTAATTTCATGATTGGCATTATAGAAACTCTCAGAAAGGAGTAATACGGTTAATTCAAGGAAGAGGCTGCGCAAGCGTACATAAAAGCACGCGTGCAAAGCAGATATCTGTAGAATTAGCCGCAGGACCTTTTCTGAAAGTTGCCACTACATGTAGTTTGAGGATTTTTCAGCCTCATCAACACCTTGAGAGCGAGCTTCAATCGCTTCTTGATCACGATTACTGGCTAATTTGCGCAGGTTATTGATAACACTACCTGTACCAGCTGGAATCAAACGACCAACGATAACGTTCTCTTTCAAACCAATCAATTCGTCAGACTTACCGGCAACAGCAGCTTCCGTCAACACACGCGTTGTTTCCTGGAACGATGCAGCTGAGATAAATGACTTCGTCTGCAAGGATGCTTTGGTAATACCCTGTAGAACAGGTATACCTGTTGCAGGACGACGTCCCTGACTCATATTTTCATCAACCATCTTGAAGTATTCTTCACGGTCAATTTGTTCACCACGCACCAAGATTGTTTCACCCGGGTCTGTGATTTCATACTTTTGAAGCATTTGACGAACGATAACTTCAATGTGCTTATCGTTGATCTTAACACCTTGCAAACGGTAAACTTGTTGAATTTCACTAACAAGATAAGTTGCAAGAGCTTCAATACCTAATACGCGAAGGATATCATGTGGATCTGGATTTCCATCAACAAGCAAGTCTCCTTGACGCACAATATCACCTTCATTGACAGTAATGTGACGACCTTTTGGAATGAGGTATTCCATTGGCTGCAGATCTTCACTGCCCGGCACAATAACAATACGGCGCTTTGTCTTATAGTCCTTACCATATTCAACACGACCATCGAACTCAGCAATAATTGCTGCATCACGAGGGTGACGCGCTTCAAACAATTCAGAAACACGTGGCAAACCACCTGTAATGTCGCGTGTCTTTGTTGTTTCACGCGGCACACGAGCGATAATGTCACCTGCCTTAATGGTAGCGTTGTTCTCAACAGAAAGAATAGCATCAACAGACAAGAAATAACGAGCTTCGATCCCACTACTCAAGAGAACAGGTTGTCCCTTCTTATCACGAACGCTGATCATCGGACGGAGGTCTGAACCACGAGCCTGCTGTTTCCAGTCAACGACAACACGGTTTGAAATACCTGTTGATTCATCCGTTACTTCACGCAAAGAAATACCATCAACCAAGTCAACATAGTGAATGACACCCTCAACTTCCGAAATAATCGGAATGGTATAAGGATCCCACTCAACCAACTTATGACCTTGAGTAACTTTTTCACCTTCTTTAACAAAGGAACGTGAACCATATGGCAAACGAGCCCGCGCTTTTTCACGACCGTGGTCATCAACGATAACGATTTCACAGTTACGCGAAATAACCATATCCGCACCAGAGCTACTTGTAACAATATTCTTATTACGGAACTGAATTGTACCAGCGTGCGCTGCTTCGATTGTATTTTGTTCAGCACCACCTTGAGCCGCACCACCAATGTGGAACGTACGCATGGTAAGCTGTGTACCGGGTTCACCAATGGACTGAGCAGCGATAACGCCAACAGCTTCACCTGTGTTAACCAAGATCCCCCGAGCCAAGTCACGGCCGTAACATTTTGAACAGATGCCAACTTTGGCTTCGCAGGTCAAGACTGAACGGATATTAACGGAATCAATACCTGCTTCATCAATTTGGTCGAGCACTGATTCTTCAATCAAATCACCAGATGCCAAGATAACCTTTCCTGTTGAAGAATCAATGATATCTTCAGATGCTGAGCGACCCAAGATCCGATCGGCTAAGGATGCGATTGTCTCCCCACCTTCCATAACCGGAGTCATGGTAATTCCCCTACTTGTCCCACAGTCAAGCTCTGTAATAATACAATCTTGAGCAACGTCAACAAGACGGCGGGTTAAGTAACCAGAGTTCGCTGTTTTCAAAGCTGTGTCTGCCAAACCTTTACGCGCACCGTGGGTGGAGGTAAAGTATTCAAGAACATTCAAACCTTCTTTGAAGTTCGAGATAATCGGTGTTTCAATAATATCGCCATTCGGACGAGCCATCAATCCACGCATACCAGCCAACTGTTTCATCTGAGCAACGGAACCACGAGCACCAGAGTGAGCCATCATATAAACTGAGTTTACATGTTCACCAACTTTGGTTTTCGACATTTCCTTCATCATCTCTTCAGCAACACGGTCTGTACATTGTGACCAAGCGTCAACAACCTTGTTGTACTTTTCACCTTGTGTAATCAAACCATCTGCATATTGCTGTTCAAATTCAGAGACATATGCTTTGGTATCATCAATAAGCTTTTTCTTTGCTTCCGGAATGATGAGGTCATCTTTACCGAATGAAATACCACCACGTGTTGCATATTGGAAGCCAAGCCCCATCAAACGGTCAACGAAGATAACCGTATCTTTCTGACCACAATGGCGATAAACCAAATCAACGAGGTTACCAATTTCCTTAGACCCCAATTGTTGGTTGATATTGTCAAAGGTAACCTTGTCACTCTTTGGCAAGATTTGGCTTAGGATAACACGACCTGGGGTTGTATCAACACGCTTATAAACCACGGTTCCTTCTTCAGTATAATACGGAAGACGTGCTTTAATTTTCGTGTGCAACTCAACCAATTGGTTTTGCAACGCTAATTCTGCCTCAGCCAAAGATGAGATAATCATCCCTTCTCCAACCAAGCCATCACGGACTTGAGTTAGATAGTAAACACCCAAAACAATGTCTTTAGACGGAACAATAATCGGACGACCGTTTGCAGGGCTGAGGATGTTGTTTGTTGACATCATCAAAACACGAGCTTCAAGCTGAGCTTCTAAGGACAATGGAACGTGAACAGCCATCTGGTCACCGTCAAAGTCTGCGTTAAACGCTGCACAAACAAGTGGGTGAAGCTGAATCGCCTTACCTTCAATCAATGTCGGTTCGAAAGCTTGGATCCCCAAACGGTGAAGAGTCGGCGCACGGTTCAAGAGAACGGGATGCTCACGAATAACTTCTTCCAAGACGTCCCAAACTTCCGGACGTTCTTTTTCAACCATACGTTTTGCTGCCTTCAAGGTGCTGGCCAAACCATAACGTTCTAGGCGCGCATAAATGAATGGCTTAAAGAGTTCCAAAGCCATTTTCTTTGGCAAACCACATTGGTGAAGCTTCAATTCAGGACCAACAACGATAACGGAACGACCAGAATAGTCAACACGCTTACCAAGCAGGTTCTGACGGAAACGACCTTGTTTACCTTTGAGCATATCAGCCAATGACTTCAATGGACGCTTGTTAGCACCAGCAATCGCACGACCCCGACGACCGTTGTCAAACAAAGCATCAACAGATTCTTGCAACATGCGCTTTTCGTTACGAACGATAATGTCAGGCGCACGAAGCTCCATCAAACGCTTTAGACGGTTGTTACGGTTAATAACACGGCGATAAAGATCATTCAAATCACTGGTTGCAAAACGACCACCATCCAATGGAACAAGCGGGCGGAGTTCCGGTGGAATAACCGGAATCACATCCATAACCAACCATTGTGGATTTGTGTTGGACTCAATAAAGGATTCAAATAATTTAACGCGCTTCACCAGCTTTTTACGACGCATTTCAGAAGAGGTTTCTAACAACTCTTCACGCATCTCATCGCGCTCTGTTTCCAAATTGATTTGCCCCAGCAAGCGCTTTAATGCTTCTGCACCAATACCTGCGGTAAAAGCATCTTCACCGTATTCGTCTTGCATACGAACATATTCATCTTCTGAAATTAACTGGGCTTTGCGATACGGTGTCATGCCTGGATCGATAACAATATAGTTTTCAAAATATAAAACCCGATCGATATCTTTCAAAGCCATATCAAGAAGCAAAGCAACACGACTTGGCAATGATTTTGTAAACCAGATGTGAGCAACTGGGCAAGCAAGTTCAATGTGGCCCATACGGTCACGACGAACTTTGCTCAAGGTTACTTCAACACCACACTTTTCACAGATAACACCGCGATACTTCATGCGCTTGTATTTACCGCACAAACATTCGTAGTCTTTCACTGGACCAAAAATACGCGCACAGAACAAGCCATCTCTTTCAGGCTTGAATGTACGGTAGTTAATGGTTTCAGGCTTTTTGACTTCACCGTAAGACCAAGAGCGAATTTGCTCTGGACTTGCAATAGAAATCTTAATCGCTTCAAAACCTGGAGCTATTTCGCTGGTTTCGATTTTACGTAATTGGTTACTCATAACTATTCTCCGAAACTAATTTCTATTGCTCAAAGGACATATTTAGACCAAGAGAACGAAGCTCCTTGACCAAAACGTTGAATGATTCAGGAATACCAGCTTCCATGTTATCATCGCCACGAACGATCGCTTCGTAAACCTTAGTACGGCCAGATACGTCGTCTGACTTCACGGTCAACATTTCTTGCAAGGTATAGGCGGCACCATAAGCTTCCAAAGCCCAAACTTCCATTTCACCAAAACGTTGTCCACCAAACTGCGCCTTACCACCCAACGGTTGTTGTGTGACCAAGCTGTACGGCCCGATAGAACGAGCGTGAATCTTGTCATCAACCAAGTGGTGCAACTTAAGCATATAGATGTAACCAACAGTTGTTGGACGATCAAAACGCTCACCGGTACGACCATCAACAAGGTACTGCTGACCATTGCTTGGAATACCACTCGTATTCAGGGCACTGACGATATCATCTTCAGAAGCACCGTCGAACACTGGTGTTGCAATTGGAACACCTTTCTTCAGGTGGCGGCCAAGTTCTAGAACTTGTTCATCAGACATGGTATCGATATCTTTTGTATCCAGCTTATCTGTATAGACTTTCTTTAGCTCAGCCTTAAGATCAGCAACCTTACCTGCATTTTGTTGAATTTTTTCAACAGCAGAGGCAATTTGCTTACTAAGGCCAGCGGCAGCTGCACCCATGTGCGTTTCCAAAATCTGACCAACGTTCATACGTGACGGAAGACCAAGCGGGTTCAAAATGATATCAAGAACGGTGCCATCTTCCAAGTGAGGCATATCTTCAAGCGGTACGATACGGGAAACAACACCCTTGTTACCGTGACGGCCAGCCATCTTGTCACCCGGTTGAATCTTACGCTTAACAGCGATAAAGACCTTGACCATCTTCAGAACACCTGGTGAAAGTTCATCACCCGCGCGGAGTTTCTCAACTTTGCCTTCGAACCATTCTTGAAGTTTAGCAAATCCTTCATCCAAGTGACGCTTCATGGCTTCAACTTTGGACATCACATCATCGTTATCAACAGTTAGTTGCTTCCATTGATGCTGAGGAATTTCTGTTAAGATAGCTTCGTTAACCACAACACCTGTTTTGATCCCTTTAGGGGCAGATGTCAGTTTATGACCAGCAAGCATTTCTTCAAGGTTTTTATAGAAGTTGCGTTCCAAAATTGCTTTTTCAGCATCACGGTCTTTTGCCAGACGTTCAATTTCTTGGCGTTCAATCGTCAGTGCACGTTCGTCTTTATCAACACCACGACGTGAGAACACGCGAACGTCAACGATGGTACCAGAAATTCCAGGTGGAACACGCAAAGACGTATCACGAACATCAGACGCTTTTTCACCAAAGATCGCACGAAGCAATTTTTCTTCCGGTGTCATCGGGGACTCACCCTTTGGTGTCACTTTACCAACAAGAATGTCGCCCGCTTTGACTTCAGCTCCGATATAGATAATACCAGCTTCGTCAAGGTTACGAAGTGCTTCTTCACCCACGTTTGGAATATCGCGTGTGATTTCTTCGTTCCCCAATTTGGTATCACGAGACATTACTTCGAATTCTTCGATGTGGATAGATGTAAAGACGTCATCCTGAGCAATCCGTTCGGACAAGATAATAGAGTCTTCGAAGTTATACCCTTGCCAAGACATAAATCCAACAAGAACGTTGCGACCCAAAGCGAGTTCACCAAGTTCGGTTGCAGGGCCATCCGCAATCACGTCACCTTTTTTAACCAAGTCACCCTTTTGAACAAGTGGCTTTTGGTTAATACAAGTGCTCATGTTTGAGCGTTGGAATTTATGCAAGTTGTAAATATCAACACCAACAGAATCATCGCCTTCTTGACGATCTGTTGCACGAACAACAACACGGCGGCCATCAACACTGTCAACGATACCTGTGCGACGCGCAAGAACACACGCACCAGAGTCTTGTGCAACGGTTGCTTCCATACCTGTACCAACAAGTGGCGCTTCACTACGCAACAATGGAACTGCCTGACGTTGCATGTTTGATCCCATCAATGCACGGTTCGCGTCGTCGTTTTCCAAGAACGGAATCAAAGAAGCCGCAACAGAAACCAACTGCTTAGGTGAAACGTCACATAATGTAATATCATCCTTAGGCAAAATAACGAATTCACCCTGCTGACGGCAGGTAACCAAATCGTCAACAATGCTACCGTCTTTTGCCAAAGCAATATTCGCCTGCGCAATAATATGCTTAGATTCTTCCATAGCTGTTAGGTACACAATTTCATTGGTAACTTTACCATCTTTAACCTTACGATACGGACTTTCAATAAAGCCGTACTGGTTAACACGGGCGTATGTTGCAAGTGAGTTAATCAAACCAATGTTTTGTCCTTCAGGTGTTTCAATCGGGCAAATACGACCATAGTGAGTTGGGTGAACGTCTCGGACTTCGAATCCAGCACGATCACGGGTCAAACCACCAGGCCCCAAGGCTGACAAACGACGCTTGTGTGTAATTTCAGACAATGGGTTTGTTTGATCCATAAATTGAGACAATTGAGATGACCCAAAGAACTCACGAACAACCGCCGCTGCCGGCTTCGCATTAATGAGATCATGCGGCATAACTGTGTCGATTTCGACAGAGCTCATGCGTTCTTTGATTGCACGTTCCATACGGCTAAGGCCAACACGGTATTGGTTTTCCAACAATTCACCAACAGCACGAACACGGCGGTTACCTAAGTTATCGATATCATCAACTTCACCGCGACCA
This sequence comes from Candidatus Paracaedibacteraceae bacterium, assembly GCA_019636055.1. Lineage (NCBI taxonomy): Bacteria > Pseudomonadati > Pseudomonadota > Alphaproteobacteria > Holosporales > Candidatus Paracaedibacteraceae > Candidatus Paracaedibacteraceae bacterium. The sequence goes on from JAHBYH010000001.1 coordinate 460,037, forward strand.
TCTTTAAGTTCCAAAAGCATCTTAAGGATCGCAACAATGTCTTCTTTACGGATTGTACGAATGGTATCTGGACACTTCACATCAATACGGGAGTTCATCTTGACACGACCAACAGCGGACAGATCATATTTATCTGCTTCGAAGAACAGGCCGCTGAATAAGGATTCTGCACCTTCCAAGGTCGGTGGTTCACCCGGACGCATAACGCGATAAATTTCGAACAATGCTTCTTCACGATTGTTAATTTTATCTGCGTTCAAAGAGTTAACCAAATAAGCACCAACATTCACGTGATCGATTGAGAGAACCGGAATTTCTTTAAGATTTGCATTTGTTTCCAAAGCTGCAATTGTCTTAAGTGTTAGCTCGTCCCCTGCTTCTGCATAAATTTCACCGGTTGTTTCATTGATGAATTCTTTTGCCAGATATAAACCTTCAAGATTTTCAGTGGCGACAAGAATATCTTTTAAACCATCAGCAGCAAGTTTCTTTGCCATGCGAGGCGTAATCTTTGTACCGGCTTCGGCAACAACAGCTCCTGTGGCAGCATCAACCAAATCAGATGTTAACTTAACACCGCGCCAATTTTCTGCAACATACGCTGTCTTCCAGCCTTTTTTGTGTTTTGTATACGTGACTGTTGCATAGAAGGAGTTCAAAATTTCTTCGCGTGACATCCCTGTAATTTGGCTTGCAGGCAATGCTTCACCTTTTTCACCTGCTTTTGCACGCAAGACAGCTGTTTCAGCCGAATCAAGCGCCATCAAGAATGCAGTAATCGGAAGTTTGCGTCGGCGGTCAATACGAACATGAACCAAGTCTTTTGGATCAAATTCAAAGTCCAACCATGAACCACGATATGGCACAACACGAGCAGCAAACAAATACTTACCGGAAGAATGACTTTTACCTTTGTCATGATCAAAAAACACGCCAGGACTACGGTGCATTTGAGACACGATAACACGCTCAACACCATTGATGATGAACGTTCCATTGTCTGTCATAAGAGGCATATCCCCCATATAGACTTCTTGTTCTTTGATGTCGCGAATTGATTTTGCACCCGTATCTTCGTCGATATCCCAAACGACTAAGCGTAGAGTCAATTTCAGAGGGGCAGCAAAAGTCAAACCACGCTGACGGCATTCTTCTTCGTCATACTTAGGCTTGTCAAAGTCGTACTTAAAATATTCCAATTGTGATTTACCTGAGAAATCGGTGATTGGAAACGTTGATTTAAATACTTCATGAAGACCAATATCTTCACGCTTATTATAAGTCGTGGATTGTTGCAAAAATTTGTCATAGGATGACTTTTGCAATTCAATCAGGTTTGGCATTTTGGCTTCGTCGGAGATACGACCAAAGTTTTTACGAAATCTCTTCATTCCGGTAAAAGATCTTACCATTGATTCCCTCTTTAACAAGTCTATTAAAAATTAGTTGTCTTTTGTTTCATGTCATTTAGTAAACTCAGTTGCCCTTGATACAGTTAATTTGTAGCAACGTCAAATGAATAAACTATAGAAACGACCAAACAACTCTTTGATGAAGATCTGCTCTTCATTAAAGAGTTGTTCGAAGGTTGAGAGGAGTTTCCCCCTCTCACTGCATTCAGCAAACGCTTATTTAACGTCAACTTTTGCACCAGCTTCTTCAAGCTGCTTTTTAAGCTTGTCAGCTTCGTCCTTGCTAACGCCTGTTTTAACTGGCTTTGGAGCAGCTTCAACAAGGTCCTTAGCTTCTTTAAGACCAAGACCTGTAACTTCGCGAACAACTTTAATTACGTTGATCTTGTTTGCACCAGCATCAGCCAATACAACGTCGAATTCTGTCTTAGCTTCTGCAGCTTCAGCAGCCATACCAGCAACTGCAGCAACCGCTACAGGAGCTGCAGCTGTTACGCCCCAGTGTTCCTCAAGCTTTTTGGACAATTCAGCAGCTTCCAAAACTGTTAGTTTGGACAACTCTTCTACGATTTTATCTAGATTAGCAGACATTTATATCTCCTTCTGTCTTTTATCTTTTATCAAGGTTATTGATTGCTGCCACGGGCATTCAATACGCGTGCCACGCGGGTAGCAGGTTCTTTCGCCAATAGGGCAATACGGGTTGCTGGGGTATTAATAACAGCAAGAATCTTGGAGCGTAGCTCGTCAAGAGATGGCAATTTAGCCAATGCGTCAACACCTTTTGCATCCAGAACTTGTCCATCCAGGTAGCCACCAACAAGTTTCAAGCGATCGTTTTTATTTGCGAACTTCGCTGCAACTTTTGCCGGAGCAATTGCATCATCGGTAGAAAACGCCAACGCTGTTGGGCCTTCTAACAAAGATGACATCCCTTCTAGAGGTGTTCCTTGTACTGCAATCTTAGCGAGAGTGTTTTTCAAAACCTTGAACTCTGTACCAGCACCACGCATTTGACGACGTAGATCAGACACCTCGGATACTGTCAACCCTGTTTGATGGGTTACGACAACACACTTGGCGTTCATCAACTTTTCGCGCATTTGCGATACTAGCTGTTCTTTTTCTGAACGGTTCATGTTTTACACTCCTAACAGTTTATATTCCCTAGTTTCCCAGAGTTTATACCGGTTTTATCCGGTTATCTGTCCCAGAAGGAGTCAAATCCCTCTGTCTCTTACAGGCGGTTTCCCATTATCCCGAATGGGACCTATAGTCTTGGACAGCTGCAAAGGTTTCCCTTTGCATCTATCTACAGGGAGAAATTAATCTCCCTCCAGAATTATTCAGCAACATCAAATTTGACAGCTGGACCCATGGTAGAGCTTAGGCTCATGGACTTAACATAAGTCCCTTTAACGCCTGTTGGCTTTGCCTTAATCACAGCATCAACATATGATTTTACGTTTTCTAAAATAGCCTTTTCAGTAAAGCTCGCTTTACCTACACCAGCATGAACGATACCGGCCTTTTCTGTACGGTACTCAACTTGACCACCTTTTACAGATTTAACAGCTTCGGCAACATCCATTGTAACTGTTCCAAGCTTTGGGTTTGGCATCAAACCACGTGGACCCAAAATCTTACCAACGCGACCGACAAGCCCCATCATATCAGGAGTTGCGATGCAGCGATCAAATGGCATATCTCCAGCTTGGATTTTTTCCATCAAATCTTCTGCTCCAACGATGTCAGCACCAGCTTTCAAAGCTTCTTCGGCCTTCGGTCCCTTTGCAAATACTGCAACGCGGTATGTTTTACCGGTTCCGTTTGGCAATTGAACAACACCGCGAAGGTTTTGGTCAGCTTTGCGTGGATCAACGTTCAAGTTAATTGCAACTTCGATAGTCTCATCAAACTTTGCTGTTGCCCGTTCCTTAATTGTCTTTACCGCTTCTTCGAGAGAGTAAACTTTGGTTTTATCCAAGTTTTGAACGGCATTTTTTAGTCTTTTACCTACTTTTGCCATGTTCTTACTCCACTACTTCTAAGCCCATTGATCTTGCAGAACCTGCAATCATCAATGCTGCGGCATCAATATCATTCGCATTTAAGTCTTTCATTTTTACTTCTGCGATTTCACGGACCTGAGCCATTGTTACTTTTCCAACTGTTCCACGACCCGGGGTTTGTGAGCCCTTTGGAAGCTTAGCAGCTTTCTTAAGCAAGTAAGACGCAGGAGGTGTCTTCATCGCAAAAGAGAATGTCTTGTCAGCATAAACTGTGATGATGACCGGAATCGGCATACCAGGTTCCATGCTTTGGCTTTCTGCGTTGAATGCCTTACAAAATTCCATAATGTTTAGACCACGTTGACCCAAAGCCGGACCAATGGGTGGAGATGGGTTTGCTTTACCCGCGGGTACTTGCAACTTAATGTACCCTGTAATTTTCTTTGCCATAACTAACCTCAGTTATATTCTTGTTTATCCTGAGTCTGTGGTGCGATAGAGGCTCTATCTCCCACACACTACAAAACCCGCACGGGGCGGGTAAATCCAACTATTGCTTTTCGACCTGGTTAAATTCCAGTTCGACGGGGGTTGGACGCCCAAAAATCATGACAGACACCTTGAGGCGGGCCTTTTCGTTATCCACTTCCTCAACCACCCCACTAAAGGATGAAAAGGGTCCATCGCAAACCTTAATTTGCTCACCAATCTCAAAATCAACAGCATGACGTGGACGCTCTGCTGAATCTTGAACCTGCTTCATAATACGATTAACTTCAGCTTCGGAAATCGGCATCGGTTTCCCCTTTGCCCCAAGAAATCCTGATACTTTTGGTGTATTGCGCACAAGATGCCAAGATTCATCATTCAAATCAATCTTAGCTAACACATATCCTGGAAAATAATTTTTTTCGACAGAAACCTTTGCTCCACGACGAATTTCAACAACTTCTTCAGACGGCACAAGAATATCACCAAAATAGTCTTGCAAGCCTTTCTTCTCTGCTTGCTCACGCAATGTTTGAGCAACCTTCTTTTCAAAGCCAGAATAAACGTTTACAACATACCAACGAAGAGCCATTATCTATCCTCTAGACACTGCATTACGCAATCATCAAAAAAACCGTTATCCGGTGATACCGATCAAAAAATTAACAACGCGATAAGCGATTGAGTCAATAACAGCAAAATAAATCGCAGCAATCACCGCAAAAATAAAGACAAACAATGTTGTCAGTTTTGTTTCATTCCAGGATGGCCAAGTTACACGTTTTGCTTCTTGCTTAACTTCTGGAAAAAACTCTCTAGTTTGTTGAACAAAACTTTTATCTGTACTCATGTCTGACACTCAAACCTTGTATCGCAATAACATAAAAAAAATGGCAGGAGTGGAGGGTCTCGAACCCCCAACCTTCGGTTTTGGAGACCGACGCTCTAGCCAATTGAGCTACACTCCTGCACGTCTATAGACAATCTATATTCTTAGAATATATAGCGCATATTTCACGCCCTGTCCACAGAAAAAAAAGCGGCAACGGACGAATCCGCCACCGCACGATCACAAAAATTATTTTACGATCTTAGAAACAACACCGGCACCAACTGTGCGGCCACCTTCACGAATCGCGAAACGTAGACCTTCGTCCATCGCGATCGGGGCAATGAGCTCAACGTCCATGCGAATGTTGTCACCAGGCATAACCATTTCAACGCCTGCTGGCAATTGAACTGTTCCAGTTACGTCGGTTGTACGGAAATAGAATTGTGGGCGATAGTTCGTAAAGAACGGAGTATGGCGACCACCTTCTTCTTTTGTCAAGATGTATGCTTCGGCTTCGAAGTTTGTGTGTGGTGTAATTGTACCAGGCGCTGCCAAAACTTGACCGCGTTCAACATCTTCACGCTTTGTACCACGCAATAGAACACCAACGTTATCACCAGCTTCACCTTGATCCAATAGCTTACGGAACATTTCAACACCTGTACAGGTTGTCTTAACTGTGTCCTTCAGACCAACGATTTCGATTTCCTCACCAACCTTAACAACACCGCGTTCTACACGACCTGTCACAACGGTACCACGACCGGAAATTGAGAATACGTCTTCGATTGGCATCAAGAACGGACGATCTTTTGGACGTTCAGGTTGCGGAATGTAACGATCGACTTCTGCCATCAATTTAAGAATCGCATCGCGACCGATTTCTGGTTGCTTGTCTTCCAAGGCGCATAGAGCTGAACCACGAACAACAGGAATGTCATCACCCGGAAAATCATAAGAAGAGAGCAATTCACGAACTTCAAGCTCAACAAGATCAAGAAGCTCAGCATCATCAACCATGTCAACTTTGTTCATAAAGACAACAAGAGCAGGAACACCAACCTGACGTGCCAAAAGGATGTGTTCACGTGTTTGTGGCATCGGGCCATCAGCAGAAGAAACAACCAAGATTGCTCCGTCCATCTGTGCCGCACCGGTGATCATGTTCTTAACATAGTCAGCGTGTCCTGGGCAGTCAACGTGGGCATAGTGGCGGTTTGTTGTTTCGTATTCAACGTGCGCGGTAGAAATTGTAATACCGCGAGCGCGCTCTTCAGGAGCCTTGTCGATTTGATCGTACGCTGTGAATGTTGCTCCGCCTGTTTCTGCGAGAACTTTTGTGATTGCCGCTGTCAATGAGGTTTTACCATGATCAACGTGACCAATGGTTCCGATATTGCAGTGCGGCTTATTTCTTTCGAACTTTGCCTTTGTCATAACTTATACACCCTGTGATGAACTTGCTCATTAAAAAAATTGGAGCGGGTGAAGGGAATCGAACCCTCATAACCAGCTTGGAAGGCTGGGGCTTTACCACTAAGCTACACCCGCATAACTAGTTGAACTTTACCACTACTGATTTATGAAATCAACCAGGATGGTGGAGGGAGTAGGATTCGAACCTACGTAGACATACGTCGGCAGATTTACAGTCTGCTGCCTTTGACCGCTCGGCCATCCCTCCCGGTTCATACTTTCAATTATGTACTGGATTTACCCCTGTGATGTCAACACAGTTTTTTGAATTTAACGATTTTTTTAATCTACCAATTTTGTAACCGGTACGACTCTGTAGAAAAATTCATCCGCCCCTAATACGAGTGGCTCAATCGTACGAATAAGTTCACGCGTTTTATCCAAGTCATTATCCCCGGCATCAACACAAGGATGGGTACACAACGCTTTTTGATAGGCCCGTATCTGCTGGATCTCAGCATTAAGTTCTGAGTTTAAGCCAAATTCCGACTCCAAATCATCAGCCTGACAATCCAACAATTCCTGGTTAAACACGTACAAGACATGATATTGACCTTCTTGATCTTTCAACAAATAAGATCCAATTGAATCAAGAAGGTAGTATTCATTGATATCATATTCATCCAGAACTCGCTCTAGAAAATCAGCAAATTCTGGATACTTCAATGCTTGACCATACAAACTATGCCCAATAACGTGCATAAATACAGAAGATTCTCGCTCAAAGTATTGATGAGCCCCAAGTTCGAGTACTTCCTCTATACGATCATAAATCTCTGGGTCATGTTTTTTGACATAACTATTAATTTCGCCACGATTAAAGGCCTTAACAGCCAAACTTTCATCCGCAATCCCCGTCAGGAGTATTTTGTGCAAATTTGGTGAGCGAATTTTGCGCAACAACGTCAAACCATCCATATCAGGCATATCATAATCTGTAATGACAATAGAAACCCGTTCGTGTCGATTCTCATTGGAAATCTCACGATAAATTTCGTGCAAATTTGCTGAAAGAGCAGTCTCTTCGTCCTGAACCATCCATGGCTCAAACAAAGGTTGGTCCTGATTATTATTAATCCACTCCAAAGCATCCGTTGCAGCAGAAAAAGTCTGAACGCGGTACCCAAGGTCAGCGATTTGTTTACTCAAGACATCCAAAATCACCTGATCATCATCAACCAGAATGATTTGAGTTTTATATTTCATTGGGATTACTTTGGTCATCAGCGTTTCCTCACGACTTAACTATTGGAAAGTAAAGCATAAATTCAGTATATTCATTCATAACAGACTTACAGGTAATTTTTCCACCCAAATCTAACATAACGCGACGACAAAAAGCTAAGCCTAACCCCGTTCCATACTTTCGCTTACTATAAAAACGATTAAATAAGTAAGGTAATTCTTCAGACGGAACCCCTTTGGCCGTATCTTTAAAATGAATAATATTATACTTTTTAGTCTGGGTTACCCACACATAAATTTCACCTTTACGAGCAGCTTTTATAAAATAAAGCGCGTTCTTAATAAGATTGTAAAAGACATGCCTTATCAAATCAGGATCCCCATAAAACTCAAAATCCGAAAAGTCAGCAATATTTATTTTATCGGATTCTTGAGCAGACAACGGATACGTCTCAAAAGATTGACGAAGAATAGTTTGTATTAACAAAAGAGAGCCTTCACCCGGGGGTGTCACTTTCAAATTTGCCAACAACATATCAATAACAACCAAGGCATTATTGGTCGTTGCCATCAACCGATTCGGGCAATCGTTCACAGCATTTATATCTTCCTTAGTTAATTCAGGTTGCTGCAGCTTACTGCGCAACCACCCTGCCTCAAGGTTGATAACAGCTAAGGGCGTACGCATTTCATGAGCCACTGTTGCAGCTAAACCCCGCAAAGACGTGAGCTTTTCGTGCACAATTATACCCTTTTTATAAGAAAACAAACTCCCAATGACAACAGTCGCGAGCAACGTCATAAAAAAATCAAATAAAGTTATTTCCCCTAATTCAACAACAAATGACGGATATAGAAGGAAATAAATCAGATAGGCAAAAACACTCCCACTGATCAGAACAGCCAATGCAACGCCAGCATCAAAAAGTAAAAACACAAAAAATACGGCTGATATGAGATTCATCAACCACACAGCCGAAGCATGGTTAACCAGTGTCATAAAAGAAAAAAAGAACGGTAAACAGTATATGACTGTACCTAACCAATAAATCGATAGCACCTTGGTCTCAGGCCGAAAAAAGAACTTTGAAAATACAAGACCCAAACATAAAACTGTTGCCAATAATCGCATAGCAATATCAAGTTCAGCACCCTGATAACTCAAAGTAGGATTCCAAGCAACCCAGTAAAGGGGATAGTTCACAGCCATAACAATCCCGAAGAACCGCATCATAGGCTGCGAAATATCCACACTAAATAGTTTCTCTTTTAGGCGTATAAGCCAAAATTTATCCATTTGCTCTTTCTATCAACGCTGAGAGAGATCTCCACATCTTTAGTTGATGATAGGTGATAAAGTTAAAGGATTCCCTAACAAGATCGGAATTCTTTTCCCAAATCTCATTCAAATACCCTTCTGTTGTCTCAAAATGTTGCGCTTTTAAATGAACATTAAAAAAGATCAATCCTTTGCGTGATGTTCCAAATGACTCAGCTAAAACAGCCAAAGAACCATAGTCAACATTATCCAATCGTTCATAGGCAGAAAATGCCGCAAAACCATGTTCTGCAGAATGGCTGGCCAACCAACGCAAATGACCCTTGTTAAAGTCTTGAATCTCTGGCACGTAGGTTTTGCCCTCGACATATTCATCGGTCAAATCAACATCATGGCTTTTAGCAAACTCAATATACATTTGTTCATGAGAAGCAGCACCTCCGTTAAACTCCTCAGCAATATTATCAATAACGATCCTTTTGACTTCGCGGTTTTCGGCATGATTTCCCAAATACCACAAAAACTCATGAAAGTGTCCACGCGCATGATAAAAAATTCGAACAAATTTTTCAATCTGGGCTTTCGTCCATTTTGATGTAATTTCAGGATTAAAAATTGCGATCTTTTTTATTTCATCCCCATAAGCTGCTTCCCATTCAGCCATAAAGTCCACAACACCCCCGTATTGCATTTGCCTTGCTAACATTATATCCCTCTTTATGTTATAAGTTATTATTTCGCTGTTAATATAAACACTCTAACTGTAATTTTAAATCTTTATCTTATGCGTTATTTCATGTAAGACTGACAGAAAACCTTTTCCACATTAAAATCAATGACTAACGATCTCAAAAAAAATATCCTTGATATGTGGACGGCTCTTGAAGTTCTCTCACCTCAAGCGTTTTTACGCCCGGAAGACCTTGCTCTAGGAGACAAAAAACAAGCCCTTCAGATAACAAAAGAAGCTCTACCATGGGAGCCTCGCTATCAAAGCACAATCGATAATCATGCCCCTTTTTTTCAAGTGGTTCTTGGAACTATCAACCTTCCCCATGCCATGTCAGCTTTGCACAAAGTCTATACAGATTCAAATCCTGAACGTCGCCCAGTTCGCGGTCATGCCATCATAGCAACATTGACCCTCGATCAAACAGGACGTCTGATTGATGAAGATCCTATTTATATCTCTAGCTTTGCTTGGGCGCTTCCTATGGCCCTCAAAGGAAAACTTGATAAGCTAGGCGACTGGACAACAGTCGAAGCAGCCCTCAAAGCAAAAATCTATGCTGCCCTTGATAAAAATCAAGATCAAGATGAAACACCCCCAACAGAGCCCCACCAACTCTATGTAACGCACCAAGACATTCAAAATACATATGCGGTTTTACTTGAGTCACTCCGCCTGTCATCAGACATGACGCAAGCGCCTTATTTCACAGTTAAGTCCCTACAGTATGTGCGCCCACCACTGCCTAATGGCAAAACTTTTCAGCCAGATTCCCCTGAACCTCTTTTATTAAATTCATTCTATATGGATGATTTGCAGCTAGCAAAAGAACTCATAACAGATGAAAACCTCCCAAAATTGGCAGAGACATACCTTTCTCAGTCCCCCATAAAACAGAGGTGTCTCTTAAGCAGTCCAGCAGCTCTTGTGAACTCATTAGCTCCTACCTATATTCCCCCAGGCGCTTGGCCTCATCCGGGCGGACACACCTTAAACTTATTACAGCAAGCAGCTGTGAATATGGCCCTAGACTTGAAAGATAACCCCGGACTGTTATCAGTAAATGGCCCGCCGGGGACCGGCAAGACAACACTGTTAAGGGATATTATCGCAGCCATCATCACGGAACGTGCTCGTGTCATGTGTGATTTTGATACCCCAGCCGATGCCTTTATCGAGACGTCATTTGAGAAAACCGTAACAGGAACATCCTATAGCCCCTTTAAACTAGACCAACGGCTTAAAGGTTTTGAAATCCTCGTAACATCATCCAACAATAAAGCCGTTGAAAACATAACGGCAGAACTTCCCGCTAGAACAGCCATAGACACATTCAGCACAGCATCATACTTCAAATCATTTGCAGATACGACATTAGAAAAAGACACATGGGGATTGATAGCCATTCCTTTGGGCAATCGCAACAACCGTTATCAGTTTCGGCGCAATTTCTGGGCGGACAAAAAGACAGGATTTCGCAACTATCTCTATACCGTTCGTGGATTCCGTAAAAAGGGGGCCGATGTTACTGACCATTTTCCGGATGAGTCCTATCCCATTGGTAAAAAGAATGCCCAAGCAAAATGGGATAAAGCACGGCAAACTTTTCTAAAATCATTAGGTCAAGTCGATGAGGCGCTTCAAGAATTACAAACGCTATGTGAACTTGTTAATCAAGACCCTGTTCAACATGCCAAACAAATTGAACCTCTCTTAAAAAAATATTCCGGTCAACAGATAACGCTAGAGTACCTCAAGAACTCTCAGGAGAAAATCCACCTTACCACACCCTGGGTTGATAAGAGTTTAGCGCGCAAACGCACATGCGTTTTTGAGCATGCCATGGCCGTTCACAAAGCCTTTATCGATGCCGCACCGGAAGCTATGTTGAATAACATTGGCATTCTGTTCAGTGATTTCGGATCATCGTCCCTTGGCTCAGAAGCCGCTGACAAGCTCATCCCTGATTTGTGGTCAACCTTGTTCTTACTCATTCCGGTTATCTCAACGACCTTTGCCTCTTTGTCTCGTATGTTCCCTCGTATTGACTCTCCCTGCATCGGATGGTTACTTATTGATGAGGCAGGGCAATCTCTTCCACAAGCGGCTGTGGGTGCCTTAATGCGCAGCCATCGAGCCATCGTTGTAGGCGACCCCCTACAGATTGAACCCGTCATGCCTCTGCCTGACACATTGACCTCTGCCATCTGCAAACGCTTTAACGTGGACGATCAACAATATGCCCCTCCTTTTGCATCTGCTCAAAGTTTGGCTGACAAGATCTCGCCTATCGGGTCAACATTAGGGGAGTCAAAACGCAAAGTCGGACTTCCGCTATTAGTGCATCGACGCTGCAGCAACCCCATGTTCGATATATCCAACCGCGTGGCCTATGGCAACTTGATGGTACAGGCAAAAACGCCATCTGTATCACGACTTAAAACCATTATTGGTGAATCGCGTTGGATTCATGTTGAAAGTGAGTGGGATGAAAAATGGGCCCCCTTAGAAGGGGAAGTCGTTCTCAAAATTTTATATCATTTACGCCAAAATCACTGCGCACCCGACCTGTACGTCGTCACCCCATTTACTATGGTTCAAAACAAAATCCGAGAACGATTGCACACCAGTGGCATTTTAAATGGGTGGGTTGAAAACCCTCGGCGGTGGCTTTATGATCATGTAGGAACAGTTCATACAGTCCAAGGTCGCGAAGCAGAAGCCATCGTCTTTGTCTTGGGCGCCCAAGATCCAGAGCAAGCAAGAGCCCGCCTTTGGGCCGGGCAAAATCCCAACCTTGTTAACGTTGCTGTGACTCGCGCCAAAGAAGCACTCTATGTTGTCGGCAACCGTCATCTATGGAAAGAGTGTGGCTATTTCAAAGCACTTGATGAAGTAATGAGGTAACATATATTATGCAACCTCTGCCCCATTAGGCTTAAACTTCCGAGGTTTACGCACAGGCTTACCTTGGTCAAAGGTTGCAATTTCAGCAATCACACCATTTGGAAAATATTTGATCGTATCCCCTTGCAATTTATCATCTTTATATTTCTCATGGATAGCAACCGCTCCGGTATCAGGGAAATAGCTAAATGAATCTCCTTGCAACAAATCAACTTGATAAAATGATTTTTTAGTCATCGTCCCATTGGGGGCATAAACCTTCATATCTCCATGTTTCTTACCAGCCTTCATTTGAGTTGTTGCATTTACATCTTTACCATTCGGATAATAGATTGTTGTTGTACCATCTTGTAGGCCATCAACATAATTAGACTCCACAAAAATGGCGCCCTTTTTATACATTTTAGAAGAGCCTTCTAAAACCCCCATCTTGTAAGTTTGCTCTAATTCGATGTGCCCGTCACCATCATAAGCTTTATAAGGCCCATCAAGTTTAGCTGACTTAAAATTCATGTCTTTTTCAACTTTACCGTCGGGATAAAAAGTTTGGCAGGCTCCCTCGAGTTTTCCGTCCTTAAGGGTTGAGCGTTTAATAAGAAAGCCTTTTTTCTCGTCGTGTTTTTCTATTATACCATCTTTCGGTTTTGCTTCTGTCATAAAATATTCCTAATTATGATGCTTTGTGTTCCCCCTCAAGGAGAAAGGTGAAAATATATGAGGTCTAGTCGTTAGTTCCCCAGCAAATCTCAGAAATAAGTAATGCGGATGAATTTACGAACGAGGCTGCGTAAGCGTACATATAGTACGTGCGCAAAGCCGAAGTTTCGTAAAATTCGCCGTAGGACTATTTCTGAGATTTGCGCTTAGTTGATCTGAACCATACTCCCCTTAACCTGTGTCAACGTACTTGAACTACCGATCTTAACTTTACCATTTCCTGTGACTTCCATATCAGGACCACCGTCAAATTTACCTTTTGTTTGCCCCGTTAATTTAACTTCATTCCCGTCTCCTGTAAAATCACCCGTTGCATCAATTTTTGTATCTCCTGTCGATTGAAGCTTAATATCGCCATCAGCTGTCAATTTCATATCCCCGCCAGCCTTTAACTCTAGGTCATCATCTGTTGATATAGAAAGAGCACCTGTTACTTTAATAGTCAAAGCCCCTGAAACTGTTAATTCATAGTCTCCTGTAACCGTATGCGAAAAGTTAGCACTATTTTCATGAGATTCAGCTTCAACAACAGTAATATTACGCTTTCCAACAACATTTAATGTTTGGTCTCCCTGATCTAATTTAGTGGTCATACTCCCTTGAGTTAAGGTGATTTCCATATCCCCCTTAGTCAGAGTTATTGACTTATTGCCTTCATCCAACTGAGTAACCATATTTCCTTTAGTTATTTCAATTGTATTATCACCCTTCGTCATCTTAAGCGTATGGTCACCTTGTTTATCACCCTCTGCTTTAAGCTCAACAAGACGGCAACCCTTATTTAAAGTCAACGTGTCACTACCAATCCCTTTACCGGATTCTTTATCCTTTTTAGCAGTCTCGCCATGTAAAGTCACCGTACGATCACCCACCATAATGTCTGACGTATCATCGCCATCATTAATCTTAAGAGTTCGATTATCTTCAACAACCGTATTCATGTCTTTTTGGGCATGAATATAAATTTCCTCTTCGTCTTTCTTATCCTCGAACCGGAACTCATTATTACCGCCGCCACCTTTGGTTGTATTAGATAGGATCGTACTCTTTGTTGGCTCGTCTTTAGCATAAGGCGGCATATTATCACTATTATAGACGCAGCCCGTTACCAACGGGCGGTCTGGGTCTCCTTCAAGAAAGGTAACAACCACTTCCATACCAATTCGCGGTGTCCATAATCCCCCCCAACCACTGCCAGCCCAAAGTTGTGCAACGCGAATCCAGCAAGAGCTTTTTTCATCGTCACTGCCCTTTTGATCCCAGTGAAATTTAACTTTAATACGCCCATACTCATCACACCAAATTTCCTCACCTGACTTCCCTGTAACTCTGGCCGTCTGGGTTGAGGCAATCGTCGGTTTGGGCGTAATAATTGGCGCTCTAAAAGGAACATCTGCCGGAAATGCTTCAAATGTATTGGAGTAAAGACGCTCCTCCCCTGTTGCGAGTAAATTTATTTCATGGGTAACCTTATAAACAATATAGTCCTTATTCAAATCATCCCGAGGATGGTTTGTAACCGTAAATGTTTTCATCGGCGCTAATAACGGTGCGGAAGACTGCCCGGATATCATTTCTTTGCGCCACTCTAATTCTTGAATCCGATTTGTTGAGTAACCATCACCCGTTCCCCCGTCAGGATAATATCCGGGGAATCGATAAACCTCTAAGCCTTCACCTTCTCCTGAGGCATTGCTCAGCAATTTCGTCGACGCCGTCTCAAAGTTATAATCTGCTGTTTGAAATTTTTTACTGACGACTTGTTTAGCATAACGCAAAAATTGAATTTCATCATACCAAGGATCACGGTCACTAAAAGGCGTCATTGGCAATGCAGAATAAGCAGTCTCAGCTGTTGATGAATCATCACAAATAACCATTTCTTCACCACTGGCAGAATGGTCAAAGTAATAGGAAATACCTTCTGCCTCAAAGAGACGAGAAATGAAATCGAAATAACTTTCTCTGTACTGGACACAATATTCATATGGCGATTGCCCACAGGACGAGGTTTGATCTTTTTTCTTTGTAACCCCATATTGTCCCAAAAGATCATTAACAATATCCATAGCAGATTTTTCTTGAAAGATTTGATGATCTTGGCTGAATTTTAATACCCAAAATTTTGGGTATAACGTTGCATAGTACTTTGTTAATTCAACATTATTTCCCGCATTATCAATATCGACGGTAAAGCCTTGCGAGACCTCACCAACAATCCCTGCAAAATACCGCGTTTCTGAGCCATATTTGAATGCAACTTTAATTTCTTTACCAACAAGATCATCAAGAGCTAAATCAAGTTTTTTGGAGTGCATCTCGAGATGGATTTCAAACGGCATCGAAATGCCCTCAACACATCTTAACTTATCAATAATCAGCGTATCCGGACCTAATGGTGTCGTGACTGTTAAGTTAAGATCAGAGTGCTTGATATACATATTTCCCCCTATTGACCTCATTTATTTTCACTCGATACACACAAATACTCAATAAAAATATCGACAAATTATGTAAAAATGTGTGCCATTAGCGTCACACTTGATTTTAAAATAATTTTAGATAGATTGTTTTGATTGAGTCTGATAAACCAATAAAACTATTCTGTGATTGTGAAACGTTGAGGGAAAAAGTCCCCAACCTAATTTTTTAGGAGAGAGTAAAATGAAAAAATTTGCTTTAGCACTTATTGCAGCAACAGCAATTTCCGGTGCAAATGCTGAAATCGGAAGTGGTCTATATCTTGGTGCCAATGCTGCAATGGCATTCTTGTCAAGTGATGTAACCATCACAGATGGAACAAACACAAACAAAATCGACATGGGTCGTAACCGCGCTGGTGTTGGTATGTATCTCGGTTATGGGATTGCATCTGGCTGCATGTACTATGCCGGTGAAATGGGGTATCAATTTGAAAACTCAAGCTTCCGCTTTAACACAGCATCACCAGCTGTCAGTGGTAAGTTCAAAATTGACCATTCCTTCAACTTAGCCTTCCGCGTTGGCTACAAGTTTACTCCCGCAACAGTAGGATATATCCGCTTAGGCGCTGACTGGAACCGCATGAAATTGAGCGCGAATGTTGCTCGTCTATCCGACTCAAAATCACGCTTTAGCTTTGTTCCAGGTCTTGGTGTTGAAACATCAATCGCACGCAACTGGGTTGGTCGCATGGAATGGACCTATGACTTAGGTCGTACATTTAAGCGCGCAGTTCCTGCAAGCGTTACATTTGACGCAGACCGCGTTCACACACAATCTGTTCGTTTAGGTCTTGCATACAAGTTCTAATCTGAATCAGTTTCGAGAAAAACCTCCCGACTGGGAGGTTTTTTTATTCTGGAGCAGTCTCCTCATCATCATAATCAACTGGACATTCACCCTGACATTTATTTTTTTGACGTAGGCACCCTAATTCCTCGCTTAAACTATCACTTCTATCTTTACAAACAAAATAATGCGCCTGACATGTAACACAACATTCCAAAGGCTTATCAACAGGACAGACATTAACGATCGACACAGCAAAAATAAATGGTAGCATTTGCATACTCCTAGACTTAAGAAAACAAATATGTCAAAAATAAAAAAAGTCTATATAGATAACGGAAAAAATGATGACAACAAAAATATCAATTCTATACACAACAGTAACGTCATTAAACGTGGCTGAACCCATTGCAGCAAAATCAATTGAAGATAAACTAGCAACTTGTGTGAATATTATCCCGGGGTGTATGTCCATTTATGCCAAGGATGGCAAAATCATGAAGGGGACGGAATGTTATCTTATCTTTAAAACAACCACTGATAAAATAAACCTTTTAAAAGAGTGGTTGAAAGACAACCACCCCTATGATCTACCGGCCATTCTTGAATGGGACGCAACATCATCGCCTGAATTTGTAGAATACATTGAGTCAGCCGTCCGCAATTTCGGACCAAATTAAAAAATGCAGATGACTATCCTTTTCGTATTACTCCAGGTTTTATCACGAGCATCAGCAATTGAGCCTCCTCAACCACCACAGTCCCCAAGCCCCAAAATTTTATTTGAGTCACTCGTCATGGGCGATGATCAACAAACCGCTGACGGACGTCTGTGGTCTTTAATTTGCGGGACACTGGGTGATGCACGCGGAACATCATTTTCAACAAGCATGCTACCGGATTTTCCACCGCAATTTATTTCAACAGATTTGGCAATAAAGAGCCCATTCCCATTAGATTTTACCCCTTATATCGGCCGATATATTTGTTTTTATAAAATCACCGGTGATCAAAGCACTGGCTATTTTGCCATAACAACACACGGAAATAGTTTCTATAAGACCCCCTTATCAACAATGAGGTTTAGCGCTGAATTTAATGCATATCATTGGCCTGATACAGTTAAAAAGGTAAGTTTTTTCTATAACCTGCAGCACATCGGAACCCTTAAGAAAGATACCCCGAACATCGACGGTCGCCATAGCTTGAATGAGTCTTTTCCAAACCCGGAAAGCCATTATATTGATCCTGAGAGAATCACATTTACAATTCATTACGACGATAAAAGCAAATCTGAAGGGCACACATTAAACCCGGCAAATTGCACCCCTAGATTTAAACAGAATCTATCAGACGCAGGCCCATTAACACAAGTTCCCCACGCAATTCGCTTTATCCTTAATTTCAACCAATCATCCAACCTAAACGTTTCTTACCGCGGACATTTTGCTCTTAAACAATCGATAACAACCCCGTCTAGGTCCATTTTTGAATACGCACAACCAGACACTCCCGAAAATGATGAGGGCATACTAGACAGTTTACATACAACGACTGATCACACCTATGTTTTTGATACAGCTCAAGCACAAAAAAGTGACAATTACCCAACATACCTTGATTTAGCCCGAGATTATATGAAGCAAGCCTCAAGAAAATATAATATCCCCGTCCATATACCAACAGCCCTTAGGACATTAAGATCAAAAGGACTGATTCCGGCAAGCTCTTATCTTGGCCTCATTTTACTTGACCTACAAAAAGAGCTGAACCAACCCCCAGAAAATGTATACTATCCTGCGCCGTTAACTTGATTTTAACTTTTTAAACTATATGTATTATTGCGGAACCATAAATATGATGGAGGCAATAATGTATAGAAATCTAATTTATTCAGCACTATTTTCGGCACTTTTATCAACCTCGTCGTTTGCTGCTATACCTTCAGAACGCGATTCCTTGGATGCATTACAAGCATCACGGTATAGCTGGATGACAGACGGGCTTGATATGCAAGGTGGAGGAACAACATGGATTGAAATATTGGCTGATCAGGTTATTGATCGCATCGAACAACGCTGGAACATGCAAGGACAAGTTCGATCAGCCTTTCAAACAGCCTTGAAAGATCCACTCTTTAGATCAGCAGCTGATGAATTGATCCGCCAAACACCAGAAACATTCGTCACAACATTTCATTTAATCAATACCCACATGGAAAATCCTGTTGTTGCTAACGCATTCCAAAACTATGGCATATTGTCTGGGGTTATGGAGTTAGCCTTGTCCGTTGAGCAAGAAAAATTTGGGTATCTGCAGCAAATTTACGGGGGGCCCATTGATGCACGAAGCGCGGTTTTAAAACTTTGGCGAGCAGCTTCCAGTCCTGCTGAAGAGCGCCTTCGCTACGCTGCTGCTTACCGGTATGGGGTAGATTAGATCATACCCCACTCTCAAATTGCCCGACGATGTCCCGTGTCCAGGTGTGAATAGGCTGGTTAATCCAATGGTCGAGCAACTCAGGATTAGAAATAAGCTTGAGTTGTTTTAACAAAGCTGCCATAGCAACTTCGGCCGCCTTAAGATTACCATCATCAATCTTAAGACCAATCCCCCATTTTTTAGAGGGAATCCAACCGACAAAGACACCATCTGCGCCCATTTTCACAAGAACCTCACCCCCAGTTAATGAGATTACATCCGTACAAAATCGTCCTGATCCAGCAATAAGTTCGGGATACGTTTGTACTGACCGTGTTACACGCTCACAGGCAAGCCTCAAGTTATCCGACAACCCCACAGGGCTGGCTAAGCGAGCCATTCCCTTAGCCAAAGCAAGCATCGTCATACCCATCATTGGAATACAGCACCCATCAACTCCTCGTGGTGCTGTGTCTTTATCAATCCCCAAAATTTCAGCGGCAACTGACATGACATGGTCTTGGGTTGTGCTGCCCATCTGACTATAACCCTTGATCGGATATCCCATATATTTAGCCAACGTCATAAAACCGGCATGCTTACCGGAACACGCATTATGAAATGTCGTTGGATTCTGTCCTGCCGCCCGCAGTGCCTTATTAGCGCTCTTTCCCATAGGCGCATGAATGCCACACTCAAGGTCGTGATAAGATAACCCAAGACGCCCCAACCACTCTCGCACTAAATTTACATGAATATCCTCACCGCTATGAGATGCACAAGCCAAGGTAATTTCTTGATCGGTCACAGATAAAGCATCAGCTGCACCACTTGTGATCATGGCCAAGACATTGATCGGTTTTAAGGAAGACCGTGCATAGATAATCGATTGAAAATTGCCTGCTGCAGCCAAAACATCACCATCTGTATCGACAACCACATAGGCACCGCGGTAATGGTTTTCGATCAAATCGCCACGGCGTGTTTGAGCTAATATAGGATTATTAACATTGCCTGTCATGCGTCAATCTCCCGATGTTCTATAAAAACAGTCTCGCCCAGATCTTTCAGATATAAGGCAATTTGTTCAGCCATAAAAACGGATCGATGCTGGCCCCCAGTACAACCGCAGGCAATTGTTAGATAACTACGCCCTGAATTTTTGAACCCTGTTAATGTTGGCAAAAGCATATTTTTGATAGAGCTAAAAACACCACTCCATGATTTGTCATGAGTTAAAAATTTTGCTACAGGATCGTCCCTTCCCGTTAATGGCTGCAAATGTTCCTCGTAATGCGGGTTGTCAAGAAATCTTGCATCTAAAACCATATCAGCTTCGGGCGGAATACCACGGCGATAAGAAAATGACATGATTCGAATCTGCAATTGAGGAGACGTCGGGCGACCAAAGATATTTTTTAAGACACGCCCCAATGTCACAACAGAAAGAACAGATGTGTCAATTACATGGTCTGCTGCAGATTTAATCGGACTTAAACGCTCTCGTTCTTCTTGGATTCCTTCAGCCAGTGATTTTACGCCATAAGGATGACGATGCCGTGATACGTTATACCGCTTCATTAAAATGTCATTCTGACAGCCTAAATATAAAAGCCTAACCTCATAAAAGCCACGCAAATCATCAACAATTTCCAAGAAACTCTCTACTTCTGCACCAATAGCACGCACATCCATCCCTAAAACTAGAGGTAATGAAATCCTTTGGTTTTTAAGACCATCAATTAACCCCACAAGCAAACATTGAGGGAGATTATCGATAATTGTATATCCAAGGTCTTCAAAGACCTTAAGCGCTGTTGATCGACCGGCACCAGACATGCCCGTTACAAATATTAGATCCGGCAGTGTGTTCTTATCGGACATTAAAAACCTGTCTCTCTCACTGGAATTTTACGACCAATATAACATGAATATTATAATAGTCGCGATCAATTTAATATTTGGTTTAAAATGACCAAACATATGGGGCACTATGTCACGGTTTATTTCATGTACATCCTAAGGTATAAAAGAGAATAACCTACGGAGGAAATCATGCTAAAAACAATTTTACTATCCACTTTTTTAACAAGCATAGCTCTTGCTGATTGCTGTAACGACACAGCGCCCAAAGTTTCCATCGAGAACCCCATTATTCGCCCTGCCCAAAAAGGTAGAAATACAGGCGTCTACATGTCCGTTAAACTCCCCTGTAAAAAAGCAACTGATACGCTTCTTAATGCTGAATGTGAATTGGCAACATCAACAGAGCTTCACGATCACATTCATGAAAATGGCATTATGAAAATGCGCCCTGTGACAAATGTTGAAATTAAAAATGGCGAAGTTGTTTTCAAACCCGGCAGCCTGCATGTCATGTTAATGGGACTAAAACAGGATCTCAAAGAGGGTGAAACTATTAAAATCCGCCTAAATTTTGAAAAAGCAGGTGCTGTGGACGTCGACTATACTGTCAAGGTGCCCGCATAACAAGATAAAGCAATTAGCTATAGCGTGAATATTAAATTCACGCTTTTATTATTTAGAATGAGATCCACCAGGGACAAGATCGTTAACTTCACCCCCCAGAAAGCTATCTTCTTCTCGAACAATTTTCTTTCCACGCCCTAAACCAGAATAACTATCATCATCCAGAAAAAACTCGCCTCGGCTTCTCTTTCCAGACTCCTCATCACTCAAATCGTCATCACTCAAAAAATGGCAAATAAAATTTGAGGAAGGTATATCTTCATTTTCTTCTTTAATTTTATAGTCTACACTCGATAGGATCCCGTCAAATGGCACATAACCATTAAGCTTTTCAACAACGTCCTGAGGCTCTGTATAGGTATACTTATTATCAATCCCAACAACATACAAAGTTTTTAAATTAGGGTAAGGTCGAACCAAACGCAAATCATTCTGAAAAATGCCTGTATTAGAGCGAGACCCAACACTATCATCTGCAAACAACAGAACTTCCATCTCTGAAGCTTGCTCTGGGTCATAAAAATGCGGCGCCAATGCTTTTGCGCGAGAATAAGGATCATATGTGAATGCTCGATGAACAGAAACAACAGCACCATCTTTTAGAAAGTCAAAAGATACACCATTAACAACTGAGCGTCCCTTAGAAAAACTAGCACCATCCCCAATCACCCCATCAATGCCAAAATTTAATTTTAACAAACGCTGCATCGTTTCGGCAAAGCCAATTTTTGGATTGATCTGATATGATGGCCAAGCACTTGAAAAGATTAGATGGACTCCTGTTTTCCATAAATAATTTACCACAGAACGTGAGGAGCCACGTTCTTCGACAACTCCTGTATCCTTAGTTGGGTCCGCAAGACGAGTCAACGTTCCATCGACGTCTAAAACAACCCATATTTTGCGAGGGTCCATCCCTTGACTTATATGAGCGTTCACCAAAGGAACAAGAGCAGAAATCGAACTTGCAGAAGAAACGTGAGTCTCATATAAAGGGATAGTCAAAGAACCATTATCACTAGGTGTTCCGGGATCGGAGTTGTCAGCCGCATACAACTCACAAATTAAACTAGCAATAAAAAAAGCAAACAATTGATACAGAAACATCTTAGACAATCTCCAATAACGATCCATCAAGTAATGACCAGAATTATTTTGTCAATAATAAAGCGTAGAATAGTTTTTTGCACCTAGAAATAGAAAACATTAAGAATAACACGCTCTATTCTCAATAAAAAACCCAGCTTAAAGCTGGGTTTTTATGACGTTACCAAAGAATCTTAGGCAGCTGGCGCCGCTTTCGGTTCAGAAGCAACTGGTTTACCGTCCATATCAAACTTCTCAATTTTGAAGTCTTTACGAGCCTTTTCGATAACTTCTTGAGCATACTTCGGCATTGTCAAACCTTTAAGGTCGGACTTAGCTTCGTCAAACGTTGGTTTTTTGGCTGCACGACGATCAATTGTTTTAACAACGAAGAAAACAGATTCTTTTCCAAGCTTTTCTTCGACTGGCTTGTCAACCAAAACACCACCTTTTTTGCCTTCAAGAGCAGAACCAAGTGCTGGCGGCAATTCAGGAACTTTAACATAATCAGCTTTTCCGCCCTTTAGGTCAGCATCTTTTGCCTGACCTTCTTTCAAAGCTTTATCAAAATCACCAGATTTTGCTTTGACAAGTTTAATGAATTCTTCTGCTTTTTTCTTATCGCGGAAAATTGCTTGGTAGAAACTGACTTCATCCATATCAGGCATAACTTTAATTAATTCTTCATAAGCCTTTTTCAATTCAGCATCTGTTTGAAGTTTACCAATTTCCTTGTCCAACCATGCTTTTTGCAACATCGCTTCTTCACAGTCAGCAATACGCGCCTTGACTTCTTCATCCTTGTCTAGACCAGCTTTCTTAGCCAAATGAGTCACAATCGCCATATCAACTGAGCTTTGAACTAACGGATCAAAAATTTTGTCCATGGATTCGCCTTGCAATTGTGGTGGCAAAGCTTTCATACGACGCTTCAATTCACCAACAGTAATTTCTTTTTTCTTACCATCGATATCAACCTTAGCGACCACTGTTGAATCTTTAGTTTCAGCCATTGCTTGCATTGAAACACCCAAAGAGAGTGTAATAAGTGCGAGGCGGGAAAACTTTAACATTTCCATTCCTTTCGAAAAATTGCTATTCATATTTAAAAAGACAAAGCAAATCATTGAGTCTTTTTTAATTTAGATCTACACTAGATATAATACGACAAGCAAGAGTCAGTTTCAAAGATTAATATGGTTCTGGCATAAAACATAAAGGTTAAATTGTAAATGATAGTTTCTTTGCTCTCAAAAATTTTTGGATCCGCCAATGACCGCGTGGTTAAAAAATATCTAAAAGTAGTTGAAAAAATTAACGACCTAGAATCAACCTATGAGACCATGTCTGATGACGAACTAAAAGCTCAGACTCAAAGATTTAAAGATCGTCTTATCAACGGTGAAACTCTAGATGACATTTTACCCGAAGCCTTTGCCACTGTCCGCGAAGCATCTAAACGCACCCTCGGCATGCGACATTTTGACGTCCAGATGGTCGGTGGAATCGTTCTACACAACGGTATGATTACGGAAATGCGTACGGGTGAAGGGAAAACGTTGGTTGCAACTTTACCTGTCTATCTTAACGCGCTAACAGGCAAAGGTGTCCACGTTGTGACCGTTAACGATTACCTAGCATCCCGTGACTCTGCGTGGAATGGAAAACTTTACAACTATCTTGGCCTTTCTGTTGGTTGTATCGTTCACGGCATGTCAGACACCCAACGCCGTGAATCCTATGACAGTGATGTGACTTATGGAACCAATCATGAGTTTGGTTTTGACTACCTACGTGATAATATGAAATTCCGCATTGATGATATGGTTATGCGTCCATTCAACTATGCTATCGTTGACGAAGTTGACAGCATCATGATTGACGAAGCGCGCACGCCGTTAATCATTTCCGGTGCAGCCGAAGATTCATCTGACTTATACCGCAGCATCAATTTGATTATTCCAAAGCTATCGCCGGAACACTATGAAAAAGACGAAAAGCAACGCAGTGTCACGTTGAATGACGCCGGGATAGAGAAAATCGAAGAACTGCTGCGTGAGGAAAATCTGATCCAAGGTGAAACACTCTATGACATCCACAACATTAGTGTTGTCCACCACGTTAACCAAGCCTTGAAAGCTCATGTTCTCTTTACCCGTGACGTCGACTACATTGTCAAAAATGACAAAGTCATTATTATTGATGAATTCACGGGGCGTATGATGGAAGGTCGCCGTTATTCTGAAGGTCTACACCAAGCACTTGAGGCCAAAGAAGGTGTTACCATTGAGATGGAAAATCAAACTCTGGCTTCCATCACATACCAAAATTTCTTCCGCATGTATCCAAAACTATCAGGCATGACCGGAACCGCAGAAACTGAAGCACCCGAATTCGAAGAAATTTACAAACTACGCACCGTTGTGATCCCAACCAATCGCCCGATTGCAAGAAAAGATAACGATGACGAAGTTTACCTGACAGCCACCGAAAAATATAACGCCATGATTAAGCAAATCAAGGAATGCCAAGATCGTGGCCAACCTGTCCTTGTCGGGACAACCAGTATTGAAAAATCAGAAATGATATCTAAATTACTGACGACTCAGAAGATCAAACACCAAGTCTTGAACGCGCGCTATCACGAACAAGAAGCTGGCATTATCGCCGATGCCGGTGCGCCGGGTTCAGTGACTCTCGCAACTAACATGGCTGGTCGTGGTACAGACATTAAACTCGGCGGGAACCTCGAAGCGCGTATTGCCCGTGAAATTCACGGCTTGACGGACGAAAAAGAAATCAAAAAAGTCATTGATACAGCCACAAAAGAAATCAAGGAACTTGAAGAACAAGTCAAGGCCGCAGGCGGTCTATATGTCATTGGAACAGAACGTCATGAAAGCCGGCGCATTGACAATCAGTTAAGGGGTCGTTCCGGTCGTCAAGGTGATCCGGGAGAATCCAAGTTCTATATTTCATTACAAGACGACTTAATGCGCATTTTCGGGTCCGATCGCCTAGACCAAATGCTACGCCGTCTTGGGGTACAAGAAGGAGAAGCTATTTCTCATGCCTGGATTAGCAAAGCCTTAGAACGCGCACAACAAAAAGTGGAAGCACGCAACTTTGATATCCGCAAACATTTGCTCCGCTATGACGATGTTATGAATGATCAACGAAAAATCATTTATGAACAACGCCGCGAACTCATGCAAAGTCACGATATTTCTGAAATGATTGAAGACATGCGCGGTGATGTTGTTGAAGCGATTGTCCACCGTCATATTCCCCATGATTCACTGATGGAGCAATGGGATCTAGAAGGTCTGGCATCTGAAATCCATCGTGTATTTGGTATCACTATTGACGCTAAAATTTGGGCAAATGAAGAAGGTATTGCAGAACTTGAAATTATCAATCGTATTATCAGTGCAGCAAAAAAGCATATGGCTGCAAAAGAAGAGAAATATGGGGCAGCCATGATGCGAGCGGCGGAAACCAACATGGTTTTACGTCTTCTTGATAAATGCTGGAAGGACCACTTACTCACGCTCGATCAACTGCGTCAAGGAATTAACTTACGCGCTTACGCTCAAGGCAATCCATTGAATGAATACAAACGTGAAGCTTTCGTCCTATTTCAGGGCATGCTAGATGCGTTGCGTGAAGAAACAATTGGATCTTTGGCGCATTTCGAAATTGATGTCCCAGACGTCAATATTCTTGAGCAATTGCTTAATCCGGAACCAGATTTCTCGGGACTGGAAGAACAAACCCCGGATTGGTCGGGTGAGCCTCAAATGACCGATGCCGAAATCGTTGATATAAAACAGCAAAAACGGTCTCGCAAAGCAACTGATGGCGATGATCAAGACTCATGGGGACGCGTCCAGCGTAATGCAGCTTGTCCTTGTGGGTCTGGCAAGAAATTCAAGCACTGTCACGGTGCGATAGAAGCTACAGAGTAAGCCTTTATAGTGATGCCCCGTCCTTAGGAATAGGGCATCACCCTTTAAAACAACGATAAATTTAGTATCATGAGCGAAAAACTAACAAAAGAAGAAAAAGCCCGCCGCATGGCCGAAGCCCTGCGCGAGAACCTTAGAAAACGCAAACAACAACAACGTGAACGTGATATATCACAAGAAAAAGACACTGAAAATTGAGAAGCAATGCCTAGTCCCTCTAAAGGGACGGGTAAGACATAAGGTCAAAGAATGGGTTATGATTCTTCTTCATCCAAAACCACTGGTTCAGCAGGCACTTTATAGTCTTCATTTAACCACTTCAATAAATCTATGTTTTTGCAGTGTTTGGAACAAAATGGCGAGTATTCAGGAGCAGATGGTTTTTGACAGATAGGACAAGACATTTCGATATAGTACCTCAGATAAATATTTTCTACGGTACCAGATAACCGCCATCAAAACAACTTTGTCCCATTGTGTTCCCTTATAAAGCAATGAATCAGAGGCTGAATTTCTTCACGCCACCGTCTTCCGTTGAAAATACCATAATGTCCTGTACCAACTTGAACATAATGACTACGTAAACTGTCCGGCAAATTAGAACACAACCCATGAGCTGCAAGTGTTTGCCCCGGACATGAAATCTCATCAAGTTCACCTTCAACAGTCATTAACGCTGTTTTCTTAATCTTATCTGGTCTCACGAGATAGCCACGCCAATTTAATAATCCCTTGGGCAACAGATGATCCTTAAAAGCAATGCGAATACTATCCAAATAATAATCACCCGGCATATCAAGGACTGCTCTATATTCATCGTAAAATCGTTTATGAGCATCGGCCCCTTCTCGATCGCCTTTAATCAACTTAGTAAAAAGTTCCATATGGGCGTCACGATGACGTTTTACATTTAAGCTCATAAACCCTTGAAGAATCAAAAAACCAGGACAAACTTCGCGTCCCGAGCCCGCATAACCAGAGGGGATTTTGGTGATTAAATTGTTTTTATACCACAGCATAGAATGCTCTTCTGAAAAATCATTAACCGGGCCTGGATTAATGCGTGTATCAATCGGCCCTCCCATAAGAGTCATGGTTCTGGGCTGACTTGGCTCATTGTACTCGGCCAGCAAAGAGACTGCCGCTAATACAGGAACCGAGGGTTGGCATACCGCAATAACATGGGTATCCCGCCCCAAATAGCGCATAAAATCAAGCAAATAATCGACATAATTCTGAAAATTGAAATTTCCTTCTTTTAAGGGTACATCCCGCGCATTTTCCCAATCAGTAACATAAACATTATGATAGGGTAGCATCCCGCGCACTGTATCCCTTAACAGCGTCGCAAAATGTCCTGATAATGGTGCACAAATTAACACGTTAGGATCTTTTTGATACGCTCGGCCATTTTTATTATGGCGCTCAAACAATTTCAAAGAACAAAATGGTTTATGAAGGACGTTTCTTTCAACAATAGAAAGCACTTCATCATTACGAATTGTACTTTGCAAGCCAAATTCCGGCCGATCAAACGCCATTGTTGATCGACCAATCATTTCAGATGTTGCAGATAAGATTGAGGAATACGCATCAGCCTCTTGCGGCATTGCAGATGCGAACAATCCCATAGCATCTGACCAGACTTTTGCTGGCATCATCGCAGCGTTTTTTATTTCATTTAAATGATACAGCATAAGCCACCCTCGAAATATGAATCAAACTCATTCTAAAGGGACAGGGGTTAAGAAGGGGTAAATTCAGCAATAAAAAATCCCCCTCAAGGGGGATTCTTTATTGTTATCTAGTCTTATTTTTTACGCCATTTCTCACCAACAAAGTGTTCTCGTAATGGCGCCGTTGTTTTCTTACCAACATGTTCGTAGTTTTCTTTGATCCACTTATCAGCAGCAGCGCGACCTTTTTCAAACAAGTGCATAAAGAAATCCCATTCGGTGTTTAATTTGCTTGACCATCCTAAATCCGTAAAGGTATCTTCATCTTCAATCAAGTGCATAAAGACACGCTTTGTTTCTTTCGGATCTAACTTACCATCATCGATTAAATCAGAGATAAACGAAATAGCGCGCATTTCACGAACAACCGATGCGTTATTGGTTATTTCATTCAAACGATCACCAATCTCACGAGCTGTTGTTGGGATCTTCTCGCGTACTGTTGGATTCAATTGAATCAAAATAATATCTGGGCTTTCACAATCATAAATTAACGGGAAGAAGACCGGATTGCCAATGAAACCACCATCCCAATAATATTCACCATCCACTTTAACAGCATTATGAATCGTTGGTAGACAAGCTGTTGCTTGTAATGCTTCAATTTTCATTTCATCCAAACCAAAAATTCTAAGCTTTCCGGTCTGCACGTGGGTTGCACACAAATAAACTTTTACCCCTTTAAACTTACGAAGAGCATCAAAATCAAATGAGCTCGCAATAACATCCTTAAGTGGATCAATTTGTAATGGATTCAATTCATAAGGAGAAAACATACGACTCAGATAATCGAAAATCACAAATCCTGGTGAATGATACATCGTATATTTACCAAGAGCTTTATCAATAGGACCACGATGATTCAACGGGCTGTTTTTACCGGAATCACTAATTTTTTGCCAGAAAGCTTTTAGTTCATCACGAGCAGCTTGGTTTCCACCCTTCATTAATCCTTGGGCAATAGCAACAGCATTCATTCCACCCGCGCTGGTTCCAGTCAACCCTTCAATTTCAAAACGACCATCTTCCAATAGACGATCCATAACCCCCCATGAAAAAGCCCCATGAGATCCTCCCCCTTGAAGAGCAACCGATACCTTCTTTTTACCATTCTTTTTTTCAGCTTTGGCTGCTGATGGAATACTTTTATACATAAATTATCTCCCTCACAACTAATTCTTCATATTTATGATAATACTTTTGCGTCCTTAATAAATCGTTAATTTATATATATTAAGATAAACTAAGCTAGCAGAAAGAGGATCGTGATCATGGTTGATGTCGTATTTCATGGTACAAGGGGAAGTTTCCCCGTACACAGCGCCTATCACTTTAAATACGGTGGTCACACAAGCTGTGTTAGTATCGTCACAAAAAAACGATGGGTAATTCTTGATGCAGGGACAGGTATGATTGATGCCGGGAAAATTGCCCAAAGCCATAATTTTCAAAATTGCCATGTCCTCTTAAGCCATCTTCATCTTGATCATATTGTCGGCCTTCCCTCATTCGCACCGCTATGGTCACCTAATTTTACCCTTAATATTTACTCTTGCGCAGTTAATCCGCTAAAACAAATTAGAACCATCGTGTCACCACCATACTTTCCTGTTGATTGGAAAGATATCCCTGCAACAAAAAATATAACGAACTTCCATTCTGGTGAAACCCTAACAGCGGATCTGGATTGTCATGTTGACACAATCTCACTGTCACACCCGGGCGGGAGTTGTGGCTATCGTCTGCGTTTCGACAACCACAGAATCTGCTATATAACAGATACAGATTTGCCAAAAACCTTAAGAGAAAAGTTGACTAAATTCATTAAAAACTGTGATCTCCTTATTTTTGATAGCACCTATTGCGACAGCGAATATGGCCCTGTTTCAGACTTCGGTCATTCAACATGGCAAATGGCTTGTAATCTTGCAAAAGAAGCCAATGTTAAGCTTTTGGCCCTATTCCATCACGCCCCCAACCATACAGATGATTTTATTGACAAACTTGAGGAAGAAGCTAAGAAAATTTTCCCACGAGTCTTTGCAGCGCGATGCGGACAAACCCTAACGCTTCCAGAATGACGGCATTAAAAGAACAAAGATCGTCAGTAATTCAAGACGCCCCAATGTCATCCCAATCATTAAGCTCAGTTTAGCACCACTATCTAAACTCGCTAAACTTCCTGATGGCCCAATAAGTTTAGTCACACCGGGACCTGTATTACTCAAGACAGCAATAGAAGCTGAGAAAGCATCAATTATGCTTAAATCAAAAAGTGTCAGAACCCCAGCAAGACAAAATGCTGTAAAGAAATACAATGTTGTAAAGGTTAACACCGAACTTGATACAGATTCAGGAATTTTCTGCCCTTGATACAAGGGAATAAATACACCGTGTGGACGACGCAACTGTCGCAAATGCGTCAAAGCTACATGTCCCAAAACCTGTATTCTAAATACTTTTAACCCCCCTGCTGTTGATCCTGTGCATCCTCCAATAATACTAACAATCAATAAAGCTAAACAAGGGAACGCCCCCCAAGTTGTATAATCAATTGTGGTAAACCCCGAAGATGTCGCTAGGGAAGTCACAACAAAAAGGGATTCACGGAAAGCCTTTATAGGGGAAATACCTAAATGAGCCCAACTCCAGACAAAAAGAATCACAACAAAAAACGAGATTAACCTTAGAAACATTTGGACTTGGGAATCAAAAGCAATCGCTTTAGCATGTCCATGCCAAAGTCGAATAAATAAAACAAAGGTAAAACTTCCTAAGATCGAAAAAATAATAATGATAAATTCAATGACCCATGATTTATAAAAAGCTATCGACGCATCTTTTGTCGACAAACCACCCGTAGAAACTGTAGACATGGCATGGCAAATTGCATCAAATGGTGTCATCCCCGCCAAATAAAGCGAAAAAAAACAAGCGACAGTAAAAAATACATAAATTGATGTGATGGCTGAACTAATTTGCGATACGCGCGGCAAAATCTTTTCAGACTTATCGGAAAACTCACTACGGAATAGCTGCATTCCGCCAATACGCAACGTTGGCAAAATAATCAAAGCCATTAAAATAATCCCAGTCCCACCCAGCCATTGCAGGATAGAACGCCATAACAACACGCCTTTGGAAGCAGAGTTTAGCTTGGCAATAATTGTTGAGCCCGTTGTCGTAATCGCAGAGACAGCCTCAAACCAAGAGTCCAGATATGTTAGATTAAGATCTGACCAATATATTGGTAATGCTGCAAATAACGGTGTGATAATCCAACATAAAGCCGTCATCAAAAACGCTTCACGAACTTTTAATTCAATTTTATCTGTTGATCTATTAGCCATGGCAAGTAGACTACCCAAAGCCCCGGTTAGAAAGAAGGCAACAGCAAACTCTTGCCATCCGTCTGTCTTAAATACAAATAGCTCAGCAATTAAGGGAATTAACATCGCTGCTGCCATAGTACTCAACAGCATTCCCAGCAAATATAGAACAGGACGAAATGCAATCATATGTTCATCATATCATGTTGGTGTCAACGTTCAAGGAGTTAAAATCTGCTGGGCTGTTAAAAGAACATCACGTCCCACGGGTGCTGCAACGCGCCCGCCACTTCCACCATGCTCAACCAAGACCGCTGCAACAAAGCGCGGTGCATGTACTGGTGCATACCCTACAAACAAAGCATGCTCACGGTGGTGCCACGGACGACTCGCTGTATTAGCTAACCCCATAGCACGATCTTGCTCTGTAATTCGACGAACTTGAGTTGTTCCAGTTTTACCAGCCATCTCCATCCCCGCGGTTTCAATCCGATGTCTGAAAGACGTTCCCCCCCCTTCATTAGAAGCCTTATTCAAACCCAGTTGAATAAGAGCCAAATGCTCTGGATTAATATCTAGTTTTGGAAATTCCTGAGGAGCAAGAGCCAACAGTGATGGGACAACCACCTTCCCCGAGGCCAGCCGTGCCGTCATAACAGCTAGTTGTAGAGGGGTTGTCAAGGTATACCCCTGACCAATACCGGCATTATAACTTTCCCCCAGTGTCCATTTTGATTTAAATCGTTTTTTCTTCCACTCCGTTGTCGGGATCAAACCTGATTTTTCCCCGGGTATTTCAATACCCGTAGCCTGTCCCAACCCTAACCGCTTAGCCATATCCGCAATAGCATCAATTCCGACTAATCCGGCAATATGGTAAAAATAAACATCACAGGATGTGGCAATTGCTCTGACTAAATCAACGGATCCATGCCCCCCCGTCTTCCACGTCCAACAGTGAAATTTATGAGTCCCCAGCATGGTATGACCACAACAAGACACTGTCGTATTCGGCTTAATAACTCCCTTTTCAAGCGCAGCCAAAGCCGTCACCATCTTAAAAGTAGATCCAGGGGCATATTGCCCTGCAATTGGCTTATTAACAAGCGCATGTCGAGGATGATTTAAAAGCGCTCCCCAATCTTTTTTTGAGATCCCATTAACAAATAAATTCGAGTCAAAACCCGGCGTTGAAACATAGGCTAACACCCCACCTGACGCGACATCTAAAACAACCGCCGCACCACTTTCTTCTTGGGATAACCGATGATATAACGTTTGCTGAAGATCAAAGTCCAACGCTAGTTTTTGTTCTTTCCCTTGAAGACTTTCACTCGTTGACAATTCCCGCACAATACGCCTATAAGCATTCACTTCAACTTGTTTAATTCCCGGCATCCCTCTCAAATCTTCTTCAAGATACTTTTCTAAACCGGATTTTCCTAACTTAAATCCCGGCTGTTCTAAAAGAGGAGTTCCATCTAGATCTTTGTCAGATGGCGTTGCCACATATCCCAACAGATGGCAAGTTTCAAAAGGAAACGGATAGTATCGATTCCGACCTGTTTCAATAAATACCCCCCAAACATCAGGAAGTTTAAGCTCTAAAGACGTGACTTCAGCCCAGGACAGATTTTCCTTAATAGATACGGGCATAAAGCGTGGTTTCTTTTTAATTGAAAGAGCAATTTTATCAACTTCGTCATCAGTTAGATTAAGAAGAGGTTGAACTTGTCTTAAACAATCTTGCCAATCATCCGCCTCATCCCGAATCATCACCGCACGATATATGTTATGATCAGAAGCCAAAACTTTACCGTATCTATCTGTAATTAATCCTCGGATCGGCAGTGTTAAGCGCGAGTGAATCCTGTTTTTATCGGATAGTTTTTGGTAATGTTTATGCGATAAAACTTCTAAATAAAACATCCGCCCGACAACTGTTGTCATCAATGCGGTTTGAATCCCACCCAAAATAAAAGATCGACGGGTAAAAACTGTTTCTTTATCCATTAACCAAAAGCTTTCTTTGGGTATTGATCAATCAATCGCTGTATTTTCAGGCTAACGATTGACATTATCGGATAAAAAAGGATATTCGCCAATATCGGTCGGATAATTCTAGACAAGGGCAACATCCCGCCTTTTGCCAGCGTTAAAACTCCCCAAAATAAAAGCGTATTCATTACTGTAAATAACATAAAACCTAAAAAGACCGCCCAAAACCCCTTTTCCAGAACATGGCGCCGAAATAGACTAACCACACATGATATCATCATTAACTCAATAATTCCAACACCCAACGGATACCCCATGGTTGCATCACGACATATCCCTAAGATGATAAAAATACGCCGCGACATAAGGTCGGGACGATACAACGTCCATAAATAAATGACAATTGACAAAAAATTGGGGACAACCCCCAGTTTCTTCCAAAAAGGAAGAACGCCCAATAAAATTAAACTTGATAGAAAACAAAACTCAATAAAGCATTTTCTTATATTAACTATGTTCATCATACCTGCGTCATACTAAGATCTAATTTCAACCATTTTTGACTTTGATATCTGCGATAAAACAGCAATAAGTTCACCGCAGCATAGCAAACAACAACACCCCAGACACGCCCTGGTGAAACATCAAAATACAAAGTCACAAGCTTAATCGGAATAACAGCAAAAAACCACGCTGTACACGCATTCACAACCATAATAAATTTAGTATCACCTGCAGAAACAAGAACGCCGGATGTTACCCAAACTAATCCGTCAAACAAAAAGAATAGCCACAATAATTGCATAGCCTGAGAAAAATAAAGTGCCAGATCGCTATTTTCAGGAATCATAAAGGGTCTGGCCAAAGTCTGAGGACTAATGATAAAAGGAATAATTAATAAGATCATCACACCAAAATGGACTTTCACCCCATTAACAAGAACACGCTTTATTCGATCAACTTGGTGACTTCCGATTAAATTGGATGATATTGCAATAATTCCTTTTTGCAACCCTTCAGTAAAAAATGAGAACAATAAAAAGAATGTACTACAAAGATTCTGGATTGTGATATAGTCTCCGCCCAAACGAGCTAAGATATGAGCAATCACAGA
The DNA here is from genome assembly GCA_019636055.1 of Candidatus Paracaedibacteraceae bacterium. Lineage (NCBI taxonomy): Bacteria > Pseudomonadati > Pseudomonadota > Alphaproteobacteria > Holosporales > Candidatus Paracaedibacteraceae > Candidatus Paracaedibacteraceae bacterium. The sequence goes on from JAHBYH010000001.1 coordinate 494,488, forward strand.
CCATGCCCCTATTTCCAACATATGCCCTGTCGCAGCCGGTGTTCCAACCTTTAAACATCCCCATACCATCGACAAATCAAGAGAGAGTTTGGCTGTGCCAAACTGTTTGCGATTTTCCGGCAACAGAAATAAAACAAATAAGACTAAGACCTGCACGATGGATGCAATCACTGTTGCATAAGCACTCCCCACAGCCCCCATCGGCTCAAGGGATAACACCTCAGAACCGAAGATAAAACAATAGTTCAAGATTACATTCAGAAGGTTACCAATCACGGCAGCAATAGTAACAAAGATTGTTTTCCCTTGCCCCACATAGAAACTTGACAATGCTGTGAAAAGCGCCTGTAAACACCCAAAATACATGATGATTTCAAAGAAAGGCAAACCATACTGGTGCAATGATTCTGGAATTAATACCCCTGACAAGAAAACAGCTATCCCGACAAAAATGATCTGTGAACTAAGAGCAAACCATATCATCTGCCAAACAGGCTTTCCCAGTTTATCATACTGTTTCAAACCATTGAATTGCCCGACATAAACCTCTGCAATAGAGGTTATCGAAGCAACACCAAATTGGAAAACCGCGGCAATCATACCCGCAGTTGCAACACCATTCATGGCATCTAGGGAATATTCAGATAACATAACCCTGTTGACAAACAACATCACATGCGTTGACATAAAAGCCATCATCATTGGCAAAGAGATTCGGATTAAACTCCGTATTGACGTATCATTGAGTACTGACATCATATTGATTTAAATTTGTTGATGTTTCTGAATTAAAGCATATCTTTAGTTTTTTTTAAACACTGAATTCATTAATTGTATAAGTTCATTTGCCTTTGCTTTAGTGCAATAAATGGCTGTACCATATTCAAACTAAAGCATCCAATCCACACGCACCAAGGCTTGGTGATTGCGTTGATTAGAGCCAATGTCCCCCTCATAGGCCAGAGTTGCAGAAATACCTTTAAAGGGGGTAACTGTCAAACCAATATTTGGGTTGGCAAGAACACGGTTCTTGTTGCGGGTTCTGACCGTGAACACACCGCCTTGACCCACAAGATTGGCCGAAACCTTTTGATAGGAACCTAAAGCTCGGCGGTAGGTTATCCCTAGACGCGCAAAGCTGTACACAGAGGTTTCATCATGCCAATACCATAGATTAGCTAGCTGAACCCCACCTTTACCTTGGACAGCAGTGCTATTGCGGCTTTTCACAGCCACATTCTGCACTCCAGCACCCTGTTCTGTATAACCATTTTCCCGCATGAATAAGGCGCCAACACTGACATACGGTGTCATCACAAGTGATCGTCGAGTCAGGGATATATCTTTACCCACCTCTGCTAAACCGCTAACATGATGACCATCATGTTTGTGATGTGCAATAGCAGGGATTACGGTCATAATACGGTTCGCTTTAAAACGGTGATGACCATAGGACGCAGCACCATTAAGATACCAAGCCTGGGCTTGCCACAGACCATAAAGACTGAATCTGGCAGAGTCTACATTGCCTCTGGCACCTATGCCCTTCATTTTATATTTGCTGAGACCATAGCCTGTTGTGACACCCAATTTAAAAGTGTTAGATAAAGCATAGTCTAGACCAATACTGGTGCCGTAGGTACTGCCATCTAAGCCTTGGACAGCGAGTCCTGACGGATCAGCGACATTGTTTTGACTAAAGCGTCCGGCGCCTCCTTGGATCCATAAATTTATTTTTCCCATATTGACGCGGGCAGAAACCGGAAGATGTTTGGGGTCTGGATCGCGGGCAATTGCATGAGCGACAGTTCTGACTCGATGTTTATTGCCAAAGAGCTGAACAAAACTTTGCTTGAGAGAGCTGACCTGATGGACAAGATTAGCCATAACTTGTCCTGATTGTTCAACCAAACGATCCATTCCAGCCCAAGTAAATGGCGTTGCCATGCTGTTTAGTTCTGTGTTACCAACAAAGTTAGAACGCTGTGTTTCCTGAGCAGGACTTAATTGATTAAGCGCCTCCTGTAATTGAGGTTTAGCCAAAGAATTGAGTTCGGTTTTTAGGCCATCTGGTGCATTCTGATCCAGATATATTGCAACTACCCCAGGATTACCTACGGCCACAAGAGAACTAAGGGAAGCAGATCGAACAGTAAGTTGAATATTCGTTGGATTATAGGAGAGATCATAGAGTAAAGTTGAACCTGTCGTTGAGACCGAAACGAACTGTCCCGTGCGACCACCTGGTGCTGTTAAAAGTGTATACACAGTACCTGGACTATATGTTCCTGCACTAACATTGATTAATAAAGAGGCATTGCTTATGTCCACGACACCAGTATTTGCTGTCAAATAAGATGTAGTTGCCGATGCTAAATCAACTTTATACACCGAGCCATTGTCTAAAGTTAAGGAGTGAACAGATCCTGTCCCACTAAGTGTACCGCCAGAGTTAACGGTAACAGCAGAATTTGTAATGGCCGTACCAACAACAAGTTCACCACCGATGACATTAGTTGCTGGAGAATAGGTTTTTGTGCCTGTAAAGATGGTTTTTCCGGCCCGAATATTAACAGCAGAAGCTCCATTGGGTACCGACGAATCAAACAAATTATTGCTAAAATTATAATTGCTACTTGTGTGATTAAAGTTAATGGTTCCAGTACCTTGTTCGAATTGAATAGAGCCCGTAATGGTTCCTGCTGTTGAGGCCGCACTTAAGGCGTCAGCACCAATATTAAGGGTCCCATTGCCACTAATATTGCCACCAACAACGATTATGTTGTTGGAAGTGTAAGTTCCTCCTGTGAGGTTCAGCGTACCGCTACCACCTTGACCGATATTAGTTATATTGTTAGAGACGATACTGCCACCCGTAAAGTTCAGGGTGCCAGTGCTGCCATCATTGGAAGCAATAACGATATTGTTAGAAGCAATAGTACCTCCAGAGATATTTACGAGGCCAACACTCCCATTGTCGCCACCGATGAAAGTGGTGAATGTGGTTGAAAGAGAGCCCCCAGAGATATTTAGTGTACCATTATTGCCACTGTTGCGGCCAATATAAAAGTTCTGAGCCTGCGCTGTTGTCCCTGTCTGGATTGTTGCTGTATACGGGGCTGATGTTGTTGATCCAATAAGATCGACTGTTGTCAAAGTTGCTGATGTTGGAACACCACTGGCCCAGTTTCCACCATCATTCCAATCTGTACTGTTATTTCCTGTCCATTGCGTTGCATACCCTGATACTGTCAGCGGAATCATTGCTAAACAAAGAAGTAATGATGCATTCAAGATATGATGAAGAAGTTGCTTGAATAGGTATAAAGAAGAATTATTTTTTTCTGATTGGATTGACTGCATTATTCACTTCCTGAGCAAGAATGGAAACCATTTTCTATAAAATAAACAAGAAAACGCTGTCACCTCAGTATTTGTGCCAATCAAACTTACTATGATAACCCCAATCTTGTTGTCTATCGAATATTCTACAGCTCAATTCTCTGGTAAACTTATAATCTAACGGCCTATATCTATACTCTGGCAAGCATTTTTTCTTGTGTCAATTTGCTATTCAAAACCTTAACAAAGGCTAATAATTCTTATTGTTTTTGCGATCCCAAAAATAAAGAAGCAATACAAAATATCGCCCTCATAATTGGAAGCGACCCAGTTAAATAGATTGATTATCCTTGTTTATATGAGTAAGTTATCCCACATTTCTCCTTGTATGTAGAGAGGAGATAATGAAATGAGACACTCTTGTTTAAGGCAGATAAATAAAAGGAGCTGCAAACATTATTTCAAAATGCAAAAATTTGATTTATCAACAATTAAACTCATAATAAATCATTCTTCTTGTCCTGTCGCTATCTTACCATCACCTTGCCCGTGTTGATGACTAAGGTATTGACGATAGGCTACCAGTATTTCAGGAACATCATATGAAACCGGTGTCATCGCAGCACTTGGGAATAGTTCGGCAAATTTTTCACGTGCTGCGTTTATATATCCAACACCATCTCCGCCAATTTGCTGATGAAACGGTAAACGAATGAATGAAAAAACATAATCATAAGTTTTTTCAATACCGGAAACTGCTCGAGACTCTGCACTTAAATCCTCAGAATCAAACGGATTTGATTTTTCTAAATCAATTTTCGGCACTGAAACATAGCCAAGCCAGTCTGCCTCAATTCGCCATTCTTTAGATCGTTTCTTGTGACGTGCCGTACTGCGAACATAACGGTCCTTTACCCCTCCCTCGCAAAGATAAGGATATTTTTCATGGAGTGCTGCTAATAAGTTATTTTTCCAAACGCCCAAGACTCTCAATGCTTTTGATACTCGTTCATCACGACCTTTCTCGAGTTGAGAAGCTTGTTCTTCACCTAAAACCCTTGGATTAAATTGCCTTTTTTTACTTTCCTGCAAACCATCAATTGCCTCAAATATCATTTTTTTACAAGCCTTGATAAAATCAATACTTATAAGGGCCAATTCATACCGTAAAGTCATTTGAATTGCACTTTTAGCAAGAGCAATAAAAACACTGTTGTTAACATGCTGCGCCTGTGAATCATTTAATATCTGACTCGATTGGCGAGCATGACCATCGATTTCGGCAAGAGAGCTGTTAACACAAGAGCGCATATTTTCTAAATCAAAACTACAAACCGCCTCATTATACTCATTGTCAAAAGTCTTAGGTGCTTCGACTAAATGGTCTCCGGTTGTAGCGACAACTTCTTTGACGTATCCTGATGCTCCGGATGAAAGGGCTGCCCCCGCCATTGTCGCAAACAATTCAGCACTAAAAGACGGATTTACCCATAAAAAAAAACCAATAAGCACGATTTTAGGAGATACAATCTTACTCATTTTTTCCTCCTTTATAGTTTCTCCCCACAATATGCAGGGAGAAATAAGAACTATTGACCAGCTGAATACGCCCCAATAACAAGAGCAGCAGTAACAATCATGCCCGTTGTGAATTTAGCCCACCCACTTCCCGGTAAAGGTCGTTGCTCTTGCTGAACTTCAGAGATTGGTAGCTGAATATTTTCCTCAGCAATCCTCTCTTGGCTATTCACTAAAGGGACAACATCCCCTGATGAATCGGGCAAACCATGCTGATTATCCATAGCGTTCTCCAAAAGAAAACCACCGGCTATCGAAGGAGCACCCTCACAATAATCTAAATCATCATAATTGCTTAGGTGACCTTCATAATCAGACCTACCGATGCCGATTTTTTCCGCCTCTGCCTCCCTTATTTTTTTTTTGCACCCTTGGGGCTGAAGATGAACTAGCGGCCGGCTGAGTTACAGCAGAGGCGACTGCCCTTGCTTCTCCTGAAGACGCTGCATTACCGACGAGAAGTCCACTCGATGATTGCGCCCCACCAAGCCTCTGGCGTAACCCTGCGGTATTAGATGCCCCAAAAACATCGTCGGCCAGCCGATAGTCTCCTGTAAGAAGAGGATTGACTAAAGGCGGAAAACTTGGTTGAAGCGGTAATTCGCTTGAGGGGAGTGAATCATCACTACCGTTAGCATCGTCAATTAAGTCCTTTTTTTTTTCAAGCTCTCCGTTAACGGCATCAGCAACGCGCGCAACAACCTCAGACTCACCGGGTGTCAATGAGGGGGTTGATGAAACAGGTACATCACTTACTGATGAAGAAGAAACGTCCTTCTCTATGACTGTCTTAACGGCCTGAGCCCCATCCGTTGCCTTTACTTCAAGTTCCTTGCTTTTAGCAACTTCTTTTTCATGAACACGTTTTATTATTTGCTTATACTCTTCATCAGATACATCGAGCAATCCCTTAATAACACGTGACTTGCGCAACGTATCTTGAATCTCTGAATCTGATGCAGGTGTAATAAGAGCAAAAAGTTCATCAAGTACAGATTGACGAGCTAAAGTTCCAAGCGTTGGATATTTTGTCGATAAGATTTTATCTAATTCTTCGAATTCAAGATATTCAGAGCGAACTGTTGGGTGACCACTCCATAAACGTAATACCGTTTTTACACCACTTGTACCAAGCGGTTCAAAGATATAAGAATATTTATCCTGCAATGATTGAAGGGCTTCATTTTTTGTCGCCAACATTTTCGTTTTTTCCAATTCGAACTGACGATCTAACTCTGCAATTTCCGAATCAACAGATTTATTATAGGACTCTCTCTCTTCTGCCAACACCCTTAGTCTATCTTCTAATGATTTAATAGAAACGCTCGTATCGCCCTTGCGTGTAGGATTCTTTTCTTTTTCAGCCAAAGAATCTAACCTCGTTTTTTGTTCAGTTAAATCACGTTCTTCTCGGTCAAAATCCTGATTCTTAGCTGAACGCGCTTTTTCTTTTTCCTCTTTATCAAGCTTTAGTTTCTCATGTAGCTCAGCCTCTTTTTTAGCATTTTTCTCAGAATATTCCTGTTCTGTTGAAACATAAATCTGACGATATCCCTCAGATATAATTCCATAATCAACTAATGTTTGAGCTAACCAAGTCTGAAGCGCGACCTTATCAGCTTTACTTGTAAGAGTCTCACCTTTTGCATCAGCTGTTGCCATTGAATAAACCCAATCAAACGCACTATAAGCTTGCTGAGCAACACTGACTACAAAATCAGAATCAATCACAGATGCTTTTGCTTGCAAGCCATTAAGCCAAGTTAATTCTGCTGGAACTGATTTTCGCCAATCCACCATTAAATGGCCAAGATTTCGGTTTGATGCAACCGTTATTGTATCACCCTCATATCGACTCCGCTGTACCGGAGTATAGTTAAGGTCACGCCTTTGGGAGATTTGACCCGCGTTATGGGTTCGTATCTTTTCTACAATCTGCTGATCCGATAAAGTATCCGCGCCAAACGCAACAGAACATACACCCAAAGCCAACGATACAGCAACCGTCCTCGCTATTTTCACTACCTTTACGCCAGATACTTTCATCAATAATCTCCTCAATGTTTTTGACACACATACTTTTAAGAATACAGGACAAAGTCTTAATTTATTACGAAGGCTAAAACCGCCCTAATTTCGATTCTAGACATATTTAAATAAAATTGTAAGCAATTTTTTGCAACAAAATATCTGTTAATGCGTATCTATTTGTTATAAAAATATAATTATAAGTAATATTATTTCGTTTCAGGCTTTTTTACGTCAAGAAACACCTGTTTATAAAAAAACTACCCCTGAAATAATATAAAATAACTATTGATTATGAGGATAATACTCTGCTATAAATAATCATACTTTGACGCGGGGTAGAGCAGCCCGGTAGCTCGTCAGGCTCATAACCTGAAGGTCGTAGGTTCAAATCCTGCCCCCGCAACCAAATCCTTAACTAAATAATTGCTTCCAGCTTGGCTCTGACACTTCTTGTTCAGGCAAAGAATTGTTATCAGAGATCGATTCATTTTCGCGCGCCGGCACGTCAAAAGATTCATCCGCCCCTGAATTAATATCCCCAATATCTTCTTCAAAAGGCATCGCCTCTAAATTGCCAGATTCACCCTTTGTATTCTGCAACTGATCATCGATCGTTGGCTCAATTGTTGGCGCTTGCGAATCAAAACCCTGGTCACTCCTCCCCACAACTCTATGGTCCAAAGGAGTACCAGCAAAAGCATCCGGCAACTCGGGTTCAACAGGTGATTCCGGTAACGGTAATTTGGCATTTCGAACAAACGAAATAGCCTGATCAACAAAATCTGTTTGATCGAGCATAAAATTAGGTCGATCCGCCTTAAGAAGCTCAAACTGCTGAGCGCGTCGCATATCATCAACAGACAGAAACCCTGCCAACTCAGACAAATGCGCCGCCTGGTTCTGTGCAGAAAAGATATAAAGTAAAAACCTCTTAAGAGATTTCACCCTTTTCAACGAATCCATTTTAACATACATATATATTGGGGATGACAAAGGATATGAATCATCCCGAATTGATTCGTATGTTGGTTTATGGCCATCCACAGCAATAATATATTTTTGAGCATTAGGATCCAAAAGAATGTCGGGGGAAGCAAAAGCAATAACGCCACGCTCACTTGCAATTTTTTTAATAAGATCAGCATTCGAACTTTGCTTTAAATCACCCACAGCCTGATCTGAGCGCACCCCTAAACACAAATCCCGAAAAAGCTTAGGCTGTTCTGTTTTTAAAGCCATAATCTGAGGGTTCATATGGCAGCCCTTAACCAAAACACAATCTTCAAATACATCACGCAAGTCAGCATTTGCCCCGGGAACCAAGACTTTAATAGGAACAGCCGGCAAATCATAACCTGACTCAGAAAGCTCAGACCACGTATAAACACTATTTATCTTTACACGCCCATCACGGTAAGAAAATTTTGTGATTGCCGAATACAGTTCCCGTGCGGAGATGTTTGTCAAATTTAAATCAGGAGATGCCAAAACAACAATTCCCCCGTGACCAAGCTCTAACTCCACAAAATCATTGATATGATTCAAAGAACAGGCACGCAGATCAGAAAACGTCATCCGCCGATGAGCAACTAAAACATCCGGGCTATTATTATCAGGTTCACAAAAATTAACAATTGATCGCGTCCCAATTCTCTCAACAACAAGGGGAGCCAAACTCTCCTTTGATCGGCGACCATAGGCATCAGAAAATTTAGACAAAATTGTATTTGCAATAGGATAACTAACAATCTTCGCCTGCATTTTTGCTGCACAAGACAACGTCATAGCAAAAAAAATCCCGACAATTAATCGGTGATAACCGCCACCCATTTCACCACACTAAAAAACAAATTCTTTAATATTATTAAAAATCATTTACCTTTCATTAACAATTGCATTCATAATAGTTAATGAAATATCTCACACGATGAAGATACGATGGATATATCTGACTTAATCCGATTCTATAAAACGCCGTTAGGAAAAATTGTTAGCGAAGAACTCGTCACATTCATTCGGGCAAACGACAAAATCGATGACCACCACTTATATGTAGGCTTTCCATTTAGCTTTACCAAAACCTCATCTAAACTTGACATTTATTTAATGGATAGAAATATTGGCGCAATCCGTTATCCATCCACAAAATGCAATAAAGTAGCGTTAACAGACCTAAATGCAATTCCTCTTCCTGATGAATCGATGCAACAGATAACGGTCGTTCATTGCCTAGAATTCGCAACAAACCCAAAGAAATTTATGCGAGAATTATGGAGAGTCCTTACCCCCGAAGGAATCCTTAAAGTTATTGTACCAAATCGACGAAGCATCTGGTCACATTTAGACATCAGCCCTTTTGGACATGGAAATCCCTATAGCATGAGCCAGCTATCAACGCTAGCCAAAGAATGTCAGTTTGACATTACCTTAAAACAAAGAGGATTGTTTATCCTCCCTCACCAATCATGGCAACCGTCCCTTATAACGCACGTGCAACAATATCTAGTAAAAAACATTACCCCAAAACTCAGCGGCGTTATTATCATGAACCTAACAAAACGTGTCTACTGCAGAACTTTACCAAACGAACGAAAAAGACTCCCTACCTCCGAATCAATAATTCGGGCAAAAGCATCATCTTTTGAGGATCGTGGATAAAGTTTGATCGGCCCTAAATAAAGCGCACCTTTTTCAAAACTCAACGGCAAAGATATTTCCGACTTTTGATTATGAGCACTACCAATAAATCCCTTAATCATCATAATTTGTTTATCTTTCAACAAACGCACTTCTTTCAAAAACTCAAGAACAGCCAAAGGATTGACAACAGTTATCGTAAATCGCCCTATTAAGTCATCTTGACAAATTAATTCCCCTTTGATGCGCAGTTGTGCCCCCGATACGCCTCCTGCAAGTTGCGGAATACCGATATTGATAAATGTTCGACCTTCTTTAATCTTGTGGTCAAAGGAAAAGTCGACTCTAGGGACAACCATTGTCGGTGCATCGAGGCTATAGACATTAACAAGAGTTCCACCTGTCAAATTGACCTGATCAAACCAAACCGATACATCCCCTAAAACACGATCAACATGCCAAAGCTGACTGCCCCTTGGAACAAGGTCGACGTGGACAGACGGCTTTCCAAATAAATCAACAGCCATCGTACCTTTGATATCAACCGGATCAGGAAAAGCTGTCACTGTCAGGTGCTTAACAGATATGTCACGACCGGATGTTTCAACTGATTTTACCTGAACATTCGGCTCGAGCTTTTTCAACTTAGTAATAGCTTCACTCATAACGAGTGGCTGAACAACAAAAACCTCTAGTCCCTTGACGCATAGAACCAAAACCAAAATTATATAAATAAGTTTACGCATAACACCTCTCCCATCGTATAGTCGTTCCCGTTGATTTCCCGACAAGCAATCAGATGCAAAGTTATGACCTAAACACACGAGTGGCGATCAGACAAGGTCAGAAAGTCAAAGTGGAATAACTATATATAAAGTTTCTCGCGTTTACCTGTACCCGTCAAGACATTGGTTTTACTTTCCATAATATAAAAAAAATGAAATGATAAATTATAACCTCATCAGAGCAAAATCGAAATGAGCAACACCGATACACCGAACTCCACCCCATGGTTAGGCCCCCTCTTTATGGCCGTTGGCGTCTTCTTCTTTGTTAGTGTCAACGCCCTCATTAAAGCACTAGATCATAAGGCTCCGTCTGAACAAATTCTCCTTTTCCGCTTTGCCTTTGCAACTATTCCTTGTCTGATCTTTACCGTCAGTCAAAAAAAATTACTCCTTCTTAACCTTAAGCTCATAAAAGCGCATACTATACGCGGATTTCTTGGTGCCATAAGCCTATTCATGCTATTCGAATCGATCCGCCTTCTCCCCTTATCCGAGGCCGTCACGATCTCCTTTATTTCAGCCCTATTTGTAACACTTTTCGCAACCCTATTCTTAAAAGAACATTGCTCAGCGAAACAATGGTTATATATAGCCTTAGGATTCTGCGGGGTTGTTTTAATTGCAAAACCGGACGGTACGAGTTTAAAACTAGGCATTCTATTCGGTCTTGGCAGTGCGGCTATCGAAGGGGGGATGATTATTCACACACGATTCTTAAGTCGGACACTCCATCCCATACAGATTGCCTTTTACTATGCCGTATTTGCAGCCCTGCTCTGTTTACCGTTTGCCTATCAAGTATGGCAATCTTTAACGATTACGGACTTTTCTTTACTTGCCTTAGTTGGTATTGGTGGCGGCATTGGTCAAATATTCATTTTTAAGGCTGCACAATTCGCACCTGGCAATAGATTAGCACCGATGATCTATACTCAAATCATTTGGAGCTTAATCTTTGATAGGGTTCTATTTCATACTGATATCTCCACTACAGCTTATGCAGGGATTGGCTTAATTGTTTTGTCTGGCCTTGCTTCAACCAGAGAGCATAATACCAGTTCGCAGAAATAAATTTGCCGTAGAATTTATTTTTGAGAACTAGGATAAAATTGTTTCTTTTCAATGATGACTGTTGTATATTAAGAGAAGTTTATTCACCGTAATACAGTGATTAACGGAGTACAGCTGGATTTTCCAGCGATAGTCATTCCAATGGAATGGCTATATTATTTTAATAAAATATATAAATATATAGGTATATTGAATGACAAAGCGCATTAACGCTAAATACAAGATTGATCGTCGCTTAGGCGTTAACTTGTGGGGTCGCCCAAAGAGCCCAGTTAACAACCGAAGCTATGGCCCCGGTCAACACGGACAACAACGTTCCAAGCCATCTGACTACGGTATCCAGTTGCGCGCAAAACAAAAACTAAAAGGCTACTACGGTAACATTAGTGAGCGCCAATTCCGCCGTTTGTATCAGGAAGCTATTCGCCGTCGTGGTGACACATCTGAAAATCTGATCGAACTCCTAGAACGTCGTTTGGATGCAGTTGTGTACCGCATGAAATTTGTCGCAACCGTTTTCGCTGCACGCCAATTGGTTAACCATGGTCACGTAGCTGTTAATGGTAAGCGCGTCAACATCCCATCCTTCCAATTGAAAGATGGTGACGAAATTACTCTGATCGGAAAGATCAAAGAAAACGTCAATGTGTTGACATCGACACAATCCAATGAACGCGACGTTCCAGAATACATGACCGTTGATCACAAGAAAATGGAAGGTAAGTACATCCGCGGACCGAAATTCGCAGAAGTTCCTTACCCAGTCCATATGGAACCAAACTTGGTTATCGAGTTCTACTCTCGCTAAATAGGTTATGCTTCACAAAAAACCTCCCCTTGCGGGAGGTTTTTTTATTTTTGATTATTTGATATCCTCTCAGAAAAAGCCTGTATTTTTATCCCCCCTCGCCCAATATAATTTTATTCACAGGATTAACACAAAAAAATTCACAACATTTTTTCGAAATGCTGTAACAAATATGTTGACAGCAGGGGGTGGGGTGCGATAAATAATAGGAAGTCATCGCAAGATGGCTTCCCGAATAAAGCGGGGGTGTAGCTCAGTTGGTTAGAGCGTCGGCCTGTCACGCCGAAGGTCGCGGGTTCGAGTCCCGTCACTCCCGCCATTCATTTCCCCCCGCAAATTCATAAATCAAGTCTTGACCAAAAAGGTGCTTTTCGATAATTTTGAGTATCAGCAAAATTATTCAGAAAAAATCATGCAAGCGAACAAATCTTTCCAACATATGATTCTAGGGCTTCAACAATATTGGGCCAACTGGGGATGCGCAATTTTGCAACCCTATGATGTCGAAATGGGGGCAGGCACTTTTCACCCGGCCACCACCCTTCGCTCTCTTGGCAAAGATCCGTGGAATGCAGCTTATGTCCAACCCTCTCGCCGCCCAAGTGACGGTCGGTACGCAGAAAACCCAAATCGATTGCAACATTACTACCAATTTCAGGTAATTTTGAAACCCGCACCGGCAGACCCTCAGAATTTATATCTCGAATCCCTTAAAGCCGTTGGCTTTGATTTAACAAAACATGATATCCGCTTTGTCGAAGATGATTGGGAAAGCCCAACACTCGGTGCTGCAGGACTGGGCTGGGAAGTTTGGTGTGACGGGATGGAAGTCACTCAGTTCACCTATTTCCAACAAGTCGGCGGTATTGACTGTGACCCTGTTTGCGTTGAAATCACTTATGGCCTAGAGCGCTTAGCAACGATTGCGCAAGGTATTGATAATGTCTATGACCTCAACTGGAATGGCCAAGAGGGCGATAAGAAACTAACTTATGCCGATGTTTTTAAGCGCAATGAAATTGAGTTTTCGCACTATAACTTCTCACACGCGACAACTGACAAACTCTTTCAGCAATTCAAAGATGCCGAGGACGAATGCCAAAACCTATTAGATGAAGGACTTGCCCTCCCAGCCTATGACCATTGCATTAAAGCAAGCCATTTCTTTAATTTACTAGATGCCCGTGGCGTGATTAGCGTTGCTGAACGCGCCAGCTATATTGGACGAGTCCGAGCTCTTGCTAAGGGATGCTGTCAAGTTTACGTCGGAGAAGGAGCCTGAATCATGACAAACCAATTCATCTTTGAAATCCTATCCGAAGAAATCCCGGCGCGCATGCAAGTCAAAGCTGCCAGCGATTTTAAAGTTGCTTTTGAAAACAAGCTTACTGAAACAGGCCTATCATTTAGTACTGTTGAAACGCACATCACGCCTCGTCGCTTAGTGGCTTGCATTCACGAAATAGCAAAAAGCACAGTCGCCACAAAAGAAGAACGCCGAGGACCGCGCCTTAACGCCCCAGATGCCGCACTTGCCGGGTTTTTGAAATCCACAGGTCTGCCCAAAGAGCAATTAACCCAAAAGGATGATTATTGGTATGCCTTGATTGAATCTGTCGCCAGCCCAGCAGACTCGATTTTACCAAAACTATGCCGCGATATTATCCGTGACTTTAGCTGGCCTAAATCCATGCGTTGGTATGGCGCCCCGCAAACATGGGTACGCCCTGTCCGTGGGATTATGGCGGTCCTAAATGGACAAACGTTGCCATTTGATGTCCCGGAATTTGGCCTAAAATCCAGCAATACAACATCGGGCCATCGATTCCTATCCTCGGGAACGTTTGCTGTCAGTGATTTCGACCAGTATAAATCTGAACTTTTAAAGCGCCATGTCGTTCTTGACCATCAAGATCGTCAAACCTCAATCCTTAAATCTCTTACAGATCAAGGACACACTAAAGGCTTTACCCTTGAACATGACGATAAGTTGCTCGAAGAAGTCGCAGGGCTGTCAGAGTTCCCACAACCCATTTTAGGAACGATTGATGACGCTTTTATGCACCTCCCTAAAGGGGTACTCGCAACATCTATGCGCGTCCATCAGAAGTATTTTATCTATACGGACAAATCCGGGAATGTCGCCCCAATCTTTGGGCTTGTGGCCAACACCATTCCAAGTGATGATGGTGCAACTATGCTCCGCGGATACGAGCGTGTCCTCAAAGCCCGACTCAGCGATGCAAAATTCTTTTATGAACATGACCTTAAAATTGCCCTGCGGGATCAATTGCCACGACTTGACTCCATTGTCTTTCACAGCAAACTTGGTAGTTTGGGCCAACGCGTCCAACGGTTAATTAAGCTTGTTGAAACCCCTCATGCTAAACGCGCCGCTGAGCTTTGTAAATCAGACCTTGTGACCTCAATGGTTGGCGAATTCCCTGAACTGCAAGGCTATATGGGTGGTGTTTATGCAGTTGCCCAAGGCCAAGCATTAGAGGTTGGGCAAGCGATTGAACAACACTACCAACCAGCAGGACCAAATGATACGTGTCCATCAGCACCAACGGCGATTGAACTTGCTTTGGCTGAAAAACTCGATACACTCGTTGGCTTTTTTGCCATCGGTGAAATTCCAACAGGGTCTAAGGACCCCTATGCTTTGCGACGCGCAGCTTTGGGCATTCTTCGCCTGATTCGCGAGAACAGCTTATCTGATCTAGCTCTCTTACCTAAAATATCACGGGCTTTTGGCCTCTACATGGATCAAGGCATTTCTATCGCGACAGATTTTACACCGCAGCAAGTTCTAGACTTCATTCTTGAACGTCTTGCTCATGCCCTTAAATCCGAAGGCCTTCGCCATGACACAATCGAAGCCGTCATCAGTTCAACAAACTGTGGCGATAATGTTTGTGCTATTGTTGAGCGAATTAAAGCCTTGAATACCTACTTAACAAGCGATGCCGGCACCTCCTTAAAAGCTGCATTTAAACGTGCCCATGGGATTTTACCAAAGAATGAAACCTTTGTTGTCCACCCTAGTCTGTTTAATGAAGCAGTTGAAACAAAACTCCACAGCGAGCTCATGACTGTTTCGAGCCAATGCCAAGATTACTTAGCACGGCATGATTATGCAAATCTCATGCAAATTCTCGCGAATCTAAAGGAACCTATTGATGCCTTCTTTGACCTAAAAATCAATGATGATAATCCGGAAATTCGTAAAAATCGTTTAGCTTTGTTAGCGATGATGATTGAACAGACGTCAGTTATTGCTGATTTTTCAAAACTAGAGGGGTAACTCCCTCTCCCTTATGGAAAAGGATGAGCTTTCAAACGCTCATAAGCATCCTTAATCGCCCGAAATTTCTCTAGAGCATCCGGAGATTTATTCGTGTCCGGATGATACTGTTTTGCCAATGCGCGATACGCTTTGGTTAAATCATCGGCAGAAAATCCCTCACTCATTCCAAGCAGATCCATATCTTGGTACTGCTGATTCGATAACCGGTGTGGTTGGGGACATCGTGCGCTCTTTTCAAATATGCCCAAAGGATCATCAAATTCAGCAGTTAGTTTCTTGGTTTGTCCCTGATTACCCAATGGCCAAGATGGACGTTGCCAGACAACATCAGACAGCCGTTCTTCAAGCTGTTGTGCCTCGCTCATCCCCTGGTAATAATTCCATTTCGCATTATAGTCCCGTACGTGATCCAAACAGAACCACAACCAGTCCTGCTGACCTCGTTCCAATTGATCGCGCGATCGTGGTGCTCGATGCTCTGCAGGCAATGTACACTCAAAATGATCACATTGCTTTCCATCAGGTGACGTCTGTGGATTGCCTCGATCGAACCATTGTGATATCTTTTCAAACATACGAAAATTATGTGACAGTTTTTACCTTTAAACAAGAGTTTTACACGGATATGCTAGAACAAATCATTATCGAGAAATTAACCCGCGAGCTTTTACCAAAACATCTTGCCGTTCACAATGACTCGCACAAACATGCGGGCCATGCCGGTGCCGGTGTTGAAACGCATTTTCGCATTGAAATATCCTCACCCGACCTAAGTGGATTAAGCCGCGTAGCAGCCCATCAACGCATTTATCAAATCCTAGACCAAGAAATGAAAAATGGGATTCACGCCCTTCAGATCATTATAAAATGACCCAAAAATCTCATTTTCTAAAAGCAGGAATTACTCTTTTCATAAATTGATCAAATAATGGAACAGAAAATGCAATGCTGCCATATTCAGGACTATAAATCATCCCTTTTTTAATCAACTTATCTCTAAGAGGGGTTAACGCTGTTGTTTTTGAATTCATTATTCCCGCAATATCGCCTACACGAACTGCACCATCACCAAATTCAGCCATTGCCCTTAGATACTCTTGCTCCTTAGGGGTCAAACGATCCAGACGAACTCTAAAAAAACTCCTGTCAAGTCTTGTAATAACTTTTCCTGTAGCTTCTTCAACAATTCCTTTTGTGATAGAAAGTTGAGTTGCAATATTCCAACACTGATATCCCCACTCCTGAACAAAATAAGGATATCCTTTCGTTAAGTCATAAATAAGATCCAAAGCCTCATCCGTGAAACTCATTCCTGATGCAACAACAGGATCCTGCAATGCTTTAGCAACTTCTGCCCTACTTAATGCACCGATTTCTGGAAAGTAAAACAATCTTTCTGCATATGTTTTGGAGTCACCAGATAAAGCAGGCAAGATAGGCAACCCTGCCGCCACCAAAATAATTGGTAACTGCTTTTGTTGCATCTTGTGCATCGCCATAATAAGTGCACTTAACTCTTTCTGGCTAAAATATTGAAGTTCATCAATCAAAAGAATTAAAGCCTTATTTTTATCCTGTACAGCTTCACCAACAACGATAAAAAGATCCGCTAAATCTAATTCTATATCTCCTGTATCCGCAATACCCTTTTCAGGATCTATATCTAAACCTAACTCAACTTCGCCTAATTTGATTTTAATTGCAGACACAAAACTTTTTAAAACAGCCAAAATACGTTTTGTTTTCTCGCTTAACGTATTACCGCTTTCCAAACGGTAGGCCAAACTTCTTAGTCTTGGAATCAAATGCTCGGCCAAATTCTTATCTTCATGAGCTTCAATAAAAATAGAGTGATATTGTACATCAATAGCTCGTTTTTCAAGCTCATTTAATAATACCGTCTTGCCGACCCCACGTAACCCTGTGAGCACAAAACTTTTTTCTGGGCGTCCTTGGAACACTCGAGAAAACAAAATTTCACTTTCTCTTAGTATTTCTTCTCGGCCAACTAATTCTGGTGGAGGCGCCCCAGCTCCAGGAGAAAATGGATTACGAATAGGATCCATATCTTGTCCCTCACAACAACAACTTATAATAACTTATAATAACTTATAACAGACATTACTTATAACTGCCTATAACTTTTTATAAACTAATATCTTTTCAAGAAAAACCACAAAGAACAACTTCTTGCAATCCGATTAAACTATTACTCAGGAAAATTCGACTTGCTGTTTCAAGATCATGCCGTGAGATATGATCTATTCTAACAGGCACACCAAATCGTTGCATTTCTTGAATAATTTTAGCCCGCATAACACCCGGCAAACAGCCGTCCGTCAACGGAGGAGTAATCATCTTGCTTTCTCGGATAATAAAAACATTAGCAACCGTGGAACAAACAAGATATCCCTGAGCATTAAAAAATAAAACGTCATCTAACCCCTGATCTTGGGCTTCGATCGCCCCCAAAAGGGCCAACTGATACCCCAAATGTTTGATTCCCGATAAGGGTTGAGACATAACATGCGTATAAGCAGAAATACCCACTCGATTTGCCCTCGCTTCACGACGATAGGGACTTGTCGTCACAAACACAGTTGGTTGCGGTTGTAATGGGGGTTTGATCCCGCGCGATGCTACGCCTCGGGTACAAGTAACACGAATTGCAGCTGATTGCGAAGACAGTCCATTCGCCTCGAGCACCTGATGGATAATAGCCTTAAATTCAGATAAAACCCAATCAACAGGGATTTGAAACAGAGCCAAGCCTTTCATGAGACGATCATAATGAGGCTTGAGACATTCGACTTCATTTCCATCGTAATACAGTGTCTCAAAGACCCCATCCCCTAAAGTAATTCCTCGATCCTGAATAGAAACTGACGCTTGTTCAAGCGGGGCCAGATCACCGTTTAGATATACGAACATCATCTCCCCCTTAAAAAATTTGCTAAGAGTTGGTGGCCAAAATCCGTCAGAACCGCCTCCGGGTGAAACTGGACACCCTCAATATCAAGAGTTTTATGGCGCATTCCCATAATTTCGCCATCGGAACTTTCAGCCGTAACCTCAAAACAATCAGATAAACTCTCACGATCAACAACTAACGAATGGTACCGCGTAACATTCAGGGGGTTAGGCGCACCTTTAAATATCCCCTGCCCCGTGTGAGAAATACGATGAACTTTCCCATGAATTGGTTTTAAGGCACGCACCACCTTTCCACCAAAAACCTGACCGATTGCTTGGTGCCCTAAACACACACCCAAGATAGGAATCCTTCCGGCAAAATACCGAATTGCCTCACAGGAAATTCCGGCTTCATTAGGAGAACAAGGCCCTGGTGAAATAATAAGGTGACTTGGGTTTAGATGCTTAATTTCAGCAATTGTCATAACATCATTTCGGGCAACGACGACTTCATGACCTAACTCTTTTAGATAATGAATCAAGTTATACACAAAAGAATCATAGTTATCGATCATTAAGATCATGATTAAGTGCCCTCTTCATCCCTTTTGCCTTTGTCCGAGTTTCTTCATATTCTGCCAGTGGATCCGAATCAGCAACAATCCCCCCACCAACTTGGAACGTTAACATATCTTTCGTTAAAACAAATGTACGAATAGCAATATTTAAATCCATACTTCCGTCAAACCCAATAAAACCAATTGAACCACAGTAAACACCACGACACGTTGGTTCAAGTTCTGAAATAATTTCCATTGCTCGAATTTTAGGGGCTCCTGTAATCGATCCGCCGGGGAATGTTGCTTTTAATAAATCAATACAAGTATTCCCATCATCCAACTGCCCCACAACCGTACTAACTAAATGATGAACTGTGGCATAGGTTTCTACATCTAACAACTTTGGAACCTTAACAGACCCGGGCGCACAAACACGCGACAGATCATTACGCATCAGATCAACGATCATCAGGTTTTCAGCGCGATCTTTTTCAGAATCCATTAAATCAACCGCTAATTGACGATCATGAACCGGATTTTTCAAATCTCGACGAGCAGTCCCTTTAATTGGTTTGGTCTCAACAGCATCCCCTATTAACTTTAAAAATCGTTCAGGTGACGCGCTCGCAATAACATGGTCTTCATCCTTAATATAGGCTGCAAAGGGCGCTGTATTTTTTTGTCTTAATCGACGATATAGATTATAAGGATCACCTGCATAATGGGTTTGATAGCGCCGTGTTAGATTAGCTTGGTAAATATCACCGGCATAAATATAATCAATTACTTTTTGCACTAATGGTACATATGAATGGCTATCAAACGGGGAATATAAATTCCCACCTCGGAAAGGCACTTCCCATGGATAAACCTTGTCTTCAAATAATTTAGTTTTGATTGCATTCAATCGGTCTTGAGCTACCTCAACAGATCCCGTCGGCAACCCACTTGAAAAAATCCAAGCTTGACGTCGCTTATGATCAAACGCAAGAACAACATCATAGAATCCTACCATAAAATCAGGAACATTTAGATCATCAACCATTGCCCTTGGAATAGCTTCTAAGGTTGCTCCAAACTCATAAGAAAAATATCCAGCAAGCCCACCTTGAAATGGGGGAAGATCAGGGAGTGTCTCTAATGGATACAGCAATAATTCTGCTTGCACTTGCTCTAATGTAATAGGGTTATCTCGAGTTGACCTTAGGATTTTCCAAGGCTCAATAGCAATGTAGGAATACCGCCCCCAGTCAACCGTTGTCAAAGCACTATCAAGGAACACAGCACCAACATCGTCTTTAACTTTGGCAAACAGTTCTACAGGATCACCATAGGGAATTTCTTGAACGAGTGGTTTCAAACAAGAGCGTTTATCAGAATTATGTAGATCCATATAAAACCCCCTTCGCTATTAATCTCTACCTTGCTTTTTGGATTGCATCCACAATTCTAACAGCCTGCACTGTTTCCGCAACATCATGGACCCGAACAATATGAGCCCCTTTCATAATTCCTATTGTGGCAGCAGCCAAACTCCCTGGCAATCGCTTTTCCACAGAATCACCAGCCACATGGCCAATAAATGACTTTCGTGAAACACCGAGTAACACGGGATAACCTAAATTTCTAATACGATCAAGATTGCCAATTAGTGCAAGGTTTTGGTCTTGGGTTTTGGCAAAACCAATGCCCGGATCCAAAATAATATGATGTCGTGTTAAACCACGGCTGATGGCATGAATAGCCAGCCGATCTAAATCATCTGCAACAATAGAATCAATACTTAGACCACATTTATTCAAAGGATCTGTTCGATCTATTTGCTGAATAGAAGAACCTTGCTGCGAGTGCATAATAACCACAGGCACATTTTCATCCAGTGCCACGCTAGTCATATCCGGATCCATCATCAAGCCACTAACATCATTAATAATGGTTGCCCCTGAACGGATAGAGGCACGCGCAACATCAGCTTTAGATGTATCAACGGAGATTAAAACATCAGGAAACTCAGAATGAACAGCTTCGATCACAGGAATAACACGTGCCAGCTCCTCTTTCAGACCAACGGGTTTGGCTCCTGGGCGGGTACTCTCACCACCAATATCAAGGATATCTGCTCCTTGCTGAATAAAGACACGTGCCTGATCAACAGCCTTTTGGATATAATCACTTGTTACCATGACGCCATCGCCTGAGAATGAGTCCGGCGTTACATTGATAATGCCCATAACTTTAGTTGGGCGTGTCATTAAAGATAAACTAAATTCTTCTAGATTTTCGATTCTTGCCACGGTGAATAAACTTCGCTAATTTTATATTATACTCTTTACACTGTGATCCAGATTATGAACCAACTTCCTTTATTAGATCAAGTAGACATAACAAACAAAACTGTCCTTGTCCGCCTTGACTTAAATCTTCCCTTTCAAGATCAACAGGTTAGCGACGACACCCGCATTCGTCGTTCTCTGAAAACATTAACTTATCTGATTGATCATCAGTGTAAAGTTATTATCCTAAGCCACCGCGGACGGCCAAAAGGCGCACCAAACACAAGCTTAAGTTTAGAACCGATTGCTCATGTATTAAAAAATTATATCGATTGTCCGATTTCCTTTGCAGCAGATTGCATTGGAACACTCGCTTCATCGGCGATACAAGCAGCCCCGCATGGCAGCATCATTCTATTGGAAAATCTTAGATTCCATCCCGAAGAAGAAAAAAATGATCTTACTTTTGCCAAACGACTCGCATCTTTAGGGGATATTTATGTTAACGACGCATTTTCTTGCTCACACCGTGCCCACGCATCTGTTGTTGCCTTAGCCCAACTTTTGCCGGCCGTAGCCGGATTTGGCATGCAGGAAGAACTAACCGCCCTTAACGGTGTCCTCAGTACACCTGAACGCCCGTTAATGGCTATTGTTGGCGGATCCAAGGTATCGACAAAATTAGATCTTTTAAACAATCTGATTACAAAAGTTGATTATCTGGTTTTGGGTGGCGGCATGGCTAACACATTCTTACTCGCCCAAGGACAGGGTATTGGCGCTTCGCTAGCAGAACCTGATCTCGCAGAAATTGCTTTAGCTCTTTTAGAACAAGCAAAAAACCAGAACTGCACGATCATCCTACCAACTGATTTTCAAAGCCCCCCTGATTCATTCAAAATCATGGATATTGGCGCTCAGACTGCACAAAGGGTTAAGACAGCACTTGATCAATGCAAAACTCTTGTCTGGAATGGCCCTGTAGGCGTTTTCGAAATCCCCCCCTACGATCAAGGATCAATTGCAATCGCTCGCCATGTTGCCCAATTAACCAACAATAGGAAATTAATTAGTGTAGCCGGCGGTGGAGACACGCTTGCCTGTCTAAAAAAAGCTGGGGCAGAAGAGCAATTCACCTACACCTCAACTGCAGGCGGAGCATTCCTAGAATGGCTTGAGGGGAAAAAACTACCGGGCATTACAGTTCTAAGCAAAGATCAGGAGTAAAATCCCTAAAATGATTCGGTAAACAGAAAAAACCATCAAACCATGTTTTGTTAAAAACCGAATAAAAAAGTGAATAGCTGTCAAACCAAACAGGAATGAGAGCACCACTCCTAAGACCAGGTCACCCATAATAATCGGATGTCCATCTTTGATCGCATCAACACAGGAAAGAACACCTGCGCCTAAAATTGCCGGAATTGATAGCAAAAAGGCAAACCGAGCACTCGTGACGCGATCGAACCCAAAAGATCGCGCCGCCGTCATGCAAATCCCCGAACGACTTGTCCCTGGGATTAGCGCAATAGCCTGAGCCAGACCAATGACAAATCCTTTTGTCCAATCGACTTTATCAAGCCCTAAAAGTTGAGGCCGACGGTCTGCTACCCACATAAGCATACCAAAAAATATACTTGTTCCGGCAATTAAATATGTACTGCGAACAAAGTCCATCCCCATTTTCTTAAGTCCAAACCCAATGAAGACAGCAGGAAGCGTTGCCACAATAATAATCAGCCCTAACCGCGTTTCAGGTGTTAACTTTTGACGAGAAAAACCCGAAAAAACATAGCCAAAAAAATGCGACAGGAGCTCAAGAACATCCTGCCTAAAGTAAATAAGTACAGAAATCAATGTCCCTATATGAACAGCCACATCCATATCAAGGCCCTGATCTTGCCATCCCAACAATTTAGGTACTAAAATCAAATGACCTGATGATGAAACAGGCAAAAATTCAGTCAATCCTTGAATTAAACTCAAGACAAAAATTTCAAAATAAGACATAATAAACTCAATAGGGTTAATTTCGTCAACTGTATCATTTTTACAGGGCTACGTTAAGGGTGTTTTATGCGCACGTTGTATCATTACATGCTGTGTCCATTCTCAAGAAAAATTCGCCTTGTCTTAGGGGAAAAACGCCTTGATTTTGATGTTGAAATTGAACGCTTTTGGGAACGTCGCGAAGCCTTTTTGACCATGAATCCCGCGGGTCAAGTCCCAGTATTTGTTGACTTAAACGGAACCGTCCTAGCCGACAGCAGTGTTATATGTGAATACTTAGAAGAAGCCTATCCCGAACGCCTTCTGATTGGCAATGGGGTTGCCCACCGCGCCGAAGTTCGACGGCTCGCCGCTTGGTTTGACGGCAAATTTGCCCATGAAGTCAGCCTGCCTCTCATTTTCGAAAAAACACTCCGTCGCTTTATGCGTGAAGCTGGCCCAACAAACTCCCAGGCTATCCGACAAGCAAAATCAATGATCAATTATCACCTTGACTATATTTCATGGCTTATTGATCGTCGCAAATGGCTAGCAGGCGATGATTTATCCTTGGCAGATTTAGCAGCAGCGGCTCACTTATCCGCCATTGATTACCTTGGCGATGTTCCTTGGGACAATCATGAAGTAGCTAAGGATTGGTATATGCGGATCAAGTCTCGCCCCTCTTTTAGACCGATCCTACAAGATCGTCTAGGTGGGCTGACACCTGCAGAGCATTACCAATCTCTTGATTTTTAACTATTTTTTAAACAATCTCCTATAACCTTTTTAGTACACTCGTACCTATAGGCGATATATCATGGTCAAATTTTTGATTTTACTAGCCCTAATGACAGGCTCCTCCTTTGCTAAATTCAGTGATTATCTTCCGTGGAATCGCCCCACAACACCAACGCTGAAGAATCTCCTAGCCTTACAAGACGCAAGAGATGCCGTAACCGAGCAACGCAAACAAGCAACTACCGCAATTAATACTATGGATTTACAAGAACTACGGCGCCAAATACGCCTTGAAGATGATCAAATTGAACAGCTAAGGCAAGAATTTGACCAACGACTTGATAATATCCGTCGCGATTATATTGGTCTTCGGAATGACCTACAAAATCGCATGGACAAACGAACACAAGACTATAAAGATGCTCAACGTAGATTAAAGCGGCAAAAGAAACTTATTGATTTCGTTGCAACGTGGTCAAAGCGTTACGCCATTCTTGCAAAAAACCTTATAGATCTTAAGAATAAACTCCTTGAGGATTATAATGAAGAGCTCATTAAGCGTTATAACAAAACCTCAGAGGCAATCATACAAGCTAATGCTGATTTGATCGCCAATTGGAAAGATCAAATTACTGACACCACAATCCAAAACCTATCAAGAGAAATCAAAAAGCATATAATTGCTCGGGATAAACTCATCAAACAACTACAGCAAAAACTAAGAGCTCGCTTATTCACAGTTTCAACAGACTCGTTAGCGTCACTAAAAACTGCAGTCAAAACAGCAAATTGCCCGGCCATTAGAGATATCGGGCAAACCAATGATCCCAACATGATAGCTTGCTTTGTTCAAGCATTAACAAAAAATCCGCCGATTCAAAATGAAGAATGTCAACCCATTATCATTCCCGGAGCACGCTCTAAAAAACAAGCCATTGATCCGTCACGCCCATTAGATGCGTATCTAGCATGTGCAAAAAGTGTTACTCAAGGAAAAGCACAGATTTCAACCATAGCACAATCAAAAAGAACCCCCTTGAGGATCCTCTTAGATCTCGAGGAAAATCGTCGGATTTTACAGGATTTATCATCGCAGGAACGAACAGGCATGGCAAACACATCCAGAGCCACCGTTGATAGGCAACGCCAAGAAAATCAACTTCAACAAGCTTATAAAGATTACCAGACCAGTCTAGAACCGCTTCGTGAAAAACTAAGATCTCTTGACAAACAACTGTCAACAATCATCGATCTCGCCAGAGCCCACCTAAACAGCATTCTTGATCAAACTTACGTTTTAGAACAGGATAACACTGAATTGACAGATGCACTGATGCAGGAAGGTGGTGCTGATAAAATACAAGATATTGTCATCGCCATGGTTCAAAAATCACTGACGGATAAAGCAAAAGAGTTCGCACTCTACCTGTTAAATCAAATTCCGGGATCAACTTTTGTACTGCAGATTGACCCAAAACACATCCAATCTGCTTTACGCCAAGTCATCGATACAGCAACACGAGATCGAATTCTGGCCCGTCAATTCATGAAGAGTCAAATTCTATCCGCCCCCATGGAACAAGCGTTGAAAATACTAGAAACTAAATACCCAAACTTTGAAGTTGATCAAGCAATATTAAGAGTCCATGACAAACAAGGTGTTTTTGCTAAAGTTTGCAACATCGGCAAAGGATTTACCGAGGCAATTTCACGCGGCGCAAATGCTGTCATAAATTTCTGTACAAGGGGGCAACCCTCACAAAATTCAATTGATGAGCCAATAAAATCCCAACGGGAAGTCTATAACACTAAAATACTCGAAGAAGGCCTAGCAAAAACATCACTCCAAGCTCTAGCCCCTCGTAGTAAAATTACCCTTACAAATACACGCACAGATATTACCGCATTAGGATGTCCATATATTACAGGATTAGGTAACTTAACTCAGTCCAATATAGAAAAATGTGCTCGCTGGGCTCTCGACCCTATCCCCAAAAAAACACAAGATCAATTCCCGTCATGCTATCCTTGGTTAGCTTCCGGACACATGCAATGTGTTAAGGATATACAACAGGGAAGGCCCGTATCTCCCCAGATTCAACTTGGCTTTTTAGTTAATCAGTTACAAACCGGTATTTTGGCTCAGACAGGATTAGCAACAGCCGATAAAACCGTCAGATCCTCAAACAGTATCATCAATCAACTAAAACTTACAAAAAGAGATTTAGCAAGTGCTATAGAAAAGTTAACGACTTTTCAAACATCTTGGATCGAAAAACGTCGCCAGCAGATTCAATCATTAAAAGCCCGACGCGATGAAACACAAAAAAATTATGATGAACTGAGCAGTAAACTAACTCAAATTCAGGAAGGCTGGGTACACTATCTACTTAGTCTCACAAAAATGAACGATATGGTCACAGCCGTCATGTCTTTGATGACAACATCGATTATGATCAGTACAGTTCCGCAAGAAAATCCTAACCTTGCTAAGGATGTTAACACATTAAAAGCCCTTCTCGGCAACTTAAACAGAGGTATTAGTGATCTAGAGGAACGGATGAATAATTTTGATTCTGACAGTCGCTATCAACGAGATTCAAAACGCCTCAGAGAGTCCATCAACAAACTTTTAAATACGCTAGAAACACTACAAATCCAGCTTGATACGCTATTATCCCACGGGACTGACGTCATGGAAAAAGCAGATAATGCGATCAAATTACTTAATTGTCAGTGGTTTCCGAATATTGGCGCAGGTCAACGCGGGTTAAGTCAATGTCTCTCAGCAATTGGTGATCGCGTTCATCAACTCGGACAACAATTAAAGAAACCTGAATGTTTGTCTCTTGATTTTAAATCACGGTATATCCAAAGTGATCTGGACAAGTGTGCGCATCGCCAAAACTATACTGTGAATGAGGGAGATATTATCAAAGGGGGCAACATCATTAAGGGCATGGATGCAAAAAACACTGACGCCATGCTTGACAAACTCATGCTCGACGGTGGCTATTCCCGAGATCAAGCAACAGAAATTCTGAAAGGAATGATGATCTTATAAAATTCATTCTTAGATGCGACATCCCCCCTTTTATTATCTATAATTTCTGATAAACTATAGATAAACAAAAGGGGTACGTCATGCGTGAAGCCACAGCTAAACTCAAAGAACACTTAGAAAAATCAGAACTCGGTGGCGGTGCTGATCGTATGGAAGCTCAACACCGACGCGGCAAATTAACAGCTCGCGAACGGATCAGCATACTCCTTGATCCGGACTCGTTTGAAGAATGGGATCGTTTTGTTGAACATCGCAGCCATGATTTTGGTCTCGACCAACAGAAATATCTTGGCGACGGGGTCATTACAGGTCATGGAAAAATTAACGGACAACTCGTCTTTGTCTTTTCTCAAGACTTTACCGTCATGGGGGGCAGCCTCAGCGAAATGCACGCCATGAAAATTTGTAAAATCATGGATAAAGCTATGGACGTTGGCGCTCCTGTCATTGGACTTAATGATTCAGGGGGGGCCCGCATTCAAGAGGGTGTTTTATCCTTGGGCGGATACGCCGAGGTCTTCAAACGCAATGTTATTGCATCCGGTGTTATCCCACAAATATCCCTTATCATGGGCCCCTGTGCCGGTGGCGCTGTCTACTCCCCTGCCATGACCGACTTTACCTTTATGGTCCAAGACACATCGTATATGTTCGTGACTGGCCCTGACGTGGTTAAAACTGTCACGGGCGAAATCGTCACATCAGAAAACCTAGGCGGCGCTAATGTTCACACGAGCCAGTCTGGTGTCGTGCATGGGCGATTTAGGAATGATTATGATGCCCTAATGGAAATTCGACGCCTGATGAATTTTATCCCGCAAAACAATCGCCCTCAACCAGCCCCGCAACAACCGACCGCTGCAACGCCCATCCCGTCACTTAATAAACTTATACCTGAAAACCCGCAACATCCCTATGATATGAAAGAACTCATCCTCAAAATCGCCGATGATGGGGCGTTTTTTGAAATCCACAAAGATTGGGCTGAAAACATCATAACGGGATTTTGCCATATCAATGGCCAAAATGTTGGGATTGTCGCTAATCAACCAATGGTATTGGCTGGTTGCTTAGATATCAGCGCATCCCGAAAAGCTGCGCGATTCGTGCGTTTTTGTGATTGCTTTCATATTCCGATCATCACATTTGTTGATGTCCCAGGCTTTTTGCCGGGTGTTGACCAAGAAAAAAATGGCATCATCACACATGGATCAAAACTCCTATTTGCTTTTGCCCAGGCAACAGTTCCTAAAATTACGGTTATTACCCGCAAAGCCTATGGCGGTGCCTATGATGTCATGAGCTCTAAGCACATCGGCGCCGATGTCAATTACGCTTGGCCTTCGGCAGAAATTGCCGTTATGGGCGCCAAAGGAGCCGTTGAAATTATTTTCCGCAAAGATATTAGTGACTCTGAAAAAATTGATACTCATACCAATAGTTACCAGGATAAGTTTGCAAATCCGTACATTGCTGCTAAACTTGGTTACATTGATGAGGTCATTTTACCCCAAGATACGCGCACAAAAATTGTACGATCCTTGGAGATGCTGCAAAATAAGCAGATTATGACCCCATGGAAAAAACATGATAATATACCGCTATAAAGGAGGAAACTTATGGCACATCATGAAGAAGAAATTAAAGAACGCATTCGTGAATTACGGGATTACTATACAAGCCTTGTCATCCATGGCGTTGTCGTTATCGTTTGCTTTCTCATTTGGCTGACAACTGGTGGTGCCTTTTGGCCCTTATGGGTTTTAATTTCTTTGGGCGCTGTATCCATTATCAAAGGAATACGTCTGGGTCTTTTCCCACAACTCAGCGATTATTTCCCGTTCTTGTCAAAAGAATGGGAAGACGAACAATATAAAGCTGCTGTTGATGAATCCAAGGAAAAAAAATCTAAGAAGTCTGAGTAATTTTTTCACCTCTCCCCTTGTGGGAGAGGTGGAACCTCTGACCACAAAACCTTAGAACCGCTAAAGATGCTCTTCACATTAACACCCCTCACCCGCCCGCTGGCCGACCTATCGCACATCGACACAGGATAATCCCATGAAAAAGATTTTGATCGCTAACCGTGGTGAAATTGCTTGCAGAATCATTAAAACAGCAAAAATCATGGGGCTTAAAACTGTTGCTATCTATAGTGATATCGATAAACTATTACCCCACGTTGATATGGCGGATGAAGCTTACTGTTTAGGAGCAGCCCCCTCAAAGGAAAGTTATCTCAATATCAACAAGATCATTGAAATTGCAAAAACAAGCAAGGCAGATGCTATTCATCCTGGATATGGTTTTTTATCTGAAAAAGCTGAATTTGCTCAGGCTGTACAGGATGCAGGATTACGCTTTATCGGACCAACACCTCAAGTAATTCAACAAATGGGGGATAAATTAGAGGCAAAAGCGCTGGCTGAATCAGCAGGCGTTAACCTTGTCCCGGGCAGCACAACGCCAATAACAGCCATAACCCAAGCCCAAGATTTCGCACGCCAAGCAGGGTATCCTATCCTCTTAAAAGCAGCCGCTGGTGGTGGGGGCAAAGGAATGCGGGTTGTCTATGATGACTCAGGTCTAGCCGAGGGGCTTGAGCGTGCTCAGAGCGAAGCTTTATCTGCCTTTGGCGACGACCGCGTTTTTATCGAGAAATACATTGAAACACCCCGTCATATCGAAATTCAAATCCTAGCAGATAATTACGGAAACGTTATCCACTTAGGTGAACGAGATTGTTCGTTGCAACGTCGCCATCAAAAAGTTGTCGAAGAAACACCAAGCCCGTTTGTCTCAAACGAGATTCGCCAAAAAATGGCTAACCAAGCGGTTGCTTTAGCAAAACAAGTCGGATATACATCTGCAGGAACTGTTGAATTTATTGTCTCTCCCAACGAAGAATTTTTCTTTCTTGAAATGAATACCCGCTTACAAGTTGAACATCCCGTAACAGAAGCGGTTAATCAGATTGACCTTGTGGAATGGATGATCCGCATCGCAGATGGGGAAAAGATAACCTTCACGCAACCTGATATAAAACCGTCAGGACACGCCATTGAAGTACGTCTTTATGCCGAAGATGCAGCCGAAGGATTTTTACCCAGTGCCGGTCGACTGATTGATTTTTATTGGCCCGAGAGCACCACAATCCGAATTGACACAGGATTTACCGAAGGCGACACTATTTCTATTTATTACGACCCAATGATTGCAAAAGTTATTGCCCATGCGTCTAATCGATCACAAGCAATCGATGCTCTTACAGACTTTCTTTCCCGCTGTATTATTCGGGGCATAACAACAAATCAAGATTTTCTGGTTCGTTTATTACAAGATCCGGCGGTTCTTTCCGGGCAATACCATACCCATTATATTGAACAAAACCTTGAATCCCTGACTCAAAATCAACTATTAGATTGTATTTTTATCCAAGCAGCTCTTGCCTATCATGGGACAGCAACAAGCCAGACTGTCATTTTGGATCAAATAATCCATAAAGATCAACACCCTAACGCTAATTTTAATTGGATAAAAAAACCGAATCTATTTGAGTTAGACACTAACGGTCAAACATATGTCTGCCAAGCTTTCAATCACGATCAAACACTTCATTTAACGCTTAAAGGCATAACCCGTCAGGTCAAAGTTATTGACAGCCGTCATTGGGAAAAAGTTCAGCATCTTAATTTCAATAAAGGAATTGAGGATCAAAATATCATCAAGGCACCTATGCCAGGGACTGTTATTGCCCTGCCAATACAGCAAGGACAACACGTAAAACGAGGCGACCCACTGGTTATTATCGAAGCCATGAAAATGGAAAATATTTTAAAATCCCCCAAAGAAGGTATTGTTAGTGAAATACTCGTAAACAATGGGGATAACCTTACAAGAGATCAGTTGATTGTAAAACTAGGGTAATAACGTTACCTTATAAAGAAAAAACCCGGTGATTGGCCAAAAGTATAAGGCGTAAAATGTGCAAGCAACCTATAACCAGTTTAGAAAAAGTTGACAATAAGCATCAGCTTACAGTTTATTTTCTGAGGCAAAGCTATTTTATTTCACATCAAAAACACGTATAATTTCCATAATTCATAACGCAGGACTAGAGCAATGCAGCGTATTTTATCAGGTGTACGCCCCACGGGCGGGATTCATTTAGGAAACTATTTAGGAGCAATCCGCAACTGGGTCACCATGCAACACCAATCGCAAGAAAACCTGTTCTGTATTGTTGACATGCACGCACTCACAACTCTTGACGCCTCAGAAGATTTAAAAGAAAATACGTATACGATTGCAGCTGCTTATTTAGCGGCAGGGATAGATCCTGCAAAATCATCCATTTTTGCTCAAAGCCATGTGCCTGCTCATACTGAATTATCTTGGATTTTTAGCTGTATTACACCACTGGGGTGGCTCAACCGCATGACCCAATTCAAAGAAAAGGCTGGCAAGCACAAAGATTTAGCATGTCTTGGATTGTATGCCTACCCTGTTCTGATGGCCGCTGATATTTTGCTATATAAAGCCACTCATGTTCCTGTTGGTGAAGATCAAAAACAACATCTTGAATTGGCACGCGACATTGCCGGCGCCTTTAATCGACGTTTCGGTGAAGACTTATTCCCGATCCCGGAACCCATGATTTTAGGGGCCGCAACCCGCGTCATGAGCTTAAGAGATGGGACATCTAAAATGAGTAAATCAGATATTTCTGAATATTCCCGTATCGAACTTCTTGATACTGCCGATGCTGTTACCCAAAAGATTCGTAAAGCAAAAACGGACATGGACCCCCTACCTGAAAAATTTAACGACCTAGATAACCGCCCCGAGGCACAGAATCTTGTGAATATTTACGCAACTCTTGCAAACATGTCACCAGATACCGTTTGCCAAGAATTTTCTGGCGCCAACTTTGCCCCGTTCAAACAGAAATTAGCAGAGCTGATGGCAGAAACCATTGTTCCCATGGGGGATAAAATGCGTCAGTACCTAACTGACAAGGGTGAACTCGATGCTATCCTGAAACGTGGTGCGGGCCGAGCCAATGAGCTGGCGTCAGCTCATATGAGCGATGTGCGTCATGTTATTGGAATGGTATAGACTCTCTGCAATGAGCGGGTTTTGATCCCACTTCCGTTGTCGGAGGGGCACTTCCTGCCTCATCAAGATTCCACATTTATATTTCATTAACACCTCCTTGGTTATAATAAAAATATCTGATAAAATTAAATAAAGTAATAATATTGCCAGGAGGTATACATGCTACTTGGATTATTGCTCCTTATTTCTCCATGGCTGAGTTACGCTCAAGACATTACCCTCCACCAAAACCCTTTATATGCCCAACTGAACGAATTTGCTAAACCAGATAACGTCACTTTTGAAATTTGGCATCACCCTCTATCATCATATGATGCCGAAGCCATCGGCAAAATGATTGCAAACAAGAATAGCGTCCATATGGTTTCAATCCCGTTCTGTCAACTCAGCGACAGCAACTCACTCCCCTTATTGCACGCCTTAAGTCAACGCCATGATCTAAGAGTCCTTGACCTTAGAAGTAATGAATTATGTAAAAAAGCCACGGAACAACTCGCTCTGATTACACTGAATAATCCTGAGCTTAGAGAACTTAATTTATCCGGGAATTTCTTTGCCACAGATGAATTCACAGATGTTATTGGCAACTTAAGGCTAAACGGGAATCTAAGGTCGCTTGACTTACACGGTATTTCTCTATCAAAAAAAACTGTAGAAACGCTCATCGTAACGTTGCCAACACTTAAAGGATTACAGAACCTAAACCTGACATTCACCCAAATTCCCCCTGATCTTCGTCTTCCTTTATTGCGTGAGATTGCATCCCTTTCAACTCTGGAAACCGTATCCCTTGCCTATGAGAACATAATGGGGCTTGGCGCCGAACTTGCTACAATTATCAGACAGTGCCCAAAACTTAAAAAATTAGATCTTAGTCAATGCAGATTACATCCTGAAGATATCATAAAAATACAACTGGCCTCCTACCAACCTAAAAGCAAAGGCATTTTTAAGAAAAAACAAGAAAAACCAAAACACACTCGGTTTATCTTGTAGCGTTCTATAGCTAGTTGTTCACGTTGAGTTTGGAAGCAGGCGTCCAAGGCTCAAATGGAATGGCTATACCATAATTATCCCCCAACATCCCAATCCTTATTCAGCAGCTTGCGAATATAGACCAGAGGGGTTAAATTGAGCAAAGCCCAAGAGGATAATTTCTTATAACCATCACCAGTTGCAATAGCAGGCTCCGCACCGTAAACTGTATACCATGGTTTAAGTTGCGAATGTCGTCCCGCTTTTCTATGGAACCAAATAAAATACTTATCGACATCATCATAACGGACCAGCTTAATGGCATCCCGATTTTTATAATAGACTAAACTTAAAACTGACTGATCATAATGATGCCACTTATACTCAGGAAAGTTCGGAACATATTTCATGCCGGTCCCTGATAAGATCTCAATATTCTCACAGGCCTCTAACCATTGTTTTATTATCTTTCGGCTTTGGGGAGAATTACGAATAACAATCAAAGCACTCCAAATATGGGAGCTTTGACGACAGCTATCCTCCATACAATTCATTAAATGAAACGTATCCCCTTTAACATAGGCGCCATTCAATCGATCTTGATCTTGTACGAGCATAATATCTTTATCCCCCAGTTGGTCCAAAAACCGAGGAACGGGCTTCCTGATTTTAAACGCTGAATCCAGATATAAAACGATAGACCCCTCAGGGGCAGATTCTAACGTCCTCAAGATCACATAGGGTTTCCAAACCCACATGCCGGCACCAACTTTTTCATTGAAAATTTCTCGGTTTTTATCAAAAAATTTAACATCAATGTGGGATTTGCGATAATTCAAGATAAAATCAATCCCTTTGTTAACCGCAAATTGGTTCACCGCATTTTGGTTTCGAAAATATTGTTCGCCACCGGCAGCATACGTCACAAGAAAAACAGGAGGACGGCCTGTTGGCTCAGGAGCCTCGAGGTCCGGCGCACTAAAACGATTGACAGGCTGAATCGACATGTCATTGATGTACCCCTGATGGGCATATTCAAAAACAATCAACACGGATAAAACAACAATAATAGCACCAACAATTTTAAGGGCAGAACGTTTCGTCAAAGTCAGACACTTTCGTAAAATTTTCAACTATTTTAACTTATAATACCAACATACGGCTCAGCCTGTCAAAAGCCAATTCTTAGGCGGATTTCAACAATTTTGGGTGCTCTGGTTTATAGAGAAATGCCGTACTTATTCCATTTTTAATTAATTCCTTAATCCCGCGATTATAAATATCTGTTTGGAATACACGTTCAAAAGTTGCATTGGTTACATGAGCCTTGACTAAAAACTTAGCAGCCACAACATCTGCAAATGTCACATGTTCGACGAGAACCTCAATAATTTCACCTAGATGAGCATACGGACTCGTCACAACAACCTCTTTGAGAATTGCAGTAGCTAATTCAACGTCTGTTGCAACATTTAAGAAAAAGGGTGTAACAACATTTAAGTGGTTTTTATTGGGGTTCTGACATATAACAACATCCGTTGTAAAACTAGAATTTGGAATTGTAACAATTTGGTTGTCAATGGTCATAATTTTAACAGAACGTAATCCAATATTTTTTACTTCACCATAGTGTTGATGAAAAT
This sequence comes from Candidatus Paracaedibacteraceae bacterium, assembly GCA_019636055.1. Classification (NCBI taxonomy): domain Bacteria; kingdom Pseudomonadati; phylum Pseudomonadota; class Alphaproteobacteria; order Holosporales; family Candidatus Paracaedibacteraceae; species Candidatus Paracaedibacteraceae bacterium. The sequence continues at coordinate 529,329 of JAHBYH010000001.1, forward strand.
AAATACGATCCCCAATCCGAAAGGGGGGATCGAGAATAATAGTAATACCAGAAATTAAAGAAGCAACGGTTTCTTTCAAAGATAACCCAACTGCAACCGACGCACTTCCTAAGACAGCCAATATAACTTCCCGTGACGGCTTTAACCCCCAGTATAAAATAGATCCAGTCCCGACCATACTGATTGCAAAATTAATCAATGCCGATATCTGGAGAATCGTATTTTTATTACGCGGGAATCTGGCGGATAATTGCCGTCCGACCTTTTTCAGAACATGAATGATCCCATACAAAACAATGAACAAAACAATCAGAGTTGTGATCTTCTCAACCCTAAATATTTCGGATAAAACCGTGGCATAATCTAAACTTTCAGTCATTAATTAAATTCAATCGCCTTAAAGTGGATAAACAGTCCCAATAAAACGTGCTTTCAATCTGGAAAAAATGATATTCCATCTCTTCAATGAACCCACGCTTGAATAAATCATACAAATAATAACGCACATCAGACTCTGGCCACATACCAAGCTGACACAAAGAATTTAGTGACATTTTTTGATGTCGCATAATCCATGACAACAAAGACCAATGAATATAAGTTAACCGACGAATATCATCCTGAGAAATATCATCTGGCAATCCAACCATATAAATAGTATCCCCCGAAACGCGATAAAGGGATTTCGCCCAGTACAACAAAGCCAATCGAGGTATACCATGCGATTTGAGCGCAAGAGCTTGATAGTACCGATTCTCAACAACAGACAAATCATTATCAACGCCTAAAGCAAGCCCCAAATCCTCAAAAGAATACTCAACCTGACTTCGCTCGGCTCTGAATTGGATAATGCGCTTAATATAGTTGATATCCCATGATTGAATCTCAATTACTGCATCGCCTACAGGGGCTTTGGAACTAATCTTTCGGATATAATCAAAAGAACGACTGTTACAGGTCAACATGAGAAAAACACGATCATGTTTTTTACTCGCAAAGGATAGAATTTCCTCTAGAAGCTTAAACCCGCCGGGATAGGACAAAAACATGTTATGAAGGTTATCAATCACAAGTATTGTTTTTTCAATAGCAGTGTCAGGACTCTTGAAAATTTCGCGAAGCGTTTGACCCTTATCATAATCGGCCACAGTGATATCTTTCAAAAGATCATCCATGTTGACATATTTTTCACGGACATTTACAACTACCTGTCGCAAATGAGTGCAACGACGCACAATTTCGTCAATAACAGTTGTTGCCCCTGCGCCGCGTTCTCCCGTTAAACACACTGAAGAGAGTGCTTCTTCGCCCCGATCCCACGCTAATATTCGCCCATATATCGTGTCAATCTCAGGGGTATCAACAGCAAACAACCGTTCGGTACCCGGTTCGAGAATATTCTGCAAAACATCGTCACTTAATCGCTCTTGTCCTTCTTGGTCTTGACTCAAACGAGCCACCATTTTTGCTCGGTGAACAAAAATTTGAGAGGATAACCTAGCGCCCACCTTGGTTCCGGAAGCCAAACGCGCAAAGAGGGATAACCCCAAACCACAGCAAAGCAAAACTAGTTGCAAATAGGGTAAAAAATATATCGCAAACTGATTATTCCAAGAAAGTTTTTTAAAAACCATGGACTGGCTGACCAGTTTATCATACGCAGAAGCGATACTCTCACGCCATAGATAAATTTCCCAAACAAGTAACACAGTAATAATCAGAATAAAAAGTGTTTCCGATAATTCGTAAACCAAGGCCTTGCCAACAACAGAATCAATAGCCTTCAAAACCATAAAATAAATAAGGAAAGTTAAGCTTAAGTGTTTAATTGAGTTTAAGAGTTTCTTATAAAATTCATAGGAAAAGGAGATAATATTATCAACACGCAAACGCGTACTGCCATAAGTTACAAGAGCAAGAAACCATCGATAGTAAAAATAGTAAATGACAAGATCAATCAACTCTGACAATTCATCAACTGTCGTAAATTTAATCAGTTTTTTCGAGATATACCCGGCTGTAATCACCAAAAACCACGGAATGGATCGATACACCAGATACAATGTGAATCGAACATAACGGCTTTTCATGCCCCACGCATCAGTTTGTTTTGAAACCCAGTTTTCTAAGAGCTCTGATAGCCTTTCAAATCGTCGATACGTAAAGAAAATCATGTATAAGATTAACGCAAGGACACCGGCTTCGGAAAAAATAGATTTCATCCCACGCCAGCCTTGAGCTATATTCCGTTTCCAATCGTAAACTTTACTAACAATGGTTGCAGCCCACCGCGTTGGGATAACACGAATTTCGTCTGATACATTTAAAAAGTATTTCTTGCTGTATTTTCGAATCGGATACACATTCCGTTGAGTCAACTCTTGATACAATTTAGATCGAACCTTACCAGACAAAAGCAAAACACGATTATACAAGTTTTGATCTAATTCCAATTGCGAATCCAGCCAGAAATCAAATCGATCGATTCTTTTCGATAATGCTATTGTTTCAGGGTTATTTGAGTTCAACAATAAAAGTTGGGATTTAATATTAGGCAAGTCATCTTGTAAAAATTGAGAGGATATACTAGAAAAAGACCGCTTAACGAGTTCTTGCCAAATAGACTGCACTTGCTCAAAGCTATCAAAAAGCTGTTTTGTATCCATGCGATAGCGCGCCACATTGATTGAGGAAAGTGTTTTTAAATGGCTTTCAAGAAAGGAGTGCCTAAGATTGATTCGTTCTTCAATTTTTTGTCGAGATTTATTAATATCCTCAATCTGTCGAGCAACATTTTGAGTGATCATTCCGGAATTATCATTTGAGACAGCGACGGAATAGACCCCAATAAGAATAAATTGGATCAACAATCGAATACTAAGGTTTGGGATTAATTTCACAATAAGATTGATCAACGATAAGAAGTTCTATCTGTACGATAACAACCTTATGGCAATGAAGTCAACTCCACCCCACAAAAATGAAAAAGGCTAGATTTCTCTAGCCTTTTTTGATTACGTATCCAAGAAACTCCGCAATTTACGGGAACGACTAGGATGCTTAAGTTTACGAAGCGCTTTAGCTTCAATCTGACGAATACGTTCACGCGTCACGGCAAACTGTTGCCCTACTTCTTCTAAGGTATGGTCGGTGTTCATACCAATCCCAAAACGCATCCGAAGAACACGTTCTTCGCGTGGCGTTAACGTTGCCAATATCCGAGTCGTTGTTTCACGAAGATTACTTTGAACAGCCGATTCCACAGGAAGAATCGCATTTTTATCTTCAATAAAATCACCCAAATGACTGTCTTCTTCGTCCCCAATCGGTGTCTCTAAACTAATTGGTTCCTTAGCAATTTTCATTACCTTACGAACCTTTTCAAGGGGCATAGCCAACTTTTCAGAGAGTTCTTCCGGTGTTGGCTCACGACCAATTTCGTGCATCATTTGACGCGATGTGCGAACCATTTTATTGATGGTTTCAATCATGTGAACCGGAATACGAATAGTCCGTGCTTGGTCAGCAATTGAGCGTGTAATCGCCTGACGGATCCACCATGTCGCATAGGTTGAGAACTTGTATCCACGACGATATTCAAATTTATCAACAGCTTTCATCAACCCAATATTACCTTCTTGGATCAAATCCAAGAATTGCAAACCACGGTTTGTGTATTTTTTGGCAATCGAGATAACCAAGCGAAGGTTCGCTTCAATCATTTCTTTTTTTGCTCGTGACGATTCACGTTCACCGCGTTGAATAACAGTGACAATACGGCGAAATTCTGAAAACTTCAAACTCGTATCTTCTTCGATTTCTTTGACAGTTTCAACAAGATCATCAATATCCTTTGAATGCTTTTCAAGAAACTTATCCCACCCTTTACCGGATTGAGATTTTAGTTTTTCCGCCCAAGCATCGTCAAAATCAACATCGGTCAAAAAGTCAAAAAACTTTTCACGCTTAACACCACAAGCATCTGCATTGGCCATTAAGTTGCGCTCTAGGTTCGCAACAATACGATTCATTTTGTTGTGCAGGTTCAACAAAAACTCAACGCTATTCGGGTTCAGTTTTAATTCATCAACAATTCCAATCAAGGATAGTTTTAAATTCTTATACTTATCGTCAGCTGCAATCTTTTCACCAGATTTGCCCTTAGCAATCATCTCTTGGTGATGTTCCCAAAATTCAGAATAAGTCTGGGTATAACTTTCCAACAAGTTAATAACTTTTGGAAGCATAACCTGTTCAAAAGCTGACAAGGGTTGACTCTGAGGCGCGTCCGTTGAAGCTTCACCACTCTCGCTGGCCTCGGAAGAACTATTATCGCTGTCATCTTCTTCGACGTCAGCCATGCCTTCTTCTTCATCAAAACCACCACTCGTATCGATTGAGATGATTTCACGCAACAACATCTTACCAGCCTCAAGGTCTTCACGCCACATATCAAATGTTCGCGCCGTCAATGGGCTTTCACACATACCGCCCAACAACATTTCCTTACCGGACTCAATGCGTTTAGCAATATTAATTTCGCCATCACGGGTCAGCAACTCAACGTTCCCCATCTCACGCAAATACATGCGGACAGGATCATCTGTGCGACCAGATAATGTATCTTCTTCTTCGGATTCTTCTTCGAAATCTTCGAAGTCACGACGTGTAAATTGCGAGTCGAGAGCCCCTTCCTCAACATCATCCCCATCAACAATACTGATCCCCATTTCAGAGATCATGTTCATGGATTCATCAATTTGATCAGATGAAAGTTGATCTTGTGGAAGTGCTTCGTTTAGCTCGTCATAAGTGATATAACCACGAGTCTTCCCACGATTGAGTAACCGCTTAAGGGCCGGATTAGATTTGCTTAATTCAATCAAAGGAATTTCATCAAGAGTTTCAGAAAGATCGTTGGTTTGAGTACTTTTACTAGCCATACTACTTATTGCCCCTTTGCTTAAGTTAGCTGGGTTTGCTGTCGCTTCACTGACTGCAAACTCTGCCATGAACGTTGATTTAATTCAGTTTTTAACTCAAGAGAAACCTCGTCAGCAGCACTTTTAAGCTGACTATTCCGCTCAAGGAATCGCCATATTTCTTGCCAACCGGATCTCGCCTGATCAATCTCAGAACTAGTGTGTGCAAATCTTGCCCGCATGTAAAGGCTTTGTGTCATTTCTTGATCGACAAAGTTAGCGTGTCCTGAATCGCACAGTAATGAAACTATGTTATTATATTTATGGTGATCTTCGGCTGAAATGTCTAACAAAAAATTACGAATTGCATCAAGTTTTTCATCGACAATTTCCAGAGACATCAACTGTTCGGCCACCTCTGCTAGTAATGTGGGGTGATTTATTAATGTTGCCAATAATATTTTCTGCCCGTCCGTAATTTTTTTCATTAGGTCCGGTTTTACCCCCTGATGAATTAAGACTTTTTGAGCCTGCATATTCTCCTTAGTTTTCTGTGCCATGGCACGTTGAAGTTTTCCATTCAGATCCTGAAGATAAAAATGACGGACTTCCGGATCATTAATTTTATAGGATAGCTGTACCAAATCTTGTCGGGCCTTAGCTTTATCCTCGGGGTTTACTAAACTACGACCATCCATAAAGACTTGCCATAAGACATCTGTCAACGATGTTGTATGACGTAATAAATCCCGCATATCAGCTGAAGAGTTCTTTTTTAAAAAGGAATCGGGGTCTTCGCCCGCAACCATAAAGCTAAACTCAATGGTAAAACCAGGCTTTAAAACTTCTAAGGCAACCATTGCTGCCCGTTGAGCTGCCTTACGCCCTGCATTATCCCCATCAAAACACAAGATGGGATTCTTACACGTCCGCCACATTAGTGAAATTTGTTCAGCTGTTAAAGCTGTCCCAAGAGGTGCCACCGCCACTGTAATTCCCGCTTGAAACAAAGCAATTACATCCATGTATCCTTCGACAACAACAAACTGTTGACCTGATCTGACAGTTGAGACTGCCATATTATGAGCATACAACTGCCGTCCTTTGTGAAACAATGGCGTTTCCGGTGAGTTGAGATATTTAGGCTCACCTGTCGTCGTGATGCGCCCGCCAAAGGCAATAACCCGACCACGACTATCTTGAATTGGAAACATAACACGGTCACGAAACCGCTCGTAAACATGCCCGTCATCCGCCCTGATCAGCAACCCTGACGTTACACCGTCAGCATCACTGAACCCACGCTGCCTTAAAACAGAAACAAGCCCGCGGGCTGGGGCATAACCTAATCGAAACTTTGCAGCAACCTGACCAGACATCCCACGATTTTTCAGATAATCCCGTATGTTTTGAAAATCCGGATGACGTAACTGCTCTTCATAGTAAAGACAAGCAACTTCATTAATATTGTACAGAGATTCTTTGGCATCTTTGGCTTCTTCGGACGATTTAGATTCTCCCTCTTTTTCAAAGCGAGGCATCACCAACCCAGCTTGTTTTGTCAGTGTTTCCACCGCATCCATAAAGGGTATATGCGTTTTTTCTGTTATAAAGGAAAAATGATCTCCATGGGCTCCACAGCCAAAACAATGATAAAATCCTTTTTCATCATTAACATTAAAGGACGGCCCCTTTTCATTATGAAAAGGACATAAACCAATCAGCACCTTACCACGTTTCTTCAACGCGACATAAGGCGCGATCACCACAGAAATCGGCAAGCGGTCTCTGATTGAATCTAAATGATCTTTAAGCTTCGTCATTATTTTCCGGTATTATCATCCAAGGGGGTCGACCTATCGCGACAGGTTTACCACCACACGTTATTTCTTGTCCTAACGCTTCGAGTCTTACCATGGCCAAGGCCGATCCACGGGCAACTGCAATCCAATGCCCGACATCTCGATCTTGACTCAGGAGATGCTGATCTTTGTCATAATCGCGCCACTCTACAGGAAACACTCGTTTGCGAACCAGACCACGATATTTTGTCCGAGCCGTCAACTCCTGCCCCATATAGCATCCCTTTTGCCAATCGATCGCGTTCAGTTGATCTAGACCATACTCCAAGGGAATAGCTCGGTCAAACTCGAGTTCTTGGGATGATTCAGGTACACCCAAAGCATACCGATGTTGATTATACGCATCAACATCCACAAGAGTAAAACCCAAACAGTCTTTGACTTTATCTTGAGCATCAGAGGACACAATAACCCGCGCCCCGACATCAGCAAAACGCGGGTCATTAAAACACGTCCATAGAGAAGCGGAGAGACACGCCCCTGATTCCTGGGTCAACCCAAGGTTCGTGGCCACGTCATCCCCCCAGAGAGACAAGATAGTTTTATCAGTCACAAGATCAAGTGTGACATTAGATCTTAGTTTAAAAATTGTCAGACGCTTAATAAGGTCTTGCAACCGATCAAGATCCGCCTCAATATACCAATCATCCTGAGATTGATGAAGGAGCATATCGTACTGAATCCGACCTTGTGGTGACAAAAGCAGGGCATAAATCGCTCGATCAGCCGATATTTTTGATACATCATTCGTCAGCAATCCCTGAAGAAAAGCTAAACGATCAGCCCCCCCAACTTTTACAAGTCCGCGATGGGACAGGATGCAGGCAGATATCCCCATCCTCTCCCTCCTTACACGCGCATCGGCATCAAGACAAAAAGTGCCTCGGAATCGTTCAATCCCTTAATCATGGCTGGTGCAGATCCATCGGACAACAATATTTCTGCCCCCTCATCGCCAATCTGCGAGGTAATATCAACCAAATAGTTTGCATTAAAACCAATCTCAACAGGCTGATCAAATGGAAAGTCGACTTCCATTTCTTCCGTTGCATCACCTAATTCACTGCTCGCCGCCATAAGGGTTAACTTGTTATTAGCAACGATAATTTTAATGACCGGCAATTTGTCTGTTGTAACAGTCGCAACGCGATCAACCGCCTTAGCAAAATCTTTAGCATCAACAATAACGGGTTTATCATTACCACGTGGAATGGCTTGTTCATAATCAGGGTATGTTCCATCTACAAGGCGTGAGCTCAAGGTTGCTGTTGGCAACTTAAACTCAATCCGTTGAGAAGAAGCGCTGATTAAAATTTCAGTTTCAGGATTTGCATCATTGATCAACTTCCGAATTTCAGTAATCGTCTTACGCCCGACAATAATTCCCGGGATAGCTTCAGCCCCTTGCGGCACCGGTACCTCAATACAGGCCAAACGATGAGCGTCTGTTGCAACAGATCTAAATACTTTCTGCCCGTTAACTTCATGAGCATGGAAATAAATTCCGTTCAAGAAATAACGGGTCTCCTCAGTTGACATCGCAAAGCGAGACCGATCAATCAAATAACGTAGTTTTTCAGCTGTCAGTTTAAAACTAAATGGCAAATCATTTTGCGTTAGTTTCGGGAACTGCTCTGCTGGCAGCGTTGCAATATTAAAGCGTGACTTACCTGCCTTAAGCGTGAGTTGGTCATTTTCTGGATTTAAGGTTGCCTGAATTTGAATCCCGTCCGGCAGTTTACGTACAATTTCCAACAGCATATGAGCAGACACCGTAATCGCACCCGGCACTTCAACCACCGCCGGAACCTCTTCGACCAAGGCCAAGTCCATGTCTGTTGTGGTCATATGAATGGCCCCGCCTTCCCCTTGAATATGGACATGGCTCAAGATCGGAACAGTTGTCCGTTTTTCGACAACACTACTGCCATGGGATAGAGCCTTTAAAAACTCACTGCGTTCAACGGAAAACTTCATCGTACTAGACCTCCAATGTTCGTCTTAAAATAGTTAAATCTTCTAAAAATTCTTTGTCGCTGCCCATTAGTTCTTCAACTTTCTTAACAGCATGCAAAACAGTCGTATGATCCCGGCCACCAAACTTACGGCCAATATCAGGCAAAGAGCGGGATGTTAAAACTTTTGACAAGTACATAGCAATTTGACGCGGACGCGCCACATTTTGCGATCGGCGGGATGATTGCATATCAGACAGTTTAATGCTGAAATATTCGCACACCCGTTTTTGAATATCATCAACCGTCACCCGACGATCATTTGCTTTCAGCAAGTCACGCAAAACATCCTGAGTCATCTCAAGATTAATCTCACGTCCAACCAAGGTCGAATGCGCAATAATACGATTCAAAGCCCCTTCTAATTCGCGAACATTAGAAGCAATCTTAAATGCTAAAAATTCCAAAACATCCTTAGGGACAACGGCATGAAGAGTCTCAGCTTTTGACTGTAAAATACCCAAGCGCAATTCATAGGATGTGGGATGAATATCAGCAACCAAACCCCAACCTAAACGGGATTTTAGACGTTCTTCCATTCCTTCAAGATCTGATGGTGATTTATCAGCTGATACAATAACCTGATGATTACGATCAACTAACGCGTTGAATGTATGAAAAAACTCTTCTTGCGTCGTGTCCTTACCGCTAATAAACTGCACATCGTCAATCATCAGTACATCAACGGAACGGAATTGTTCCTTAAAGGCAACAGTGTCTTTGTACCGTAATGCCCGAATAAACTGATACATAAACTTTTCAGCAGACAAATAAATAACACGACGTTCAGGGTGACATTTCTTAATATGCCATGCAATAGCGTGCATCAAGTGAGTTTTACCAAGACCAACACCCCCATATAAAAACAAGGGATTAAACTGCACAGTCGCAGATTCAGCCACGCGCAAGGCCGCCGCATAAGCCAACTCATTAGGCTTACCTACAACGAAGTTCTCAAAAGTAAAACGCGGATCTAAGGTTGAGCCTATAAAGCTACCTTCGATGTCAATTTCTTCACCCTGTGTCACAACCATCGGATCCGGCACTGCAGCCTGAGCTATAGGAGCGACAGCGGGCGTTGACGTCTTCACAATTAAGTCAATTGTATCGATGGTCGGATTTAAATCTTGCCAGTGGTTACGGATTTTTTCGAGAAAGTTCGAGGCAACCCAATCTCGCATAAATCGAGTCGGAGCCGCCAATTGCACAAGACCACTCGCTGCACTGGTTAAAACCAAAGGAGCAATCCAACTGCGAAACGTAGCATCCCCCAATTCAGCCTGCAATCGCTGACAAACTAACGCCCATTCTTGGGGGATTCCCCCTTGATCTGATGCACGCGATTGAGATTGTTGAGCAAACCCCACGTATGAACCCTCTGAATTAAATGAAATATGTCTTCACATCATGACACAACCAAAACCATTTTGTCATTATTTTACATTGGCGTCACGGAGTTTTTTTGGTCAAACCTCAATTATCTGGACACCAGAAATTTGACTAAATTCATCGACACTGGTTCCTGTCATAAAAATCTGAAGATTTGCCCCATTTGCCAAGATACTCGCTACTTCTTGAAACAAGTAACCTCGATGATCTGCATCTAAATGCGCAACTACATCATCCAACAAGAGTAAAGTCAAACGGTCCCGGTATGAATCAAGCAACCGAATAAAGGCCAATGTCATAGCATGCAACAACATTTTTTGCTCTCCCGTGGAACACATCTCACCCGGCATATGCTTACCCAAATGGGTCACGTTAAGATCAGAACGATGGGGACCAATGGCCGCCCCTCCTGTTTGGGCATCCTGTAATCTTGATTGAGCCAGCGCTGCACGAATCTTATCTTCAACATCGACAGCAGCGCCATCACGACACCACTCATCAATATCCCCTATCATTTGCGCAAAATACCGTGGGAACGGAGAATTCGGATCATCGGACTGAGACGCCGTCAACTGACGCACCAACTGTGCCCGCGCAATGGTAATTGCGATACCATCTTCGGATAGTTTTCGCTCAATACTCGATAACCACTGTGGTTCCGCCGTTCCCTGACGCAACAATTGGCTCCGCTCTCTCAGATAATGTTCATAACGATTCAAACGTTCAGAGTGGGAGGGATTCAAGGCCATCACCATGCGATCAATGAACTTACGGCGAAGACTTCCGCCTTCTTGAAACAACCGCGCCATCGAAGGAATAACCCACACAATATTCAACCACTCGGACAGAGTCACCTGACTTTTAACCGGAACCTGATTAATTTTGATAAGACGGCGCTCTCCGCCAGACGGGCCAAAATCTAAGGCTGTGCCAAAGGGAATAGTCATGCCGCCCATATCAAAGGTTGCAGCAACAACCCACGGCTGCTCTTGCCCCACTTGACGCATTTCAGACAGTTTAGTGGATCGCAAGCCTCGTCCCTGGGAAAAAAGCGAGATCGCCTCTAACACATTAGTTTTACCAATACCATTATCCCCAACCAACGCAACTAAAGGAGATGTAAAAACAAACGATCGTTGGCTATAATTACGAAAGTGCACCAAGCTAAAAGCCTGGAGCATCGACGTCGGCTGGACAGATAATTTTTCACTAGTGATCATGTACCTAAGCTAGCATGAATTGGACTTTTCCTGAATCCTTTTGTCGACAAAACATCTTGACAATTTTAAATAAAATATCGCATAACTTGCGTAACCTAAGGGGGACTGTCATGAAGCGCATTATCTTAATCTTGTCTTTTTTTATCTGCTTGCCAACAACTTCCGTCTAAAACTGATTTTGCAGAACCCAACACCATTGCCGAATTAAAATCCGAGCCCATCACTATCAAACCATCAAAGCCAAAAATTCGTAAAAAGAAAGGGATTCACCCCGCGATACCAGCCTCTCTTAAACAGCCTGTATCGATCTCGATTGGTGAACACCTCTCCCTAAGTTCAGCTCTCCTGACCCTCGCCCAATCCAACAACATTGATATTCAACTTGCCCCAAATCTAGATCAACCTGTCGTTTTTTCTGCTCAAAGACGTCCTTTTATCAATGTCGTAGAAGATTTATGTGACCTAGCTGACTTGCGTTACACGATCAAAGGCAATGCCATTAAGATTGAGAAAGATACACCCTACCCCCACAACTATAACGTACAACACCTGAACTTAGCTCGGTCAACAGATAACCATACATCCATTGCCACAGATGTTTTTGCCAGCGGAACTGAGTTGAATGCGCCCTTAGACAACGGATCTAACAGCAACGTCACAGCCAAAGTTGAAAATGATTTTTGGTCGGAACTAAAAAGCAATCTCGAGGTCATTTTAGGGGAAACAGGAACATTTACTCTGCATCGCCAAGGCGGCATCATTACAGTTCGCGGCACATCTAAACACCACAAAGCCGTGGATAGCTACCTGAATAAACTCAAACAATCAACAACAACCCAAGTCCTGATTGAAGCCAAAGTCATTGAAGTTGCTCTTAAAGATGAATTTAAGGCCGGTATCAACTGGAGGCAACTGACAGGTGGTGTTTTCCGCGCATCAGCCCCTCTTGGCAAAATCGCCCAAGAAGGTAAACTGACCTCGCCCATGCACGCTCATCAAGATATCTTAAGTCTCGGCATTGACACCGGCGATTTCTCTGCCATTTTAAATGCCATAAAACAATTTGGCGCAACAAATACCCTATCCAGCCCTCGCTTAACTGTTCTTAATAACCAAAGTGCCATTCTTAAGGTCGCGCAAAATCAAGTTTATTTCCGCCTCCGCTATGACAAACAATACAATTTGAATATCAACCGCGAGTCCATCAATGTGGCCAGCGATATCCAAACAGTGCCGATTGGACTTGTGATGGCAGTTCAGCCCTCGATTGATGAGGACACAGAGGAAGTTATTTTATCATTGCGTCCAACAATTTCTCGCCTTAATCGATCCGTTTCCGACCCTGCTGTTGATATTGCTTATCAAGCCAGTGGTGGTGAAGGAGAGAGCCCTAAACCCTCGTTAATTCCTGTGGTTGAAGTTCGAGAAATTGATTCAGTCTTGAGGGTAAAGTCAGGCAAGATTGCGGTGTTAGGCGGACTCATGGAATCTCGCAAAGCGTTAGAAGATTCAAAGCTTCCTTGGTTTGGCGATATTCCTGGCATAGGCAAACTCGGGTCCGCTCGCTCTGACACCGATGAGGTTGTTGAATTAGTAATCCTACTCAAGGCAACGGTAATTGATGGCGACGAAGAATTATCCCCTGCGGATGAACGCCTAGCCTATAGCGTAGTTGATGATCCACGGCCACTTTAGGTTGCTTGAGAAAGATCTATTTTTTCCGATAAACTAAATAACTAGCCTGACGACCGGCATCAATTCCTTTTTGCTCATACCGCGTGATAAGCCATGGATCAAGACGATCATAAACAGAAGAACGACCTTGCATGTCCATGGAAAATTCAGGCCGCTTTGATAAAACATCCTGCATCCAATCAGCATAATCCTGAATATCCGTTGCCAGAATCAAATCGCCACCTGAACGCAATACCCTTGACAAATCATCAATCGTTGAATCACTGACAATTCGGCGTTTGTGGTGACGTTTTTTATGCCATGGATCAGGAAATAAAATATAAATTCGAGACAAACTCGCAGTTGGTAACGATTGCAATAAAACCCGTGCATCATCAATCACAACACGAACATTTTCCAAGGCATGGTCTTCCATATGCCCCAACAATCCGGCAACACCTGTAATGAAAGGCTCACACCCAACGAAACCAACATCTTCAGACTGACGCGCGCGCCAAGCAAGATGTTCTCCGCCGCCGAAACCAATTTCAAGAATGTAGTTATCATACCCAGGCATAACAGTAGGCAGATCAAGCGTTTTGCCAAAATCAACATGGAGCTGCAGTTGCGGCAACTCTTCCTCAAGTAATCGTTTTTGATTTATCTTTAACGGACGAGCTACCTTACGCCCCCATACTTTTCTATGTTGGTTAGTCATGAATTTATAATCCTATATTTTTTTGAAAAGTATCATACCTCTTGAATTTATTCGATGATTTTTTAGTAAAAAATCAGTATCATACAAAAAACATAAGGATAATAAACATGAAACCCGCAGCACGCATTCAAACAGCCATCGAGATACTCATTGAAATTTACACCAGTCAAACCCCTGCGGATGCAATTGCTCATTCCTATATAAGAGAGCGACGTTTCATCGGCTCTGGCGATCGCCGGGAAATCATGGAAATTGTGTACGGCGTTATGCGAAAGTTCTGGTATCTCGAAGGACTTTTAGATACTACGTTCAGTAACCCAGGCAACGACCCCATCCAATCTGCACGTCGTCATGTCATTGCCTATTTAATCAAGATCAAAAGCGAAAAAAATATATCGGATATTTTCTCAGGCGAAGAGTACGCGCCAAAACACTTGACCGCAGCTGAATTGAGCCTTGTTGAAAGATTATCAACAGAAAAAGTTGAGGTCGCAGAAAATGCTCAGTTATCAGCACCGGAATGGATTGTTGCTATCCTCAAAGAAACCCATCCCGAGACCTATCAAGGTATTTTAAAGTCACTGCAAACAGAGGCAAATGTTGACTTGCGCGTCAACACATTAAAAAATAACAGGGATACTGTCTTGCATAAACTCAATAAGTCAGGCGTAAAATGTACAATCACACTCCATTCACCTTGGGGGATTCGCCTCGCAGAACGCGCACCACTGGCACAGCACCCATTGATGAAAGATGGATCCATTGAAATCCAGGATGAAGGGTCTCAACTGATTGCCCAGTTATGTGATCCAAAGCCCGGCATGGCTGTCTGGGATTATTGCGCAGGCGCAGGCGGGAAAACTCTAGCCCTAGCTGCTATGATGAATAACAAAGGACGGATTATTGCAACGGATACAGTTGCTTGGCGTCTTAAAAATGCACCACAACGACTGCGTCGTGCTGGCGTTCATAACGTTGAAACCCGCATCTTAGACGAAGAATCTGCAAAATGGGTTAAACGTCAAGCTGGCAAGTTCGACTGTGTTTTGGTCGATGCCCCGTGTTCGGGATCCGGAACGTGGCGTCGTAATCCTGAACTGCGCTGGAGAATGGATGAAACCGGTTTTGGCGAATTGCTCGCTAAACAACAAGATATCCTGACTAAAGCAGCTAAACTCGTTACAGCAGGCGGGCGCTTGGTTTATGCAACATGCTCTATTTTATCCCCCGAAAACCGTGGACAGATCGAAGCATTCCTAAAAAAACACCCCGACTTCAAACTAGACAACGATAAAATTCTCGAGCTTAATCCTTTTGAGCACGGAACCGACGGCTTTTTTGCTGCTGCACTCATTCGCCATTAGACGGGTGCAGCTTTTTCCAAGCAAAATACCCTCCGGTAACTAACGTCACTAGTAATCCGGCAGATATTAGGAATATATATTTTTCGACAACAGCAAATTCAATCGCATCAATCAGGCCACCCAGTAAATACCCACCGGTACAACTGATTGATGTCCATACCAACGCCGCAATAAAGTTAAGCGGGATAAACCGACGTGGCGGAACACCAGCAGTACCAATCACAATTGGACTAACAATCCGAATACCGTAAATAAATCGGAAGCTTAGGATAAACCAAATATCCCATTTATGAAGTAACTGAAACGCTTTTTCTGACGGGGCTTTTAACTTAGGAAAACGATTTATAATTTTGTGACCATACAACCGTCCAACATAATACAAACCTTGATCAGCAACAAGTGTCCCCATAAACGCAATAGCAACAATCTTAGCAATGGAAAGATATCCCATATACGCCATAACACAGGCGGTTAGGATCACACTCTCTCCTTCAACCATAGAGCCCAAAAGGACAGCTATATAGCCCCATTCTTTAACGATTTCGATAAAATGTTCCAAAGCAAAACCCCACTCTTTACATATACTTAAGGTATGGGGCTTTTACGAAAAAAAATCAAGAAAATCTAAGCGTTACTGACAGGAAAAAGAGATCTCATCCAACCTTAAATGTTAAACGTTGGTTACCACGGCGCACAACCATAGATTTCATCCCATCTTTGACGAGTCGCCTAAAATCATCCACAGACTTTACTGTTTCTCCGTCTGTTTCTTCAATGATATCCCCAGCTTGAAACAAAGATAAACCGAAACCATTGGCCCGCGCAGCACCTTTGACGATAATAACGCCCGTTAACATAGAATCCAGCCCTAATTCACTGGCCATTGCTGGCGTAAGGTTGGCAATTTCACATCCGGCCAAAGGATTACGACCAGCTATTTTAATTGGTTTTTCTTGTTTATCACCAGGAGGAAGAATCGCTTTGGTTTTTATTTTCTTTTCTTCGCCTTTGCGATGAACTGTTAAAGTTAATTCCTGATCAGGTTTCATTTCCAGCATCTTAAGATCAAAAGCATCCTTAGATTCAATAGAATTATCATCAACAGCACTGATAACGTCCCCCTGTTGCAGCCCTTCTTTCTTTGCAGGGCTCAGATCATGAATTGCCATCACAAAAATCCCCTTAACCCCCTTAAGGCCAAAAGATTCCGCTTTATCTGCATCAAGGGTCTCAACTTTAAATCCGATCCAAGGTCGTATGTATTTACCATCTTTGGCCGACAACCCTAATAACGGTTTAATTGTCGAAACAGGAATAGCAAACCCAATACCAAGATTAGCCCCGGTCTTCGATAAAATTGCATTCGGTATGCCAATTAACTCACCCTTCATATTAATCAAAGCACCGCCTGAATTCCCTGGATTAATTGGTGCATCTGTTTGCAAAAGCACTCGCCCGTCCACGTTACGTGTTTTGGCTGAAATAATTCCATTCGTTACGGTGTGACCGATTCCAAACGGATTCCCAAAAGCTAAAACTAAATCGCCAGACTCAGAGTCATCTTGATTAACCAAGGAAACAAAAGGGATTTTCTCACTAACTTTTTCCAAAGACAAAATTGCAATATCATTTTGTGTATCAACCACATTTATTTTTGCTGGAAACTCTCGATTATCCGATAGCTTCACTTTAATTTCTTTTGAATTATGAACAACGTGAGCACACGTAACGATTGTTCCTTTGTCATCAATCATAACGCCAGATCCCATCGATTTCGCCATCTCTTGCCGCGGCAGCTGCGGATATAAAAAGAATTGGTTAAAGAAATCTTCGTCAAACAAGGGATTGATCTGACGTTCTACAAGTTGTGTAGTATAAATGGATACAATGGCAGGCTCAATCTTCTTAACAATAGGGGCAAAACTAAGATTAATCTCCTGTTTTGATACAGGAGCACCGGCATGAACACTATTAAGACTTAGAATAATTAATATAAAATATAACATTCCCCCTCCAATTCCTTGATATAGTCGTTCCAATTTGGAATGATTACAGTGTAAACAGTACTTATTAATAGTCTACTAAATTAGAGAAAGAATATCTTCCTTAACTTTTTCTTAGTTTTTTTCTGATAATTTCATTATAATTAACATTAGCATGACCTTAGTGCCTTGATTTTTAAGAATTAGATGTGAAGAATCCTACCCCATTAAATCATTCTCTAAAAGATTTTTACACCCGCATTGACCGCAAGGTTCTCAGGATCTTTGCTCTCGGTTTTGTAAGCGGCCTCCCCTTTCTATTGACGCTATCAACGCTCAGCTATTGGTTAGCTGAGGAAGGCATCAGCAAGACAGCCATCGGCCTTTTTATGATTGTAAGCCTCCCTTATAGTTTTAAATTTATCTGGGCTCCGTTGACCGATCATGTGGCAATCCCATATCTGACTAGACGTATTGGCAATCGACGCTCATGGTTACTGTCTTCTCAAATCTTACTAACGCTCAGCATTTTCATCATGGGTTTTTGTGATCCCAGCAAAAGTCTATTCGCTCTGGGATGTCTTGCTACCTGCGTTTCTTTTTTTTCAGCAACACAAGATATCGTGATTGATGCTTATCGCATTGAGACCATCTGTCAAAAAAATTGCGGAACAGCTGCTGCCTTTGAAACGATTGGGTTTCGTTTCGGCATGTTAATCTCGGGAGCAGGAGCTCTCTATCTCGCCCACTTAGTTGACTGGAAAACAGCCTATCATGCCATGGCGTGTCTTAGTGCTTGCACGATATTACTCACATTGTCTATCCCGGAACCAACAGTAAAAAACTTGGTCAAAATAGACTTCCAAAAATCTTATAGGAAGCTCTCTGAGCGTCTCACCGCGTACTTACTTCTTCCCATACGCCAATTTAACGCAGAAAATAATTTGAGCACGATTTTGTTGTTCATTTTCTTCTTTAAGCTTACCGATACAATCCTTAACTCCATGAGCGCGCCTTTCTTATGTGATATTGGCTTTAGTAAAATTGAATTTGCCAATGTCTCAAAGGTTTTTGGCATCAGCCTTATGGTCATCGGTGGTCTATTAGGTGGTCTCATGATCCAACGGTTAGGCATCTATCAATCCGCAGTTATGTGCGTAGCCCTTCAGGCCATGTCAACATTAATGTTTACGATCCAAGCTCTTGTGGGCTATGATACATCCGTTTTAATTATTACCGTAGGCGCAGAAAGTTTGTGTTCAGGCATGACCTCAACCATTTTTATTGCTTTGCTCTCCGGATTCTGCATGCAACCACACACAGCATCGCATTTTACCCTTCTCTACTCTTTTGGCTCGTTATCACGAGTTTGCACATCCGCTCTTGCTGGGTGGTTGGCCGATCACATCGCGTGGCCCCTTCTGTTTTTAGGGTGTTTTGGCGTTTTAGTCCCGACAATTCTATTATTAAACAAAATTTTATTACCAGAAGAATCCCTAGCATCCTCTCAATCAAAACAATCTGTGGCTTGATTCTTAATCACCATGACCTACCCTCTTTACTACAACTAGGGGGCTATCATGAAAACTTTTTTACTCTTAGGCCTTGCCTTTGCGCTTTCAGCCTGCGTTGTCGAGGAACGACATCGCCCTTATGTTTCACGCTATGACCAACGGGATATTGTTGTCTATGGTGGACCACGGTATGTTGAGCCACCCCGTCATCAGGGTTGGTATAAACATCATAAACACCATCGTCACCGGGATCACGTCATTGTTCGGTATTAAACTGAGAAAAAACCTATAGGCCATATACTCTAAATATGGTATGTATTAAGTACACTTATACTCAGCAAGAAAACTGTTTTTCTGTACATTAATAGATTGTTAAATCTAAATTGTTTAAAATCAAAGTACAGTAATTTTGGTTTGTTAATGGCGATAGAATGAAAAAAATAAATTTTAATGACCTAGTCTCAAAGGACAAAGTCCCCTACATTATTGGCGGTGTTTTAGCTGGCGCATTGGGTTTATGGGTTATCGGAAAAGTAACAGGGCCTCTTTTTAGCCCCTATATCAAGGATGCTTGTCGTAGTTATTTAGGCGAAGATTCAGCTCGATCTGCCCGCCAAAACCAACCCGTTATTGTTGAGATGACCCGCATAAAACGGGGCAAAATCACACGTCGTATTGATACCGTTGGCCAGCTAAGAGCCAACAACGAAGTGACGCTGCGCTCTGAAATGGCAGGACGCATTAATGAGATTAAATTCAATGAAGGTGAGCATATTGATAAAGATGCTGTTCTGATCCAATTCGAAGATGCCGACTTGCGTGCAGAACTCGAAGCAGCTCGAGCAGAACTCACTTTGCGCGACGCCGACCATCAACGGTTAACCCAACTCAGAGAAAAACGCATTGAAAGTATCAAGAAATACGATGAAGCTAAAGCTGCATTCGAAGCTGCCAAAGCACGGGTTGATAAAGCGCAAGCTGCCCTTGATAAAGCTACGATCAAAGCCCCGTTTGAAGGCACAATTGGTTTAATTGATATTGATCCGGGAGCATTTGTCCAAGCTGCACAAGATCTCGTTAAACTTGTTGATAATACGCCAATTTATGCTGATTTCAAAGTGCCTGAAAAGTATCTCCACGACATATCCGTCGGACAATTAGCAGAAATCAAAGTTGACGCATTTCCGGATCAAAAATTTGTCGCAACCGTTGAAGCCATTGATTCCAGTGTCGACGGACAAAGCCACTCGATTGCTTTACGAGCAACCATTCCTAATGATGACGGACGACTCAGGTCAGGATTATACGCGAATGTCAGCCTTATTATTGGTGAAAAACCGGATGCACTCTTAATCCCCGAATCAGCATTGATCCGTGACGGCAACAAAGAAATGGTCTATGTGGTTCATGAAGGAAAAGCTCACCCGATTAACGTTCTAACAGGAACACGTGAAAATGGTATGGTGGAAGTTTTGACGAACCTCAAAGAAGACCTGAACGTCGTTACTGCAGGACAAATCAAACTCGTCCCGGGCCGTGCTGTCATGACCCAAGGTCCAAAGCCGGAAGATGCGCTAAAAGCCCTTGCGAGTGGACTTGAAAAAGCAAAGAAAGAGGCGCAAAAAACGACATCTGACGATAAAACAAAAACAGACCAAAAACCTGTAGACAAAGAAACATCTCAAGATGAGAAATCGTCTGGCGCCAAAGCTTCAGGAGCTAAAGATAAAAAAGAAGTAACATCGTCTGAAGATAAAACAAAAACAGACAACAAAAAAGAAGAGAAGTAAACCGGGAAAGGGTACCAACCATGAGTTTATCAGAAGTTTGCATTAAACGACCCGTTTTCTCTTGGGTTATGACCTTGGTTTTGATTTTGCTCGGGATTGTTGGATACTCTCGTCTTCACTTGTTGCACAAACCTGCGGTTGATGTGCCTTATGTTACAATCGAATCCCATTTAAATGGTGCAGCCCCGGAAGTTGTCGAAGCCCAAGTTACCCGTGTCATAGAAGAAGCCATTTCAGGGATCGAAGGGATACAGCACTTTGAGTCGACAAGCTCACCTGAAACATCAAAAATTTCCATCGAGTTCATGCCAACACGTCGTATTGATGATGCTGTCAACGATGTACGCGACCGCTTAGCCAAAATTCAAAACCAGCTCCCTCATGAAATGGAAGCTCCCACATTAACGCGTTCAAAGAATGATGACCGACCAATCATGACAATCGCTCTTACAAGCGACAAAACTGAACCGAGCGAACTCCAAGATTTTGCCAAAAATGACATTGAAAAAGAACTCGAAGCCATTGACGGTGTCTCCAACGTTGAAGTTGTGGGTGGTGGTCTTTATAAAATGCGCCTAAAACTAGACCCTGTAAAAATGTCAGGGTATGGCATTACTGTAACTGAGGTTATCCAAGCTATTCGTCAGCAGAACGTGGAAAAGCCCGCAGGAAAATTAATCAGCAAGGATCGTGAATATCTAGTTACAACCGTCGCCGGATCCGAAACCCCCGAAGAATTTGCTCAATTACCAATTGCCAATAAAGACGGTACATTGATCATGCTCAAAGATATTGGTAAGGCTGAAATGAGCACGATGGACACCAAGACGAAGACTTATTTCAATGGAAAGTTAGGCGTTAGCATCAGTGTCTTTAAACAGTCGACAGCCAACCCGGTTGATGTCGCTCGCCGACTCAGAGCCGCCATGCCGAAAATTCAAGAACACATTCCGGATGACATGACCTTGCGCATCGGATCAGATACAGCACGCTTTATCGAAGATGCCTTGAATCGGATCCAACAAACACTGTTCGAAGCTTTTATTTTCGTGACGCTTGTGGTCTTTTTGTTTTTGCGTTCAGCACGTGCGTCAGTGATCCCGCTTGTCACGATTCCAATCTCGTTGATTGCAACATTCTTTGTGATGTACTTGTTGAATTTCTCCATCAACACCTTAACATTGATGGCAATGGTCTTAGCCATTGGTTTAGTTGTTGACGATGCAATTGTTGTTTTAGAAAACATCTATCGTCGGATTGAACAAGGTGAAAAGCCACTCATTGCCGCAGTCAGAGGGATGCGTGAAATTACCTTTGCGGTTATCGCCATGACCCTAACATTAGCAGCCGTTTACACACCTTTTGCCCTGATTACAGGAACTGTCGGAAAAACCTTTACGGAATATGCCATTACCCTAGCAGTCGCCGTTATTTTCTCTGGCTTTGCAGCCTTGACCCTGTCCCCAATGATGTGTTCCAGACTCTTAGGCCATGATGAAGACACGATCGGCAGTAAATCAGCCAATTGGTGGACGTCATTCAAAAATAAAATCCGCACAGATATCTGGCTTGATAAATCAGAGGTTTTGTACAGAGACTATCTAGCAAAAGCGATTGATAAACCTAAAAACCTCCTCATAACAACAGCAATCTTTTGCGCCCTTGGTATCGCAGCATTTTTTTCCTTGCCCCGCGAATTCTTTCCCTACGAAGATCAAGGAAAAATCTATATTGATGGCCAATCCAGTCCGTCATCAACCCTCGAATTTACAGATCGCTATGTAAAGCAAATCGATGATATTCTCGCTCAGATCCCAGAAGTTGTTCGCCGCGTTGTGAATATTAAAAACCCAACATATGATATCGTTGTTGAGCTTGATCGTAGCCGTGGTCGATCAACACAACAAGTTGTGGAAGAAATTCGTAAAAAGCTGGAAATTGTTCCGGGTGTCTCGGTTAAATTCGGAAGCATGGGTGGAGCCGCTGAAACAAACAATACGGTACAGTTTATTGTTGGCGCTAACAAAACAATTAAGGAAATAAAAGGGTATGCCGAAGTTATGAAGGATAATCTGTATGCCAACCCGGATATTGTTCAATACATCCTGAGCACGCCTCTTCCTGATACCGAAGAGTATAAACTAACGATTCGCCGGAATAAGGCATCATCTCTCGGGGTTGACCCCGGTGCCATTGCGGATACAATCGATGCCCTTGTCCGAGGCCGAAAAGCAGGGACATTTAAACGTCAGAACCGCCTCTATGACGTCATGGTTGAAGTGATCGACGAAGCCCGTCAAACACCCAACGATATAACCAATCTCTTTATGAAAGCCAACGACAAAAAGGGAACGCTAGTACCAATTTCAGAATTGATCGATGTGAACTCTGCGACAGGGTCATCACAAATCTTTAGGTATAATAAGAATCGTTCCGTCAGTATGACTGCTGTTCTAAACCGCGGTATCGGTCTAACTGAAGGAATTGGGCTTGTCAGCCAAATTCGCAAAAATGATTTACCCAAAGATGTTCGTGTTGAATTCATTGGTGAAACCCGTAAATATATTGATGAATCTCAAAGTATCTTATTAATTGTCGGCCTTGCACTTGCCTTTATTTACCTTGTGCTTGCTGCCCAGTTTGAAAGTTGGGTTGATCCGTTTATTATCCTGCTATCTGTTCCTTTATCTGTTGCTGGGGGATTGATAACTCTTGCCCTAGTTCAAGATGGGACACTGAATGTTTATAGTCAAATTGGGCTTGTGACGCTTATTGGTTTAATTACAAAGCATGGCATTTTGATCGTGGACTTTACGAATAAATTACGTGACGACGGCCAATCAAAAGTTGAGGCGTTAATCCACGCTTGCGAATTACGTTTACGCCCAATTTTGATGACAACATTCGCCATGGTCTTAGGTGCTGTCCCCTTAGCTTTGGCTACAGGTGCCGGATCAGAAAGCATTCGTCAAATCGGCTTTGTTATTGTCGGAGGGATGAGTTTTGGTACAATCTTTACATTGTTCATTCTACCCTTGGTTTATTTAATAATTTCCCCCAACAAACGTAAAATCATCTCAATTGCTGAGGCTTAAGGTCATCGATGACACACCTGTTTAATCGGTCATTGCAACTTAAGCGCGGACTGCGGCATTCAAATCCTGATGATCCTATACATCAATATCTTGCTGCTTTAATCAAGGATCGCCTCGCTTATGTCTTAAGAGAATTTTCACAAATTTTGATTATTGGCGATCTTAATCTTGATTTTCCTAAAGCTTCTGTTTTTCGCATTCCACAGGATATCTGCGCAATATCTGATTTCCTCCCCTTTGGCGAGGCAACTTTTGATCTTGTAATCAGTTACATGGATTTACACCACGCCAATGATATTCCTGGTATCCTTAGACAAATTAATTATTCGCTTAAACCGGACGGCTTATTCTTAGGGTGTTTTCTAGGCGGGAATTCACTATGGCAAATTCGAGCCGCTGCCCAAAAAGCAGAACTTCTCGTTCGCCAGGGGTGCAGTCCACGTGTTGCCCCCATGATCTCATTACATGATGCGGCATCCTTGCTCCAACGTGCAGAATTTGCTATCCCTGTTCTGGACCACGAAACAATCACTATCACTGAAGCAACAGGGGTTAAGCTCCTAAAACGCATACAAAAACTTGGGTTGAGCAATTCACTTCATAACGGATACAAAGGCTTAAGCGGTAAAGATTTTATGGCTAACTTATATTCAATCCTTGAAAAGGAACATCATAACTCTGTGGAATTGGATTGCCTATTTTTGTCAGGCTGGGCGCCTGCCCCCAATCAACAAAAAGCCCTACCCCGTGGAAGCGGCCAAATCTTCTTAGGGAGTATCCTTAATTAAAGGGGACAAATTAACCAGAACAATATCTTCGTCTATTCTCAGAATTTTATTACGACTTGTCTGTCCTTGAACAATCTTAATCCCGGATTTCGGTACTTTAAGTTGCTTAGCTAACAAAGCAATCAAAGCTTTATTAGCCTTGTTATCCTCTGGAATAGCCGTCACTGAAACTTTCAAATAGAAAGTACCATCCATTTCAAAAACACCATTTATTCCTGCTTTTTTAGCACTCGGTGTCAGTCGGATATTCAGCAAAATATGATCGTTAAAAACTCGATAAAATGTCATTGATTTTCTTGCGAACCCCGTAAGCACACTATAGACTAAAACTATATTTAGATTATCTAAGAGAGCTGCCCCATGTCTACAGCAACCTCACCCAAACAGAAAACAACAACCTCTTTGCGTTCAACTCCTTGGCAAGACCCACTTTTACTAGACAATCAGCTAACTGATTTAGAACGGATGAGCCGCGACACAGCTCATGCTTATGCCCAAGAAAAATTAATGCCACGGATCTTGATGGCCAATCGCAAAGAAGAATTTGACCCAAACATTATGAAAGAAATGGGCGAGATGGGATTACTTGGTATTACCATTGACGGCTACGGGGGTGCCAATGCTGGGTATATTAGTTATGGGCTTGTTGCTCGTGAAATTGAACGGGTTGATTCTGCCTATCGATCAGCCATGAGTGTTCAGTCCTCTCTGGTTATCTACCCCATTTATGCGTATGGATCTGAAGAACAGCGTCAGAAATATCTGCCAAAACTTATTAGTGGGGAACATATCGGGTGTTTTGGTCTAACCGAGCCAGATTCCGGATCGGATCCCGCTGGCATGCGCACTCGCGCTAAAAAGGTGGATGGGGGGTATATCTTACACGGCAGCAAAATGTGGATTACCAACTCACCGTTAGCCCAAGTTATGGTTGTCTGGGCAAAATGTGATGATGATAAAATTCGTGGATTTATTCTGGAGCGCGGTATGGATGGACTAAAAACACCAAAGATTGAAGGTAAGATGTCCCTTCGAGCTTCTGTCACTGGCGAGATTGCTATGGACAACGTGTTTGTGCCTACAGAGAATTTACTCCCCCATGTCGAAGGAATCAAAGGACCCTTTGGTTGTTTAAACAATGCCCGTTATGGAATCGCTTGGGGCGCCTTAGGCGCTGCTGAATTCTGCTGGCATGCGGCCCGCACGTACACCATGGAACGCAAACAATTTGATCGTCCCCTGGCATCCAATCAATTGATCCAGAAGAAGTTAGCTGACATGCAAACAGAAATCACCTTGGCACTTCAAAGCTGTTTACAAGCTGGCCGTCTAAAAAATGATGGTTATGACATTCCTGAAGTAATCTCTATGATCAAACGTAATTCATGCGGCAAATCATTGGACATCGCCCGGACGGCACGTGATATGCACGGTGGCAACGGTATTGTTGATGAATACCATGTTATCCGTCATATGGTTAACCTTGAAACCGTCAATACTTATGAAGGTACCCATGACATACACGCCCTCATTTTAGGGCGATACCAAACAGGATTGGCTGCGTTTTAGAAATAGCTTCGCTTCAAATTCCTGAACGCGCAGGGGATAAAGGCAACGGACGAGATGAATCCCAAAAGACCTTGTACTAAGGGGTTTTCATAGCCCAAAGCAATAGATATCCCTAAATAGCTAAGCAGATAAAAACCTTGCGCTATGGGTCCTAACCACATAAAGGCTTGAGGAAGAGCATCCTCGTCAATACGAAATCCTTTAAACGGAATATTAGGCAAGCGTTTTATAGCAACAGATAAAACAAAAAGATAAATAAGACAATTGCCACCTTCTGTAATTAATAATCTGGGGATCGATAACCGCTCGAGTGATTGCACCTCTGACAAACCAAAAACAGTAAAAATAAGCTCTCTGAGCTGCGGAATTAACCCCTGAGAAAGGCAATATAAGATAATCCCACTCAAAACCATCAGAACGTATAATTGTATCGTAAAAATATAGAGATTGGTCCTCCAGAATAAGGAGAACCATATTTTAAAAAGGGTTTTAATCCCCATATCAGATCCTTATTTGAATTCGATGTGCTTTCTAAGCTTAACAATCCCAGCCAAGTTCAGCAACATCAATAATCCACCAGATAGGCTCATGATCAAGATAACTTTACTTTGGTCAAAGAACGAGAAAAAGCTAAACGCAAAAACCCCATACAACAAATAGGCTTTTTCGCCCCATTCAGCAGAGATAAAACGAGCACACTTCATCCCAACTGTAAAGAAAGCAATAATTGTGGTAAAACCAGCAAGGAAGAAAAATACAGCCATAAAATAGTTCATGTAGGGAAAATACATCGACAAAGCCGTTGCCACATATTCCGAGGGTAAAAGCGCCGGGGTTTGATGCCACAATCCTGTAATCAAGACAACGATCATACTCATGGTACAAACAATACTATCACTTAATAGGGCAAAAATCGCAAGACGTGCTTGTCGTTCCGGGTGAACTGTCTTAGTCTCGCATTGAATCGTTGAGTCATACCCAATCCCGATATCCCCGGAATAAACAGCACGTGCAATCCCATTTTGGGCTGCCAAAATCATGGTACTTCCCGCAAAAGCACCCAAGGCTGCATGACCGGAAAAAGCAGATTCAAAAACAGTTTTTAAAACAGGACCCAAGTTATCAAAATTAATGCCAACAATATAAAGACACATGGCAACATACAGAATCATAAAACCCGGCATCAAAACAGAACAAACTTTTGCTAACCGATTAACACCACCCAGAGCCGTATATCCAACCAAAAGGATTAATGAAGCGATAACAGCAATCTTATTCAGACTGAATGTATTTGTTAATGTGTCCGTGATAATAACGAACTGATAAACCTCAACGCCATATATACATAATAAAATCGCGGAAATGAACGGGATTGCTTTTAAAGAAAATGCTTGTTGTAGGTAGTACATCGGACCACCATCATAGCCACCCCGGTCATTTTTAACACGGAACTTAACACCCAGATAAATTTCAGCATACTTAATCAGCATCCCAAAGATAGATGCCATCCATAACCATACCATGGCTCCGGGACCACCAATCAGAACAGCCGTGACAACACCAACAACATTTCCAAGACCGATCATTCCGCCAACTGACGCAAAGTATAAACGAACAGGATTTACACCCTGATCGTCATGCCCCTTTGAACAATACAATTCTTGAAAAGTTTTTTTAAAGTTAAAAAGGGTGCGGAATTGGAAAAATTTCGATTTAACTGTAAAATATAAACCTAAGATAACAACAATAGAAAAGCCGATATGACTCCAGAAAAAGTCATCAACAACCATCAGCAGGTTAAAAAATTGGTCAACAATACTCATTTTATTTAGAACATCTCGTTATGAATTAATATACAGGTGGATTTTGGGTATAAAAAAGTATTAGCGCGCGCTGCGCTTGAGATGTTTAGATTTTAATTTCAACTTTTCTATCATGTTCTTATTAATGGCGTTTAACAAATCAAGAGTCAAGAAAAAGTTTTATCTTTTGGGTCGAAATAACAAGCGGTTCTTGTTTATAATTTTTATATAACTCAATACATCTTGAGGATTGTAACACATGAAAAATCTCGTTGATCTAACAATTTTACCACGCACACATGACATCGGTGGTTTTGAAGTAAAACGCGCATTGCCATTTAAAGACCGCAGAATGGTAGGACCGTTTATCTTTTGGGATCAAATGGGACCGGGAGAGTTTGTCACAGGACAAGGCCTAGATGTTCGTCCTCACCCGCATATTGGCCTATCCACCGTAACATATTTATTTGATGGCACCCTTGATCACAAAGACTCACTTGGAAATAACATAAGAATAACACCGGGCGATATTAACCTGATGATGGCAGGAAAAGGAATAGTTCATTCTGAACGCACAGGCTTAGGTATTCGCCAATCACCATCAAAATTGTTTGGCATTCAAAGCTGGCTTGCCCAACCTAAAAACTATGAAAATGGTGAACCTAATTTCGAACACACCTCAAAAGAAAAACTACCCGTTTTTTATGACAAGGGAATTGGAGGAACGGTAATTTTAGGGCAATTTGAGGGGATAACCTCTCCCGTTCAAACTCAGTGGGAAACACTATACATTGACCTTCATATGAACGCAGAAGAAAAATTCAATCTTCCTCCTATTGTTGAAGAGCAAGCTCTTTACCTTGCAGCAGGCACTATTGAAATAAACGGGATAATCTATGATCAGAACCAAATGCTTATTTTGGCTCCCGGTGAAGACATTACAATAAAAGCTTGTCGTACAACGCACCTCATGATCTTGGGCGGTGCCCCTATGGACAGCCCTCGATACATTTGGTGGAATTTTGTCTCGTCATCTCGAGATCAAATAGAGCAAGCCAAAGAAGACTGGAAAAACAAAAGGTTTCCGTCCGTCCCTAGTGATGAAAACGAATTCATCCCCTTGCCATAATAAGCTTACTTACTACCTGTCATCTTGGCAATTTCTTGGGCAACCATTTTCTCAACAATTGTTGTCATATGTTGATCTAACCATTTTTGAATCATTGGTCGCGCCAAATCACTAATCAGCTGATCAAGTGTCAAAGCATCTTTTCTTGATTCGGCAGACATCATTTTTGCTGATTCCCGGTTTTTTGTCGCCTCGGACAACTTTGCAAACGGATTTGTGGTTGACACAGCAGTATGATCTCGGGCTGACAATTCTTCAACAACAGGCTTCGTCTTTAACACGTCTCTCGTTACAGCAAACTCCTCAATGTTGCTTGGGTGACCTGTATTTCCAAACAATGCGCTATCCTCAAACGTATTTGATGGCGATAACTCAGATACCGTTTCATCACTATGCCGAGACTGAGCACGCAAACTAGACTCACTCCGATACGGAGAATCCATAACCTTGACAGTATCTTGGAACGGCTCTGGCTCCTTTGGTGCCGTTTCTTCTGAAACGTACTTGCGAATAGATGCTAAAATTTCTTCCATGGACATATCGTCATCATCATGATGTGTTTGCACTTTTTTACTTCCCCAACCTAATACCATTTTCTATCTACCCCTTTAACTAAAACCGATTTGCTGTTTCTTGATAGTGAACATCCGGATCGTACAAACTGACGTGCAGGCCAAGCGATTTTGCTGTCAATTGTCCTGTAACAAACAAGACTTCATAAGCTGCGGACAAATAATCTTGTTCAGCACGAACTAAGTTAACCTGAGATTGGACAAGTCGACTAATAGCATTCAATACATCCAAAAGGATTTTTGATCCAACCAACAATTCTTGTTGTGTACCATCAAGACTAACCAAATTAGCCTGAACTTGTTTTTTATACTCAATAATCCGTGATTCAGCCGACTTATACCGATTCCATGCCCCGACAGCTCTCTCAACAATCTCACGGCGCGCTTGTTCGATTTGAATCCGCGATTGTTCAGCCGCCTCACTTGCCTCACGACGTTGGGAACGCGTCCGACCGCCTTCATATAACGGGATAGACATTTGAACTTGAACCGAATGATTGACAGATCGATCATTCCGAGGATTAACTGTTAGCGCATTTGATGAATTAACATATTTATTTTCGAACCTATCACGCGAAGCCGAGCTTGAGCCCACCAAATCAATGGAGGGAAGCAGCGCACCCGTAGCACGGTCAACCGCATATCGGGATGATTTTTCAGCATACATAGCCTTAGACAGTGTCGGAGAGAAAACGCGGGACTTCTCAATAACTTCATCAAGAGTCTTTGGCATTGTTTTCGGAATATCAGGTCGAGTCAATCGCCCTGCCTTGCGGAATGTTGTTTTCTCAAATGTTGCCTTGATTTGTTCCAGCTCTGCCTCTGCGTTAATCCGCTGAGCTATACCATCCGCCAACTGAGCTTCGGCTTGCGCAACGCTGGTGCGTGTTTCTTCACCCACATCAAATTTATCCTGTGTTGCCTTAAGCGTTTCATAAAGATTGACTTCGTTACGCTTTAACAATTCAATTTCCGCATACTTAGACATAAGCTGCATGTAAGACGTCGATACCTGTAACAAAACGTTCTGCTCTGTCTCTGTCAATGTTGCTTTTGATGCTTGGTACGCAGCCTCAGATTCTTTCACCTGATAAACCGTCTGACCACCAGCAAACAAATTTTGACGCAATTCTAATTTGGCTGATGCGTTAGCATCTTTTTGGGATTTACTAACGCCTGTATTGCTACTTTGAACCTGTTGATTAATAGTATCGCCCTTGTTATTGGCCTGAGATAACCCTTGGGACAACGTAGCCGTAACGCTAGGACGCCAGCCGGACTTAGCCTGCACAATTTTTTCAACAGATGCACGAACGGCAGCAACCTGTTGCTTAATTTGAGGGTTAGTCTTATAAGCATCTGACATGGAACCGAACAGCGAATCTTTTGGAAGATGTGGCATCGTATCAAATATTTTTTTCGTCAAGGATGCTATATCATCTGCTTTTTGAGTCAAATAACCTTCTGCACCAGTATAACTCGATCGTGACGCAAGATCTGCTTGAATATCAGTATTGGCAACCGTTGCTTCTGTCTTTGCCCGCAAAGATTGCATATCCGACTCGTCTGCCTTATCATCAGCAATTTTATCATCTTTACGTCCCGATGATTCAGTTTTCTTTGCTGCAAGCAGCGTATCAGTGCCCGAATTAACAGTCAATGCAACGTTACTTGACTTAACTGCACTTTCCTGTTTTTTCTCTAATCCTGATATCTTTGGTTCAGGCGGTGTCACCGCTAATGCAACACTCGATAACAGAATTGATATTAATCCAACCAAGATTTCCTCGACCTCTCATAGTCCCTCTTAGCTATCAGGTTAATACTTTTTTAAGATTTTAACAAGGCGAAAGCGTTAATAATTAGAAAAGCCAATACTTTTAAATCAGCTATCGTAGCCTTGCCGGGACATGAAAAACGACGTTTTCTTCTTTGACTTTTATTTCCTCAACTGAAACGTCGAAACCATTTTTCAAGCAAGCTATTACTTCATCAACCAGAATTTCCGGCGCAGATGCACCCGCAGAAATCCCCAATCGAGAAACCCCTTCAAGCCAACCAAAATCAAGATCAGCTGCCCGCTGAAACAATCGAGCCTTTGAACATCCGGCCAACAAAGCAGCCTCGACAAGACGGTTTGAATTAGATGAATTCGGCGCCCCAATGACAATCAACGCATCAACTTGCGCAGCTATGACTTTAACAGCCTCTTGACGATTTGTCGTCGCATAACAAATATCTTCCTTACGTGGCACTGCAATCGACGGAAAGCGTCGACGTAAAATAGCAAGAATTCCCTTAACTTCGTCCACCGACAATGTCGTCTGCGTTGCATAAGCTAAATTGTGCGGATCATCCACATGAATTGTTTCTGCATCCTGCTCTGTCTCGATGAGAATAACACTCCCCTCCGGCACCTGCCCCATGGTTCCGATGACTTCAGGATGTCCTTTATGCCCCACAAGCAGAACCGTCCGACCATCCGCATGATGATGCTCAACTTCACGATGCACTTTACTGACCAACGGACACGTTGCATCCAAATAATCCAGCATAGCTGTCTTAGCATATTCCGGCACAGACTTTGGAACACCGTGCGCCGAAAAGACGACCTTTGCCCCCTCAGGAACTTCATCCAGCTCTTTTACAAAAACAGCCCCTTTTTGACGCAAAGAATCAACCACAAATTTATTGTGAACAATCTCATGGCGCACATAGACAGGGGCTCCGAATTTCTCAAGAGCTTTCTCAACAATTAAGATCGCACGATCAACACCTGCACAAAAACCGCGAGGTGACGCTAGTAAAATTTTCAACGCGGGTTTATTCATTTTAAGTTTTTAACACCTGTTCATCCATCACAAAATAATAATAAATAAAGGCCCATAAGACAAGATAATTCACTTAATATCTACAGGATAAAATAGCCATCCTCATAAGTTTTTTAAAAAACCAAATCAAACCAATAATATTTTTTATCTCTTTCACCTGAAAACACTTGCAACAACCATCAAAAGTCTACTAAAAACATAGTAATAGGTATTTTTATTCAGATTCAGGGGCAGTATTAATGAAAATTTTCCAACGCCTAATGGGTGCTCTTTCCGCAGACATGGCCATCGACCTTGGCACAGCAAACACACTTGTTTATGTCCGCGGTCGTGGTATCGTCCTTAATGAGCCATCCGTTGTGGCCATAGCAACGTCCAAAGGAAAGAAACAAGTCCTAGCGGTTGGAGAAGAAGCAAAACTCATGGTAGGACGTACCCCGGGCAACATTCAAGCAATCCGCCCTCTTAAGGATGGCGTGATCGCTGATTTCGAAGTCGCCGAAGAAATGATCAAACACTTTATTAGAAAAGTCCATAATCGCAGAAGTTTTGCAGCCCCACAAATCATCATCTGCGTCCCATCCGGATCAACCGCCGTTGAACGTCGTGCAATCCAAGAATCAGCCGAAAGCGCAGGGGGGCGTCGCGTATTTTTGATCGAAGAACCCATGGCCGCTGCAATTGGTGCAGGCCTCCCCGTTACAGAACCAACCGGATCCATGGTCGTTGACATTGGTGGCGGGACGACAGAAGTTGCTATCCTATCCCTTGGTGGTATCGTCTACGCAACATCTGTTCGCGTTGGCGGTGATAAAATGGACGAAGCGATTATTAGCTATATTCGACGAACACATAATTTATTGATTGGAGAAAGCACGGCTGAAAAGATTAAAAAGGAAATTGGATCAGCAACTGTCGACACAGACAGCAAAAACACAACCATGTCTATCAAAGGACGCAGCCTATTAAACGGCGTCCCACTTGAAGTTGAAATCAATCAAGCCCAAATCGCTGATAGCCTTAGCGAAGTTGTTGCAGCCATCGTCCAAGGCGTCAAAACCGCACTTGAAAACACAGCTCCGGAATTATCTGCTGATATCGTTGATCGCGGAATTGTCATGACCGGTGGTGGCTCGCAACTTAAAAATCTTGACCGCGTTCTAGCAAAAGCGACAGGTCTGCCTGTATTTTTAGCAGAAAATCCACTGGACTGCGTTGTCAATGGAACAGGTCGCGCCTTAGAAGAAATGAATACCCTTCAGAGCGTTCTCGTCAACATGTATTAATAATATTGCTTATAAGGACTTTAGATGCGACTCCTTTCTGTCGTTGGCATGAAAACAGGCAAAGAGCACAGAACAACAATCGTTTCTGACTCTGAACTTGCCCCAACAAGTCGCTTAAAATCCTTTTTTAGAACATCAAAATCGCTTGTCATTATTATGTCGGCAATTGCATTAGTTCTGTCACAAACCTATGATTTAGAACCCTTATCCAAAATAAGCCAGACTATCACAAAAACATTTACACCTATTGGTCACTATATTTCAGCCCCTTTTAATTGGGTTAACACTATAAAAATTTACTTTAAAAGCAAAAAAGATCTTGTTGACCAAAATAAGTTATTAAAAGAACAACATGACAAGTTAATCCGAGAGCAACTAAATTTAGCTCATGTCCAAAAAGAAAATAATATCCTTCGCGAAGCCTTAAATGTCCAATCTTCATTAGTAGATGACATTACAACTATTCGAATTAGCCACCATATCTATGATGGTTATACAACTATGTATTATAGCCCTTATCCATCGTTCGCAGGTGTCTCAAAGGATGATCCCATCATAACAACAACAGGCTACTTAGCTGGACGTGTAATCAGCACAGACTTAGATTACATAAAGATTATGCCCATCACAGATGTAACATCACGCGTACCTGTAAAGGTTGAAAAAAATAACCAACAAGGCGTTTTAGCAGGAGATGGAACACGCTTACTAAGATTATCTCATGTTGAAAATCCTGCAGCGGTACAAGTTGGCGATTTACTTGTTACAAGTGGTGTTGGCGGCGTCTTCCCTGAAGGCCTTCCTATTGCACGCGTCACGGACACAAGCGAACCCATTCGATGCGCCCCTCTAGGATCAATCAATGATCAAGATTTTGTCCTAACGATTAACCACAACAAACCCGAATAATACCCCCAGAGATAATCAAAGCAGGCAACATAGGGTAACGTTCCATCCGGAAATAATAGTGCCATAATAGTGCTGTCATCAAGGCAAGACAACCAACCAGCATAAGGTAAAATCCAAAATCAACCAAGGGGATACTCAAAGCAATAATTGGCAGAAGAATTTTATCTGCCCACCCCAAACATATCTTTGAAGAATAAAGCTCCCATAATGCAATACCACAAAGTATGCTGCTAGCAAGAATAAATGTATTAATATGCAAAGATTGCGTTTCAGCAATAACAATAATTCCATATAAACCGATCGCCCAGACAGAAACATTTAAAGAACGTAAATCAGAATGAACCAATACAAATTCAAGCAACAATCGAAGAGCAAAAAGCATCAGGCCTGACGCAAAAATTGTTTCAATTCTTCAAAAGCATAATGACGATGAGAGATCCCATATTTAAAATCCTTTTCCATTTCTGCAAAGGTTTGGGAGTATCCTTCAGGCGTAAAAATTGGGTCATAGCCAAAACCGTATTCTCCGCGAGCAGGTAAACTTACGTGGCCATGAACTTGCCCTTCAAATGAATGAATACGACCATCCGGGAAAGCTAATGTCAAAACACAAACGAAATGGGCTTTATGAGATTGATGAGGGTCAAGTATTTGAAAAATTCGATCATAAGCAATCTTAAAATCTCGTGTTCCATCTTGTTTTTGCGCCCAGCGTGCTGAATAAACACCCGGGTCGCCGTTGAGATCATCAATAGCAAGACCTGAATCATCTGCTAAACAAGGCAAATTGCAATGTTTCATCACCTCGACAGCTTTAAGAACTGAGTTTTCAATAAAAGACGTCCCAGTCTCTTCGGGTTCAGGTATACCTAAATCCGCGGCTGAAATAACATCAAAATTAAAAGGCTCAAGCAAAAGTTTAATTTCATGAATTTTGCCCTGATTATGACTTGCAATTACTAATTTATCATTTTGTTTTAGCATTTTTAGCCCTCATAAACCTCACGACGATGACCCTAAATTTTAAGAACTTGCTTTTGCAAGGCAATCAACTCAGCAATCCCCCCCTTGGCAAGATCCAACATCGTATTAAATTCCTTATCGCTAAAGGGGTCCTTTTCTGCTGTGGCTTGGATTTCTACAAGTTTACCGCTGCCCGTGATCACAAAATTGGCATCGACTTCTGCGTTAGAATCTTCAACATAATCAAGATCTAAAACACCCTCACCTTTACTAATACCACAGGAAATTGCTGCTACTTGATCCGTGATCGGAAGTGCTTTAATTGCCTTTTTATCCACAAGTTTTTGCAGCGCCTGATGTAGAGCCACATAGGCCCCTGTAATACTAGCTGTCCGCGTTCCGCCATCAGCTTGGATAACGTCACAATCGATCTTAATCTGACGCTCACCCAAAGCTTTAAGATCAATAACAGAACGCAAAGCACGACCAATCAAACGTTGAATTTCTTGGGTACGACCACTTTGCTTGCCTTTGGCAGCTTCACGATCAACACGATCATGGGTTGCCCGTGGCAACATACCATATTCGGCTGTTACCCAACCTGACCCTGTATTCCGCAAAAAGGGTGGGACTTTTTCCTCGATTGTAGCTGTACAAATAATATGAGTGTCACCAAACTTAACAAAACAAGACCCTTCAGCATGTTTAGAAAATCCCGGACCTAAGAAAACTGATCGTAATTCGTTTGCATTTCTTTTATCGTGACGCATTTTTGTGTAAACTATCCTTAAGAGTTAATTATTTAAATTATACTATATGAATAGACCGCCCCCGCAAAGCGAAATAAGAAAATATCCCCCTCACCCGCTCATCGAGCGACCTCTCCCACGTGGCGGAGAGGTGAAAAATAAGGATCAAAACCATGACATCCATTCGTGATTTAAATAACCGCTCTCTCGAAATTTTCAAAGAACTTGTCGATGCTTTTATGGAAACAGGCGAGCCGATTGGATCAAGAACACTATCTCGACGATTGACGACCTCTCTATCCCCAGCAACGATTCGTAATGTCATGGCTGATCTTGAAGAAGCCGGATTATTATATGCACCTCATACCTCAGCAGGTCGCATTCCGACCGAAGAAGGCCTTAAACTATTTGTCCATGGCTTATTGCAAGTTGGGGATATTGGCGATAAAGAACGGCTTGAAATTGACCGTCAATGCCAAACCCAAGGTCGCAGCCTCAATGATCTCTTAGAAAGTGCTACATCCGTGTTATCAGGCCTTTCCCAATGTGCAGGTCTTGTCATGGCGCCAAAATCTGAATCGGCTTTAAAGCATATTGAATTTGTCCCCTTAAGCCCAACTCGAGCTCTCGTGGTCATAATCACTCAAGATGGGGTCGTTGAAAACCGAGTTCTTGAGTTTCCAGAAGGCATTCCTGCATCTGTTCTTGTTGAAGCAACCAATTATCTGAATGCCTATATGGTTGGCCACACGTTATCAGAGGCTCAATCCATCATTAATCGTGAACTTGTCAAAGACAAACAAGAACTCAACACATTATCTCGCAAAATTGTCTCGGATGGTGTCGGCATCTGGAGCGGAGATAACGCATCAGGATCCCTGATCATCAAAGGCCAAGCAAACCTCTTGAATAATGTTACTGTTGTTGAAGAAATTGATCAGATTCGCAATTTGTTTAACATCTTGGATACAAAAGAAAATCTTAAAAATCTTCTGGATGCGTCAGTTCAAGCTGATGGTGTCCAAATTTTTATTGGCGCAGAAAATCCTATGTTTTCTCAATCTGGATGTTCCATGGTGATCGCCCCTTATAAGGGATCAGGTGACAGAATTATTGGCGCTCTGGGGGTTGTAGGTCCATCCAGAATGAATTATGGCCGCGTCATCCCCTTAGTGGATTACACGGCCAAGTTGGTCAGTAGATTGCTAGGTTAACCGCAGGCACAACGAGGAGGAAATCTACCATTATTTCGTGCCTTGATAGAGTCCTTTATTAGGCTGCATCAATGTTCCTGTATAATATTCAAAAGTCCCTTAGCTTTTTCGTAAGCATCTGTTTTCTGAGCCGCAGCTGTACAACTAGCTATTTTTTTAGGATCACAATTTACCATACATTTTGCTGTAAGAGCAGCACTTTTACCACAAGAACCGGCGCGGCATTGCAAGTTGCAAAGCATTGCTTTGCTGACCCCTTTAGTGCCAGCAACAGCATTTGCTTTTTTAGGTGTAGTTTCAATTACATGTTGAAGTGTATTCCCCTGACCAAAAATATTTTTATAATTCAAAAGAATGCCATTCGCGTATTGACGAAGATCCCCAAGGGTAGTGAATTTTTGCTGATTCAAAACATGCGTGGCTCTTAATGCCTTTTCCAACATTGATTTAATTTGCATTACCGCATCAACATTTGATCCATTTTTTTTAGCTAAAAACTCGATATTCATCACAAATTTTGCAGCATGAGCGCCAAAGCGCTGGAGGTATTCTTTTGTATCGACAACAAGTTGCTTGTCAATAGGACTATTGGATTGAGTACCTGTAAAGACTGGTCCCTCGTTTTCGATGACACTTTGTACCGTAGGGATAGATTCAAACAAACTTGCTTTGAATCCTTTAAACATCTCTGACCCATAATTATTTGCATCTGTAGGGGACTTTATCACTGGAACAACCGCCTGGCATGCACTTGTATCAACAACACCTCGACAATTCTGCAAACAACGCTGCCTTGGTTGCATATCCTGACACCGTGAACAAGAAATCCTGCATTGTTTCGCATCATCAGGAAGAGCAGCCTGAACCATAGAGCCAAGACTCGCTATTAAAACTAAACCATAAAATAAATTCATTATTTTTCTCCTATTTTCCTCATTAAGTATAACTAGCGCTTCTTTCTAGAAAAAAATCCAGATTTTTTCTTGGGGGCTAATTTTTTGCGCTCTGCTGCCATTGCTTTCTGCTCAGCTTTTTTAGCAGCTGCCTCCCTTTTCTTCAAAGCTGCCGCTTCTTTTTTTGCCTCTTTTGCTCTAGCTTGCTCAGTTTTCTTAGCCGCAGCCAATTTTTTTTGCTCTGCTTTTCTAGCAGCCGCTTCTTTCTTTTTCAAAGCATCAGCTTCTTTCTTTGCTTCTTTTGCTCTAGCCTGCTCAGCCTTCTTAGCGGCAGCCAATTTTTTTTGCTCTGCTTTTCTAGCAGCCGCTTCTTTCTTTTTCAAAGCGTCAGCTTCTTTCTTTGCTTCTTTCGCCCTAGCTTGTTCAGCTTTCTTAGCTGCAGCTGCTTTTTGTTTGGCAGCCTTAGCTTCTGCCGCTTCTTTCTTTTTCAAAGCACTTGCTTCTTGTTTAGCTTCTTTCGCCCTAGCTTGTTCAGCTTTCTTAGCGGCGGCTGCTTTTTGTTTTGCTTGACGAGAGGCAGCCTTAGCTTCTGCTGCTTCTTTCTTTTTCAAAGCATTTGCCTCTTGTTTAGCTTCTTTCGCCCTAGCTTGTTCAGCTTTCTTAGCTGCAGCTGCTTCTTGTTTTGCTTGACGAGAGGCAGCCTTAGCTTCGGCCGCTTCTTTCTTTTTCAAAGCACTTGCTTCTTGTTTAGCTTCTTTCGCCCTAGCTTGTTCAGCTTTCTTAGCTGCAGCTGCTTCTTGTTTTGCTTGACGAGAGGCAGCCTTAGCTTCTGCTGCTTCTTTCTTTTTCAAAGCATTTGCCTCTTGCTTAGCTTTTTTAGCCTCTGCTTGTTCAGCTTTCTTAGCTGCAGCTGCTTCTTGTTTTGCTTGACGAGAGGCAGCTTTCTGCTCTCTTTTAGCGGTAGCAGCCTCTTGTTTAGCCTGTTGACGTTCTAGACGAGCTTGCTCTTTAGCTTGTTGAGCCTCGGGATCCATAGATGCAGATCTCCGTCCTGGAAGCTTATTTCTGATCCCACTCAAAAGGCCACCAGATGATCCTCCTGTATTCTCACCCATCATTGATGACTGATCATCCGTCTCATAACCTTGATCGTAGTTTGAGTTAGTATCTTGGCGCCCCTTAAAACCACCTATGATCCCACGCGCTTTACTCCCAACACTTCCCGCCATTGTCGTTTGTCCATCCATCCCATAATCTGGGCCCTGTACAAACCCACCAACAACCCCCGTAGCTCCACTTACAATTTTTGACTTCATCGATGGCGGCTGTTGCATTGGATACATTGCTCCATCGCCCGGTTGGCCGTAACCTTGCGACATCATGCTAGGGTCTTGATAACCCTGCTGAGCATATCCTTGATCATAACCACCCTGTTGACTCATGTTGGGATCTTGATAACCTTGCTGAGCATATCCTTGGCCATAACCACCTTGTTGCATCATACTAGGATCTTGGTAACCCTGCTGAGCATATCCTGGATCATAATAACCGCCTTGTTGCATCATGTTGGGATCTTGATAACCTTGCTGAGCATATCCTTGACCATAACCGCCTTGTTGCATCATGTTGGGATCTTGATAACCTTGCTGAGCATATCCTTGACCATAACCGCCTTGTTGCATCATGTTGGGATCTTGATAACCTTGTTGAGCATATCCCTGCTCACCATAGTCACCTTGTTGCATCATGTTGGGATCTTGATAACCATAACCACCTGATTGATCATAACCCCCACCTTGCGGCATCATACCTGTATCATCTCCGTCATTACCTTTTTGTCGTTGCATCATCCCCCCGAACATTTGAAACAACTGACTTGGGTCAAACCCTTGGGCACCTTGAGCTTGAGCTGCAGCAGCAGGATCTACCCCCTGAGCACTAGGATCCTGTATTGAAAAAGAGGGACTGATTAAT
Organism: Candidatus Paracaedibacteraceae bacterium; assembly: GCA_019636055.1. NCBI lineage: Bacteria > Pseudomonadati > Pseudomonadota > Alphaproteobacteria > Holosporales > Candidatus Paracaedibacteraceae > Candidatus Paracaedibacteraceae bacterium. The sequence goes on from JAHBYH010000001.1 coordinate 569,553, forward strand.
AAGGATAGTAGGGTTAATCTCAACATTAGCTTAGGCCTTTCATCTTTATGTACCAAAAATCATAAACCATCTCGGTAAACAAATCGTTAAAACCAAGAAAATCCGTCAAAATAACTTGATTGATTTTTAGTAAAATGCTTTGATTTAAGAAAGGATCATTTATATAACAAATCCCATGACGAAATACCCTCATCTTATCGCAGGCACAGAAGTCCAAGGAAAATCCCAAGATTCACTTCCGGTCATAAACCCATCAACTGAAAAAATAATTGGTTATGTTCCTTTAGCGAATCAGGCAGATGTGGATACCACAGTCAAAGCCGCTAAAGATGCCCTTCCCGCATGGGCAGACACCCCGCCCGCTGCCCGTGCTAAAATTCTATTTAGATGGAGACAACTCATTGATGACCATATCGATGAATTAGCCCACTTAATCTCTGAAGAACACGGCAAGTCAAAAATTGAGGCTGTCGGTTCCATTCAACGTGGCGCCGATGTTCTTGAGTTCGCCTGTGGGATTCCGTCTGCTCTCAAAGGGGAATTCAGTTCGAATGTTGGGCGTCAAGTTGATTCGTATAGCGTTCGTCAACCTGTTGGTGTGGTTGCAGCAATCACCCCATTCAACTTTCCAGCTATGATTCCTTTGTGGATTGGTTCAGTTGCCATTGCTTGTGGCAATACCGTAGTTCTAAAACCATCAGAACGCACACCATCTGCCGCATTATTTCTTGCAAATCTTGCCCTAAAAGCAGGCCTTCCCAAAGGTGTTCTAAACGTTCTCCATGGCGCCAAAGATGCCGTTAACGGACTTTTAACACATCCGGATGTAGCTGCCATTAGCTTTGTTGGACAAACATCAACTGCAAAGTATGTCCAAGCAACAGCCATTGCCCATGGCAAGCGTGTCCAAGCTTTTGGCGGCGCAAAAAACCATGCACTGGTTATGCCTGATGCTGATATAGATTCAACTGTTGATGCCATATTAGGAGCCGCCTATGGTTCTGCTGGCGAACGCTGCATGGCCATTTCCGTTGCGGTTGCAGTTGGGGATAAAATAGCAGACAGTCTGATCGAAAAACTCTCGCCCAAAATTAAAGCCTTAAAAATTGATGCTCCAACCAATGCCGCAGCTGAAATGGGGCCATTAATTACCAAAGAACATCACGAAAAAGTTCGTGCCTTTATTGACACAGGTGTTAAAGAGGGGGCCTCGCTCGTTATTGATGGACGGGATATCTGTTCAAATAAGACAGGGTATTTCTTAGGGGGATGTTTATTTGATCACGTCAAAACAACTATGTCTATCTATCAGGATGAAATTTTTGGGCCCGTCTTATGCGTTGTTCGTGTCCAGTCTTATGAAGAAGGGCTTGCTCTTATTAATGAGCATTCCTATGCCAATGGCGTTGCAATTTTCACTCGTGATGGTGATAGTGCACGTGATTTTTGCCATCGCATTCAAGTAGGCATGGTTGGCGTCAACGTCCCTGTTCCTGTCCCTGTTGGATTCCACAGTTTCGGCGGGTGGAAAGATTCCGTTTTTGCCGATCATGGTATGCACGGCATGGAAGGCGTTCGTTTCTTCACAAAACTTAAGACTATCACAAGTCGTTGGCCATCAGGCATTCGCCAAGGCGTCGAATTTTCACTACCTACCGTGGAGTAAATCATGGCAAATATTGGTTTTATTGGATTGGGTCACATGGGAAATCCCATGGCACGAAACCTCGCAAAGAAAAAACATAAAGTCCACGTTTTTGATCTTGATTCTGAATCTATACAAACAGCGGTGGCTGCGGGCTGTATTGAAGAAAAATCAGCTCTAGATGCTGCAACAGGACGTGATTTTGTGATCACGATGCTCCCTGCTGGCAAGCATGTTAAAACCGTTCTTCTAGGTGAAACCGGATTAATGGAACTCGTGCCAGAACCAAGTTTTTTTATTGATTGCTCAACTGTTGATATTCAAACCAGCCTTGACATGCACGATTTAGCAACAATCAAAGGGCATCACGTCTTAGACGCCCCGGTCTCTGGTGGCGTCTCTGGTGCAGAAGCTGGCACACTTACCTTCATGGTCGGTGGTCTTGCTGATGCGTTTGACAAAGCAAAACCAATTTTTGAATGTATGGGAAAAAACATTTTCCATGCAGGTGCTGCAACCCATGGGCAAGCAGCCAAACTTTGCAATAACCTGATGCTTGGCATCCACATGATTGGGACGTCAGAAGCTTTTGTTCTTGCTGAAAAGTTAGGGCTCGCTGCTGCTACACTCCACCAAATATCCAACGCATCTTCGGGGCAGAGTTGGACATTGTCTAAATACTGCCCTGCCCCTGTTCTTGAGGGCACCCCCGCTATGAATAACTATAAGCCAGGATTTACAAGCGCGATGATGCTGAAAGATCTAAAACTTGCAACAGATGCAGCTCATCACAGTGATCTCTGTCTTCCTTTAACCGAAAAGGCAGAGGATCTCTATGATGATTTTTGTCGCGACCATGCGGACGTTGATTTTTCAGGGGTGATCAACTTTCTGAGAAGTCGATAAATCAGGCACTGACTTGGACTTAACAGGTGCGGGTAGTAAATCTGGATCGAGACGAGATAGATGCTCAAGGCTTTGAGCAACAGTGACAGCATCCAACAGGCGGCCTGATCGACGATTTATTTTTTTCCATACCCGTGGATGAACGGCATCCTTATCAGCCCATAGTCCTCGACCCTCTTCACACGCAACAGCCAGAGCCGATACCAACACGTCAATTCCGCTTAACTGGCGATCTAACCAGACACAACCATTTTCAACCATTTGTTTATTTACATGAACATATCCCTGCATCAGATCAACAATAGAATTTCCTCTGCGATCGTAAGACTTCACGGTAACCTGAACTTCTTTATCAGTCACAAGTTGTTGTAAGAATTCCTGAGATTGTGGTCCGTAGGGTTGGTCTATTTCAGGAGCATCACAGGCCCATAATCGTACAACCTCAAGTTTTTGTGTATCATTATTAAAGATGGTCATGACATTTCCATCTCGAACCTCTGTCACGGTTCCAGTCCAACCAGAGAGCATCAAGGCTATTGGCACCAAAATTTTCTTCATAATATTCACCTGAAAATAACTACTGAATATTATAAGTATATTTGAATATAAATTAATTAGAAATTAAACATATAATTTATTAAAAATTAGAAAAATAATATTTTTGCCAATATAATATAAGCAACAGGACCTAGAATGAGTAACCACAATTGCGAATTCGTCAAAAAGGATAGCTTGGTGTGATGACCGACTCGACTCATTAAATCTGACCACGTATAGGCGACGAAATCTCCCTGAGACAATAACCCAACCAGATTTTTATCATTATCGACAATTGGTAAATGGCGGAATCTCCCTTGACTCATGCGACGTAAAGATTCGTTCACATCATCCTCTAATTTGGCCGCGTGAGGGTTTTTTGTCATAACATCCGCAACCACAAGATCTTTAATAGACTTTCCTTTACCGACCACCTTTACCAAAAGATCACGTTCGGTGAAAATACCAACAACCTTCCCGTTCTTAAGAACGACAGCAGACCCAACATTCCGTCCAGCCATCTCTGAAATCGCCTGTTCAAGCGGAGATTCAGGCTCAACCGTCAAAACATTAGTTTTATCTTTAAACTCGGGCACATCCATTATACGCATGATCGCCTCCTCTATTCTCATCGAATGAATATAGAGCATTTTTAAAATAAGTCACTGGTCTTATTTATTTTTTCGCCAACTTAACAAACCTGCGATCATCACCCCAATTGCGATAATGAAAACGATAATACTGGCCAGTGCATTAATCTCAGGACTAACGCCTAAACGAATACTTGAGAAAATAAGCATGGGCAACGTTGTTGCTCCCGGCCCTGACAGAAAACTCGCAATAACCAGATCATCCAGTGACAGGGCAAATGCAAGCAACCACCCCGAAATAAGACTCGGCGCAATAATTGGCAACGTGATCACCATAAAAACTTTAGCAGGGCGCGCTCCTAAATCTTGGGCAGCCTCTTCTAACGATTGATCAAAATCCGACAATCGGGCTTGAACAATGAGGTAAACATACGCTGTTGCCAAGGTTATATGGGCAATTGTTATGGTCATAATACCACGATGGGATGGCCAGCCAATTAATTGTTCGGTTGTGACAAACATCATCAACATGGCTAAACCCGTCATAATATCAGGCATAATCAACGGTGCAGAAACCAATCCGCTAAACAGAGTTCGCCCTTGAAAAGCGCCAAAACGAACCATCACAACAGCAGCCAATGTTCCCACTATCACAGCCATACTTGCTGTCATACTAGCTATTTTCAGACTGGCAAGAACAGCATCGATCAGTCCTTCATTTTCCAATAGAGATCGGTACCATTTTGTTGTAAAACCCGTCCACGTAGTTACTAACATGGATTCATTAAACGATAAAACAACCACAGTTAGAATTGGGATATACAAGAATGAATATCCTAAAAGCAGCCCCGTAATATTAAAGGAAGATAACCGTCTCATCCATTTACTCCCTTACGAATCTGTCGACGTTGCATCACCATAATGGGAACAATGAATATCAACAGCATCACAACGGCAACCGTTGATGCAACAGGCCAATCTCGGTTATTAAAGAATTCAATCCAGATAATCCGGCCAATCATCAAATTATCTGGCGCACCCAACAGTTCGGGAATTACAAACTCACCTAAGGCCGGAATAAAAACCAAGGCTACTCCCGACAAAATCCCCGGCATAGACAAAGGAACAGTCACCCGCCAAAAGGCACGCCACGGTGTGCATCCCAAGTCATACGCCGCCTCAAGATAAGATTCATCAATTTTCTCTAACACCGAATAAATTGGCAAAATCATAAACGGCAAATAGCAATAAACAATACCAATCATCACAGAAAAATTATTATAGAGAAACTGCTGGGGCTCGTGGATAATTCCAAGATAAAGCAACAGTTTGTTCAACAACCCATCCTTGGCCAATATGCCCATCCAAGCATAGACGCGCACAAGAAAAGATGTCCAGAACGGTAAGATTACGAGTAAGAGTAAGACAGTTCGCCAATGGCTTGGTGCCCGTGAAATACTGTAGGCAATGATATAACCAAAAACAAGACAGCAAACCGTTGCCCCAAACGCGATCGCAATCGATGTAACAAGCCCTGTTACATAGAACGGATCCATTACCATACGAAGGTAATTACCAATATTCAAATGGATGTTTAAAAATCCATCTCTTGTCCACTCAAAAATCGACAAGTACGGCGGGACAGCCACCACTGATTCACTCAAAGAAATTTTGAAAACCAAAAGAAATGGAATCAAAAAGAAGAGGATCAACCATAGATAGGGCACACCTAAAACAAGGCGTCGGTCTCGCATCAGATGTTTCAAGGCTCGGCTTAAGTGCTTCATGATGTTAGAATGACTCCATTTTCAGCACGCCAGAACAAATAGACTTCATCTTCCCATGTTACCTCACGCTCTGAGAATCTCAAGAGATTCGGGCGTGTTGCTTGGATAATCTTACCCGATTCCAATTGCACATAATAAATTGAGACATCCCCCAGATAGGCAATTTCTTTGACAATACCTTTTGCCGAGTTTCTATTTCCGGCAGGTGGCGTAGTTGACAACATAACTTTTTCTGGACGAATAGCAACCGAGATATGGCTTCCTAAGGGGACAGCGGCTGTGTCCGTCACATAAAGATGACAGCCTGCTTCTTCAGAATCGATCAAGACAAAGTCATCTTCATTTTCAATGACGACCCCTTCGAAAATATTCATAGACCCAATAAATTCCGCTACATAACGTGAATTTGGGAATTCATAAATATCATGCGGTGCACCAACTTGGCGAATACGACCATCTTCCATAATACCCAGTCGTGTTGACATGGTCATGGCTTCCTCTTGATCATGCGTCACCATAACAAAAGTAATCCCCACCCGCTCTTGGATATTCACAAGTTCAAACTGAGTTTGCTCTCTCAACCGTTTATCAAGCGCACCTAACGGTTCATCCAGTAATAATAGTTTTGGTTCTTTGACTAGGCTTCGAGCCAAAGCAACACGTTGACGCTGTCCCCCGGATAATTGTGATGGTTTTCTGTCCCCATAATCCCCCATCTGCACCAAATCTAAGGCCCATTTGACTTTATCCTGAATTGTTTTCTTAGCCATCCGTTCTTGGCGCAACCCAAAGGCAATATTCTGACTGACTGTCATGTGCGGAAACAAGGCATAGGACTGAAACATCATATTTACAGGACGTTCATAGGCTGGCCAATCAGTAACATCTGTCTCATCGATAAAGATTCGCCCTGACGTTGGTCTCTCGAATCCAGCCAGCATCCGCAACAATGTTGTTTTACCACTACCAGATCCCCCCAAAAGCGAAAATAATTCACCTTTATAAATCTGGAGAGAAGCCCCCTTCACCGCCTGAACGGCGCCAAAGGATTTTGACACATTCTCAACAATGATATAGGGCTTTGCCTTTGGATCTTGCCAAGGGCTTAATGCTTTTAAAGGTTGCGTTATGGGTGGCATAGCATCCTCCTTATTGTGTTTTTGTCAGTCGAAACTCAGTCCATAGCCGAGTCCGATAGCGTTCGTACGCTGCATTTTGTGGTTTATCCAGTTTCAGCTTAGCCATAACATCTTTTGACGGATAGATTGTCGGATCGTGCTTGATCTTTGGATCGATGTACGGCAAAGCACCCTTATTCGCGATAGCAAGTTTAATCGCATTGGCAATCCGCGCACTAATGTTAGGTCTCAACAGAAAATCGATAAATTTATGAGCATTATTTAAGTTAGGCGCCCCTTTTGGAATAGCGATACAGTCAATCCAGATCGTCCCACCCTCTCGAGGAACAATATAACGGATATGGATATTCTTCCCCACTTCATTAGCACGATCTTGTGCAAGTTGAGCCTCACCGGACCACGCTTGCGCAAGACAACTCTCGCCGCCGACCAATTCGTTCACAAACCGAGATGAACTAAATCGTTTCACTGAGGGACGGATTTTCTGAAGATGTGTTTGTGCCTCTTTTAAATCATCAAGACTATCACTACGAGGGTCCTTCCCTAGATAGGTCAGAACAGCCGGATACACATCAACAGACTCGTCAAGCAATGTTACACCGCAGCCTTTAAATCTCGAGACAACGGATGGGTCAAACAACATTCGGTAGCTTTGTGTTGGGGCATCAGGCATTCGCTTAAGAATCTCTTCCTCTACATAGGAAAACCCAAAAGTCCCCCAATAATAAGGAATTGTATACTCTAAGTCCGAATCAGCTAACCGCATTTGGTCATAAATAAGAGGATCAACGTGCACTAAATTCGGAATCTGACTTTTATCAATTTTTTCATAGACCCCTGCTTGGATCTGGCGCACCGCATAGGGTGAGGCCGATGGAAAAATAACATCATACCCAGAATTACCAGCAAATAACTTGGCTTCTAAAATCTCATTATTATCATATAAATCATAGCGGATTGAAATCCCTGTTTCAGTTTCAAATTCTTCCAACACATCTTTGGGGATCATCCCATACCAATTATAAACATTAAGGTATTGGGCTGGCTTTTGATTTTCAGACTTTAGATATAAAAATGCCCCCCCACACCCAAAGAGGAACATCAGGATTTTCAAGATGTTATTTAATCTAACCGTCATAAATTAGTTATGACTGAGAATAGGGGGAAATTCAAGAAAAGCTTGAGATTTCTTTACGGATGGTTAAGGAGAATGCCAGAGTCTAATATCATCAATTTGACTCAAAAAAGTCTACGAACTATTAAAACCCATCATTCTTAGCTAGAAATTCTTGGCTTTTAAAGGAAACGGTAAGAATCTCTTGATTAAGAAACTCAGAAATACAGAATAAATCAGGGTCTTTAATCATCTAAAACTAAGACTTTCTTGATGCTTCTTCCATCAAACTCACATTATGAAAAAAGCCCCTTTCGGGGCTGTTCTTACTTTTCTTTGTCTGCTTCGAGTGCTAATTCACTCGGACGTTGGGTTACAACGTGATCAATCAAACCAAAGGCTTTGGCTTCATCGGCAGACATGAAATTATCCCGTTCCATGGCCCGCTCAATCACGTCAAGCTTTTGACCGCTATGGTCAACATACATTTGATTTAAACGTTCACGCATCTTTAAGATTTCGCGCGCTTGGATATCGATATCCGTTGCTTGACCTTGCGCACCACCGGATGGTTGGTGAATCATGACACGAGCATTTGGCAAACTATAGCGTTTTCCCTTAGTTCCCGCTGTCAATAACAAGGACCCCATAGAGCAAGCTTGCCCCATACACAACGTTGCGATGTCACACTTAACATATTGCATGGTGTCATAAATAGACAACCCGGCTGTCACAACACCACCCGGTGAGTTAATATACAACGCAATATCTTTATTTGGATTTTCAGATTCTAGGAATAAAATTTGAGCGCAGATCAAACTTGCCATTTCATCAAAAACTTGACCTGTGACAAAGATAATGCGCTCTTTAAGAAGACGAGAGTAGATGTCGTAAGACCGCTCCCCCCGGTTAGTTTGTTCAACAACAATTGGAACGAGTTGGCTAACGAGGGAACGATCAAATGACATATTTACTCACCTTTTGCTTTAGAAGACTTTCCTTTCGAAGTTTTCTTGGCAGGTGTTTTTCCTTCTGATTCATCTTCAAAACCTGGCACAACACCACGGATTGCTTCGATCAAACCTTCAGGAGAAACTTTTTTCTCTGACAATTTAACTTCATTTAATATAAAGTCTACCACTTTATCTTCTAAAATGGGAGCAGCAATTTGATCAACTGCAGCAGGATTTTTCTGGAAGAACTCAAAAACCTGCTTCACTTGCTTTGGATAGCGCATGGCTTCTTGAAAAATTGCTTGGCGAATTTCTTGTTCTTCGACCTTAATCTTTTTCTCACGAGCCACTTCAGAAATCACAAGCCCCAAACGAACACGGCGCTCAGAAATTTCACGGTATTCTTTTTTCAAGTCATCTTCGGAGCGGTTATCATCCTCATCCAAAGTGCCCTGAGCTTTTGCTTGATTCAATTCTTCTTGCAAACGAGCCCAGATCGCATTGAATTCGTTTTCAACCATAGATTCAGGCAATTCAAAAGAATATTCTGTATTCAATGCGTCCAACAAATGACGCTTTAAGCGCATACGGGAAAGGTTTGTGTATTCACCTTCCATGGATTCTTGGACACGCTTTTTAAAATCAGTAACATCTTCACAACCGAATTCTTTGGCTAATTCGTCTGTCAATTCAACCTTTGCCGGCTCTTCAATCTTTGTAACGTCCAAAGATAATTTCAGATCTTTACCGGCAATCGCTTTGTCGCCAAAATCAGCAGCAAACTTTTCACTCACATCAACAGTTTCACCTGACTTAGCCCCCTTGAGAGCAGCCTCTAAGGCACCTGATAATAGGTGTTCATCGGCCCCAACAATCACATGCACATGTTTATCAAAACCTTTGAATGGCTTGCCATCAACAGTTGCAGTCACAACATCAAGATGGACCAAATCCCCCTCTTTTGCCGCACGTTCTTTAGCCAATGGCTGGAATTTTTTGTGTTTTGAGACAATTTCGTCGATCTTTGACTTTACTTCTGTTTCAGGCAAATCAACAATCAACTTTTCCAATTTAATTTTATCAAAACCCTTAAGATCAACAGAGGGCAAAATTTCGAATTCAACTTTGAACTCAACATCTTTACCCTCATCAAATGTATCAACAGACACTTTTGGTTGAGCGGCTTGACGGATATCATTCTCTTTTGAAATTTGCTTAACAGCAGAGTTAACAACATTTTCCAACGCATCTTGCATTGCATCCGCACCATAGCGTTGCTTTAGAATTGTTGACGGAATCATTCCTGGGCGAAAACCAGGCATCTTAACCTTTTTACCAATTATGGTTAGACGCTCATGAATCTTGGTTTCCATATCTGCGGATGGAACAACAACGCTATATTCTTGCTTTAAGCCCTTGGCTGATGTGCGGGAGATTTTCATTACTTACTCTGCCTAATAATTCGATTTTATATGAATGGTGCGGGCGGAGGGACTTGAACCCCCACGGCTCTCGCCGCCAGAACCTAAATCTGGTGTGTCTGCCAATTTCACCACGCCCGCTTAAGACGCTATTTAATAGTGATAACTATGTTTAACCTATCTGAAGAGACTTTTCAACAGTTTTTTGTAGACCTAGCCATCAATAATATCGGTAATCTCTTGCAGACCATCTAAGGAATCATCTTCTTCCTGACTTTGCTCAAACACCTCTTCAGCAATCACAATGTCATCATTAACAATATCGCTATCGATCTCAACAATCTGCTGATTTAAATAAAATTGCGGTTTCTCACGCTCCTTATAAACACTCTCAATAAAATCACGGAAAATTGGTGTTGCAACACGCCCCCCTGTTTCATGCTGACCCAATGTACGAGGTCGCGGAAACCCGACAAAAACACCAACAACCAAGTCTGGTGTATATCCAATAAACCAAGCATCATTATAATTATTAGTAGATCCAGTTTTTCCCGCCACAATAAAACCCAAGGTCGCCAAAGATTTAGCCGTTCCACGTTGAGTCACTCCAATCAACATATCCGTTAACTGGGCGACCAATAAGGGCGACACCAGAACAGGTTTGTCCTGCGTTGGGCGATAAATCGTCTCCCCATATCGATCTTGCACCCAATCAACAGTCGTTGGCGTTACTTTATACCCCCCATTAGCCAACACAGCATAGGCAGCTGTTAGCTTAAGCACAGTTGTCTCACCCGCCCCCAGCACCATAGCTAATTGTTTTGGCATATGGTCAGCAATACCAAATTGCTGAGCACAATCAATAATCTTTTTCATACCAACCCGTTGAGCTAAACGAATCGTCATAACATTGCGCGATTGCTCCAACCCCGTTCGCATAGAACAGAGCCCCAAATAATTACGACTATAATTCTGAGGAGAATAATAGCCATTCCGTCCCAAACTAATCCTAATTGGTGCATCAAGAATTTTTGTCTCCGGCGTCAAACCACTTTCAAGACCAACCAAATAGACAAAAGGTTTAAAACAAGACCCAGATTGACGCAACGCCTGCAAGGCACAATTATATTGGTTCATCTCAAAATCATAGCCCCCAACCAAGGCAAGAATACGTCCAGTTTTTGGATCCATAGCAACCAAAGCCCCTGTAACGTTGGGTATTTGCTCTAGTCGGAAACGATCTGAATCCACTTGAGAAACCAAAATAACATCGCCCACACCAACAACATCAGACATGCGCGTTGGTGACTTACCCAGTCGTTGACCCGTCAAACACGGTGCCGCCCATCCACATTCAGATAGAGGCAAATAGCCTATAGCACCATTGGAAAAACCAATTTTGGCCTGACTTGCGTCGACATTGAGCACAACAACATGTTCCCACCCCGTACTTCCAGCCGGTTTTTGTGTTTTTCTCAAAGCATCTTGCCACAGTTTCTTGTCTTGCATGACACCACTTTCCAACTTAGAAAAAGCGCCCCGCCAACCGTGCTTGCGATCATACGCAATCAAACCTTTCTTTATAGATTTCTCAGCTTGCTCCTGTAACTCGACATCCATGGTTGTCCGAACCGTAAGCCCTCCCTGCTTGATGGAGAGATCACCAATTTTCTGCCCAATATCACGGCGCACAGCATCCGTAAAATAATCTGCCTTAACGGGTTTTTCACGATATTTCTTAAAGGATAACGGTTGGCTTTTTGCTTCCTCTGCCTCATCAAGACTAATCATATCCTCTTGTATCATCCGATCAATAACCCAATCACGGCGCGCTTTGGCTCGGCTAACATCCTCGGTCTTAGTCAATGTCGTTGGGGCTTTGGGCAAAGCCGCTAAAAATGCGGCTTCATCAATCGTTAATTCGTCGAGTTCTTTATCAAAATAAACAAGCGCGGCAGCAGCAACCCCATAAGTTCCGGCCCCCATATAGATTTGATTTAAATAAAGTTCAAAAATGCGATCCTTTGGCAAGGTATATTCAAGGCGCATTGCCAGTATCGCCTCTTTTATCTTCCTTTCAAAAGATCGCTCGTTGCCAACCAAAAAATTCTTGGCAACTTGCTGAGTTATTGTCGATGCACCAATCGGACGGTTTCCCCATGAATTCGATAGCGTATTTGTTAAAAATGCCCGGAATGTCCCGACGATATCAATACCAAAATGATAGTAGAAATTACGATCTTCTGCCGCCATAAATGCTTTTTTTACAAGATCCGGAATCTGATGAAAGGGAACGAACAACCGTCGCTCAGTCGCATACTCTTGTAACAACTGCGCATCACTCGTATAAAGACGACTCATCATTGGCGGCTCATAGTCGATCAAATGATCATACCTTGGTAAGTCTTGTCCGTATCGAATAAAAACAAATAAACCTATCGAGATGATGATTGCGATACACAGGCTAATAGCCGAAACAATCTTAATAACAGTTTTTAGCCATGACGATTGAAGCATTATTTGCTCACTTGACGGTATCTTAAATATCGAATTATACCCATTATCAGAAATAAGTCATACGGATAAATTTGAACACAAGGTTGTACAAACGTCCATAGGACATGTATGTAAAGCCGGTATTCCGCAAAGTTCCGCAGGACTTATTGATCATAAGCAGTATTATGGCAAGATTCAGCTTCCAGGAAAAGGCTTAATAATCCCGCTGCAATCTTTCTTTGCGCTCATGTCGTTCTTGCGCTTCGATCGTTAATGTTGCAATTGGGCGCGCATCAAGACGACGAACCCCAATAGGGTCACCTGTTTCTTCACAGAAACCATAGCTCCCATCTTCAATGCGACGCAAAGCTTCTTCAATCTTATTGATCAATTTACGCTCGCGATCTCTCGCCCGCAATTCAATCGCTCGATCAGCCTCGTTCGCTGCTGAATCAATAATATCAGCTTCCGCAACAGCTTCTACTTGCAGATTCGAGATTGTTTCTGAGGATTCGCGTAAGAGTTGATCGCGCCAAGACATTAATTTCTGACGAAAATATTCCTTTTGAACCGGATTCATAAATTCTTCGTCATCCGACGGGCGGTAATTTTCAGGCAATGCTGCTTTCATATTATGCTCCAGAATAAAGCACTCTAGTTCTATTAGGATACTTAAAATTTTAGTATTAGTCTACATAAATATTTAAAGCAGTTTTTTTAATGCAATTTTACCAAAATTTAACTCAGAGCACCTTATATTATAGATATGATGAAAGACCATGATGATTACTACTTCAATCCGTATCAGCCCGCACATCGCAGCGGCAAGGGGGAGAGCATGTCCAGCGTAAGAGCATCTTTTGTATTTTCATTCGCCATGTTAGCAAGTGTTGGCGCTGTCCTTTTATACCTAGATTATGCAGATCGTTTTGAAATGGCACCAGCTCGGCAAGGCCTCTATATCTTTGACAGAAAAACCACAGCAACAAATTTTTGCGATACATTTCGCTGCATTGGAATCAGCCCTGAATTTATTCTCCCAAAAAAAGTTGAGATGACTCAAATTCCAGGCGTGCCTGTCACCACCCAAATTCATCAGCCAACACCAACAATTGCATCCTTAATGATGCCGCAAAATCAAGTCCCCATGCCAATTCCATCGATACAAACAGCACCACTCACAGCAAAACCAGGGCCAGCAGCGACACCCGTTCAGCAAGCACAACAAAGAAGTCACCCCGCTGAAGACAAATACACGATCCAAGCAGACGAAGACATGGGCGGCTTTATCGATGCGCCCGATCAGCCTGACAATAATGCTTAAGCTGCGCGCTTATCCCTTAAGTTTTGCGGCAAATTCAACCCATTAATCAAATCTGTCAACTCTTGCTTAGCTGATACATGAGACAACGTCATTGACATTCCCATCTCACGCATATCTAACAAGGTCAAACCATTCAAAAATAATTCGCGAAAAATAACACGCTCGCCAAACCCCGGCATCAATCGGAAACCAATTCGTTTTGCCAGAGCACTCAAAACTTTTTCCATTTCTTCACGATTGCGGGAATGAATACTCGCCAGACGATTGCGTAGAACAATCCAGTCAATTTTACCGCTATCACGCATGGCCCGTTGTTTTTTCTGATCCCAAACCATCTCAGAATAGGTACTGGGACGCAAAATATTCAAAGAATCAGGATCGACACGTACCAACATGTCTAAATCAATAAAACTATCATTGAGTGGTGTTATAAGAGTATCCGCGTAGGAATGAGCCAACCTTGACAGATAGGTATCACTTCCCGGGGTATCGATAACGATAAAGTCACAGTCGCGGTGTTGCTCTAATACCCTAGAGAATTGAGTCTCCTCTTCCTCTTTGGCAGCGCTGACACTCTCAAGATTACTCCGAAATACCGCCGCATGTTGAGAAATTGGCAAATTAAGACCTGATTCCTTAATTCGATGCTGGCGATTTTCAATATATCTCGACAACGTTCCTTGACGAGCGTCAACATCAATCGAGCCAACCTTATACCCTTGCCATAGCAAAGAAGAAATCACGTGCATGGTCACGGTAGATTTACCCGTCCCCCCTTTTTCATTCCCCAAAACGATAATATATGGCTTATTTTCTTGACTCATAGGACTTCCCTCAACTCATTGTTATTTTTAGTTTATGATAAAAATCTCACAAAAAAAAGAGTCTTAATCTATATCAGAAACAATAGGATCTAACAAGGATTTTAGATCTGAACTTAACTAACTGCGATGTATTAAGCGATACTTGCTTAAAATTATGAGTTCAGGTATTTTTAGAAATATATAGATTAAGTATAATGAGAGTCTGTCTAAATGGATCCACAAACATTACAAGCCGTCAATAGTCAAGTCCTTGCAGCAACGCCTGCTACGACTGACCATAGTTTATCAATGCTCGATATGTTTTGGGGCGCCGATCCCATTATTAAACTTGTAATGCTGGCCTTGATAGCAGCGTCATTTTGGTCTTGGACGATCATTTTTCAAAAAACCATGCGTCTGCGCAAATTAACAGAGGCCGCTGATCAATTCGAAGATGCCTTCTGGTCAGGGGGTGCCTTAGATGATTTGTACGATCGGATTAACAATCGCCCACAAGACCCACTCAGCTCAACATTTTGCGCAGCCATGAAAGAATGGCGTCGCTCTGTATCTAAGGGGCTCGCCAAAGCATCAGATTCTCGCGGCACCATGCAACAACGAATTGAACGTGTCATGGGACTCACTATCAACCGCGAAATGGAAGACCTAGAGCGTTATCTGGGTTTCTTAGCGTCAACAGGGTCCACTGCGCCGTTTGTTGGTCTGTTTGGTACTGTTTTGGGGATTATGAATAGCTTCCAGTCCATTGCTGTCCAACAAAACACAAACCTTGCCGTCGTCGCACCGGGTATTGCCGAAGCTTTATTCGCAACAGCAATCGGTCTTGTTGCCGCAATTCCTGCTGTTATAGCTTACAACAAATTATCCAGCGATATGAACCGTTATGCCAATCGACTCGAAGCATTTGCCGGCGAATTTTCTGGCATTATTTCTCGCCAATTAGAAGAAGGAGCTGCCTAATATGGCAATGGGATCCATCCACAAGTCATCATCTCGCGGGCGACGCAGACACGGTGCCGGTTTTTCTGAAATTAACGTTACCCCCATGGTTGACGTTATGTTGGTTTTGCTCATCATCTTTATGGTCGCGGCCCCCATGATGACAGTTGGCGTCCCTGTTGATTTACCAAAAACCAAGGCTGCACAAATGAATGATCAAATTGAGCCGATTATCATTTCAGTTGATTCTGCAGGAAAAACATATCTTCAAGAAACACCAATTGATGGTGAGGAACTCGTTGCTCGCTTGATGGCCGTGACATCAAATAACCCAGAAGCCCGCATTTATGTGCGCGGAGATCAAGCTTTGGCTTATGGTCGCGTCATGGAGGTTATGGGAGAAATTGCAGCCGCCGGCTTTACAAAAGTTTCCCTGATTGCTGAAATGCCAAAAGGAGCAGCGCCAATCCAGCAAAAATCAGGAAATAAACAAACGTCAGGGACTCAACGTCCTCAAGCAAACGTCCCAACGTTACAACAAATGATTCCACAGCCGGCACGCCCTCAAAGACCAGTGCAAACAGGATCCAGAACACCTAAAATGAGTCCAGATCAATACCCAACAGGCATGCTTCAGCAGCCTCCAAAAAGGTAGTTCACAATGAAACGCGCGGCGATCCTATCCGGTATCCTTCACGTCCTGATCTTAATTTTTATGATCGTCGGGATTACAGACCCATTTTCGCGCAATCTGGAAGACCAAAAACCATTAATCATCGATTTTGTTGATATTTCAGATATCACCAAAGCCCCCGTCATTGCTCCCTTAGATGTAAACGAACCTGAACCAGCTGTTGAAGCTCCCCAACAAGAGCCACAACAAACACCACTCCCTCCTGTAGAGCAACCACCACAACCAGCCCCTCAACCTGAACCAACACCACCGCCTCCTGCACCTACAGAGCAACCTCAACCACAGCCTGAGCCGGTAAAACAACCGGAACCAGAAGCTATGCCGTTGCCGAGCCCGAAAAAAGAAGAACCAAAAAAGCCGGAACCTAAAAAGGAAGAAAAGAAACCTGAGCCTAAACCAGAAGAACCGAAAAAACAGGAACCTCCGAAAAAAGAAAAGGTCGAGGTGAACCTGAAAAAGGATCAACCCAAGGCAAAAAAAGATGACTCTAAGGAAAAGAAGAAAGTTGATGACGCCTTTGATAACCTCTTGAGTGATGTTGTCAAAGACAGCAAAAAGAAAGACACAACCAAAACCAGCGGTCGCACCAAGGGTGCCCCGGCTGAACAAGTGGGTGAAGTAGTTACCGCTTCAGAAATTGATGCGATTCGCCGGAATTTTGAACCCTGTTGGATTGTTCCGAATGGTGTGCGTGGCGTTCGAAACCTTCAAGTTAAAATAAATATAGAAATTAGCAAAGAAGGCAAAGTTCTTAAAGCTAGAACAGTTGATCGGGGTAGAATGGCAACTGATCCTGTGTTTCGTGCAGCAGCTGAAAGCGCTGAACGAGCCGCCACAGACCCAAAGTGCAGCACCCTAAAATTGGATCCCGCTAAATACTCCCAATGGAAATCCATCAATATAACATTTGACCCTGAAACTATGCAATAGAGAGCGCAACACAATGATTAGATTATTAAAATTCGTGATAGTAATGGTTATAGCAACTCTTAGCAAAAGTTACTCGGTCCTTGAAGTCACCATTAACCAAGGACAAATTAAAGCAACACCGATTGCTGTTACAAATTTTACGGATAACAGCGGCGAGACTTACGGTAAGGATCTTGCTGAAATTATCGCCGAGGACTTACGATCATCCGGATTATTCGCACCGATCGATCAAAAGGCGTTTATTCAAGATATCAATTCAATTAGTCAAATGGGGCCTCGTTTTGCTGACTGGCGTGCCATTAATGCTCAATGTTTGCTTGCAGGTGATGTTGATCATAGTGGGGGGAAAATAACGGTTCGATTCCGATTATTTGACGTTTTCCGCGGCACTCAAATGCTAGGGTTAGAATTAACCGTTGATGAAAAGAAATGGCGCCGCCTTGGGCATATGATTGCTGATGAAGTCTATAAACGCGTGACCGGCGAAGATGGGTATTTTAATACCATGATCTCCTTTATTGAGGAATCAGGTCCCCATGGTCGCAGCCGTGTTCGTCGACTCGGAATTATGGACTATGATGGTGCCAATGTTCGCTACTTAACCGATGGCAAACATATGGTTTTAACGCCGCGCTTTTCCCCCAACAATCGAGATATTGCCTTTTTATCCTTTGAAAAAGGGGGACTTGCCCAAGTTTATGTGTATAATTTGGCGAATGGATCAAAAAAATCCCTTGGCCAGTTTGAAGGCATGACGTTTGCCCCCAGGTTCTCAGCCGATGCAACAAAGCTTGTGATGAGCCTTGAGAAAGCAGGGAACTCTGCCATTTATGTTAAGGATCTAGCAACAGGCACGCTGAAACCATTGACTCAGCATACGTCGATTGATACATCACCCTGCTTTTCCCCGGACGGCAATCAAATCGTCTTTACCTCTGATCGTGGTGGCATTGAACAGATCTACGTCATGAATGCGGATGGATCCGACCAAAAAAGAATTAGTTTTGGGGGCGGTAAATACTCGCAACCCGTCTGGTCTCCTCGCGGTGATCTCATTGCTTATACAAAACTACAACAAGGTCAATTCTATATTGGGGTTATGCGCCCTGATGGGTCAGATGAACGCCTCATTTGTTCTGATTATCTAGTCGAAGCCCCAACTTGGTCCCCTAACGGCCGAGTAATCTTATATACCAAAGAACGCAAATCAGGCAAAACTCGCTTTAGCAAAATATGCGCTATTGATGTCACAGGACGAACAAAATACGAACTGAAAACCCCTCGTGAAGCAACTGATGCTGCTTGGTCTCAACTATTAGATAAGAGTGTAACCGGATGTCCCGCAAAATAATTTATTCTATACTATCATGCCTCTCTTTATCCCACGCCATGATTCTAGATGCGACAACATGGGAGAAACGGCAAGGCCCTGATAAACCTGCTGAAACCCCCGCAATGGAATCCGCCCGCCGAGGCACGACAGAAGAGTTTGCTCGGGCTGTAGGGCGAATAACCGTTAACCTCGGTCAAAGCAAGCAGTCAATTAGCACTGGAACACTGATTGCCCCCAATATTGTTCTAACGGCGGCTCACTGTGTTGATAGAATTAATAAATTAACCCCAGGATATTTTGAGCTGAATGGCGTCCAATCCAAAATAATTGCCGTAGAGATGTCCGCATCCTATCTGTTAAAATTACTCAGTTCAAAAGCTCTAAATTTTGAAGAAGATGATATTGCTGTTGTCCTATTAGAAACGCCTATAACACGAGAATCTTATCCGGAATTGTTTTATGAGGATAATCCTGCAACACTCGTATCAAACACCATTGATTCAGGACGTGTTCCTAAATTTATTGGAGTTTCTGCTGGCATCTTGACAAAAAATGGAGACTCGTCTACCACATACTCTGGTCGCCATATCGGTATCTTTGCTATGCGTAAAACTCAAAATTCTTCGTCCGGGCGTCTTGAGGCTGAATCCTGGATTCCTGTTGATTACCAACCACAACCTGTTAAGTTGGGATTGGACGGGAAAATTTACGTTCCAGAGTTTAGCTATGACTTCAAAAGAGATCAAACTTTTCTTCACGCAACGCTCCGGGGTGGCGATAGTGGAGGACCATTATTTGCCAAAATTGATGGGAAGATGCGGATTGTTGGTGTTGCTGGCGGACAACTGTTTCAAGATGCATATAACAGTAAAACGCAAAGTTTTGTTCCCGCTAAAACATATCGTGACTGCTGGACAAGCCTTTATAATCACCGATTTTTTATACAATCAGCCATTGAAAAGTTTTCACAGTAATAACCGTATACCTATTCCAGTTGAGTATGGAAGTTCATCACATCGTCCCTTCTTGTTCCTGCTTCCAAACTCAACTTGAACAACTATATATAATCATTCAGGTTGATTTTCCGACAAGGAACAAGAAACGAACCCCGCAATGAGCACAAAGATCCAGCACAGTGATACGATCAGGATAAATGATAAATCAACTGACTATAGTTGTTATCCCATACCGATGAACTTTGGCTGTTCTTGGACAGGTGCTTGGTTATAGCCATAGGGCTGAGATGCACCATACGGTTGAGACACCACAACCGGAGGCTGTTGATATCCTTGTGGCGGTGTGTAAACAGGTTGTGGCGCATAAGCTTGTGGTTGAGGTTGTACTTGCCCATATTGTGGTTGATAACCATAGGCCATTGGTTGCTGAGGTTGAGCATAACCCTGAGCCTGAATCGGGGCTGACTGAGGTGTCGCCATCGCTTTATCGTAAACTTGCCCAGCCTGTTGAAACGACTTTTGACTTGGGTTTAACTGGTGCATAGACGGGGGTTGCCCTGCTGTAATTGGTTGAGATTGTGGCGTTCCAAAAATAGGATGATAAGCCGGAGGTGTTGATGTAGCCACTTGTGCAGGCGGCGGTGGTGGTGGCGTATCGCCAAAACGGGATGGTCTAAACGCTCCTTTGATGGCTCGACCGCCAGATGAAACAACAGCTTGCGAACTTTGAGCAAATTTATTTTGCATTTGCAGAGCAAAGGGTTGGAGTGATGGCGGGACCTTCTCAACAGCTTTGTTCAAGAAACCACCGCCAAGTTTACTTTCAATCGATGCAACCTTTTGATCAACAAGTGTTGAGGCAACGCCACCGGCAGCTTTTAAAAACGGGTTAGGTTTCCCCCCACCACCACTAGCAGTGTGACACGCACTCGCCTGCTGCCAATTTGGATGACTGGTTGGCTTTTCTTGGACATTAGAAACAGCCGCGAGAAAACCCACTCCAAAAAACACAGTCCCCAGTAGCATTAATATTAGGAATAATCCAAATAATGACATTTTACTCATGATAATCGCAAGCTCCTCTAACCAATGCCAAAAACCACGTTTATACTGACGTTGAGTTTTTTTTACTACTTTTTTTGCTGCAACCGATGCTTCACGCTGTCCTTGCAACGCTACTTGTTGCTTTACTGACTTTTCCTTAATAAGATTAAGTCGTTTTGATTTTTTTAAAGGTCGTTTTGTTTTTTCAGGTGTCTTCAGTACATTTAAGTCACGATCCGTATTCGCAACATCAAGAGCCATCGGTGTCGGGGCATACGTTCGTTTTGACTCTTGAATAATATCTTGATCTACCAAAAACCGCGGTATCTCCGCCGAGCTAACCCCTGTCTTGACAAAGCTGATATTGGGACGGCTCTCTTTCAAGCGTTCCAAGGCTTTGATCATGGCATTTAAATCACCAAGGTTCTTATGATCTAAGGATTGAGCTGACACCGCAAACCAACAAACAACAACATCTTAACCCATTATGACATCAGAACCGACTAAGTTCACAGCATTTTCAAAAAAATTTTACTATTTTTTGCTGAACCTTAACGTTTTTTTTACCCAACAGCCTTAAAATTAAACTAGGATCGACATAGTTTAGGCCAATTATGCGCAGATTTATAACCATATTATTTCTATTATTTATCTCGGGGCAAACTTATGCATTCCCCGGATCAAGCCTAATCCATAAAATTACCGGCAAAAGCTCAAGCAGTTCACAAAACCAGAACCAAAAACCAGCAGGAGCTCCCGGAACACCACAAAAAAAGAAAAGTTTTTTTGGTAAAATTAAGAGCGGTGTATCCCATGCTATTTCTGCTCCTCAATGCACCCAATCAGTATGTTCAGACCCTTATCAATTTACCCCCCAAAAAGCAAATTATTGCTTAGGGACAGAAGGCAAAGCCAGAACAAACATAAACTGCGCTAAAGTGTTTTTAAATGGCCCCTTAAGCAAAAACCCTGCTTATTCCCAAGCCGTCCATTTCGCACAAATTGCTATGCAAAAAGGCGGCAGTGGGCTTGGAAAAGTAACTGGCGCAGTATCGAAAGTACATGCTATAGCAACATGTACTGCACAGAAATGCGGAAGTCCCAACGTGGGGCGGAATGACCTTGTTAGCTGCCTTGGCACCCCTCAAAAAGTGATGCAAAACCCAAATTGTGCCACAGCTTATTATAATACCCACTGCGCGAAATTACATTTCCCACAATATGGGACCATGCCACCCGTTTTACCGCATGGCGTTGAGTTTTGTAACACAATCTCACAAGCTCGTGGTCTACCTCAAGTCATCCCACCACGACCAGGAATGATGCCATATCCGGGAATGATCCCCCATCCAAACATGACACCCATGATGAATAATACAGGCGGGTGTCATGGGATCCTCACGTACATGCTTCCCCCCGGAGCATCAGCACAACCCACAGGCGGACAATCATCGTACGCTCCGAATAGAGCCTCAATATCAGCGAATCCCTATGATACAGACGATGACTCTGATACCTCCTATTGATTATAGATAAAATTAATCATACAATTAAGGTATAGTTAAATTACGCTGGGATGTCTTGATGACAACAAAAGCTCTCTCTTATGCAGATGTATCTTTGCCTAAATTTCCAATTAAACAAGACGACTTAACATCAGACCCGGCAAGTGTCACCTATTTTGATCTGACTTCTCACTCACGAGCAAGCACAGCCATCTCGACTGCTCTTAAAATGCGCAAATATGGCGCAAATGTCTTTGTCATTGGCGGTGATCGCAGTGCGCGGATGCCTGCAACCATGCAATATCTTGAAGAGTACACCAAAAAAGTTCCCCCTTGCCTAGACTGGGTTTATCTCAATAACTTTGAAACAAATTACCGCCCTATCCCCTTTCAACTCCCACGCGGACAATCCGCAAAACTGAAAAAAGCACTCAATGATGTGATCGAAGCAGGCATAGATTTATTCAACAAAACACTAACGACAGGATCTTTTGCCTCACAAATCAACAGCCTAACAGCAGACCTTGAAGAAACAATCCAAGACCGTATCCAAGAAGTTCAAACTTTTGCAAGAACTAAAGGCCTAAAAGTCGAAACGGCAGAAGATGAGTTTACGATATCAACGGTTGAGGATGATGACTGCGATAAAGATAAAACATCTGAGTTCACACCTGAGGATATTCAATCCATCAAAGAACAGCTGAACGAAATAACCTCGCTCGCCCATTTTCAAGGGCGTGAGTTAACAGAGAAAATTCAGGAGTTAAAAACTCAGGAAGCAGAAAAAACCCTCAAACCCATCCTAAACCCCTTTCGAAAAGTATATGATAAATATCTGGGCAAGTGGATTGACACACTTCACGATGATATCATCCAACATGTTGACGATTTTATTATTGATGAGACAGACCCATCTAGACTCGAGGATCTCCGCGACCGTTATGCAGTCAATGTTCTCGTAAACAATAAAAATGCACTACATGCTCCCTTAATCTTAGATCCTGCCCCCACTTATGAAAGCGTATTTGGATGCATTAAATACAAAGCAGGCCCATCCGGATACTCAACTGATTTCACCATGATTCGCCCGGGGAATCTGCATAAAGCAAACGGTGGCATCCTTGTTCTGCGCGCAGAAGCCCTAGCCCAAGATATGACATTATGGAATGCGCTTAAAACAGCTCTTCGAGATAAACAAATCCGTATTGAAGAGTTCCATCGTGAAAATTCACTCCCCATGCTTGATGCACCAGATCCAAAACCCATTCCGCTTGATATTCAGATCTTTATCGTCGGTGCTCCCGTTTGGTTTTATAATTTCTTTTATCTAGATCCTGAATTTAAAACTTATTTCAAGATCAAGGCAGATATTGAGCCTGACTTACCCGCAAACGCCCAAAACATCAGTGTTTGCACCCGTCTATTTCGGCAGATATCCCTCAAACATTCCAATATGGATCTTGATAAAGGAGCCATTCAAACCCTTTTGGGCTATAGCTCTCGCTGGATTAACAACCGAGAATGGCTTTCATCAAAATTTGAACTTATTGCCGATATCATTAATGAGGCCAATGAGATTGCAACTGAAGAATCTGCAGAAGTAACAAAAGCAAATCACGTCAAACAAGCCCTTATGCACCGCCGCCTGCGGACAGCCGGCGTTGAAGATCGCACCCACCGCGAAATTGAACGCGATGTTGTCCTTATTGAAACTCATGGGAAAAAACTGGGCATTGTTAATGGGCTATCTGTTTTATCAACAGGTGATCATTATTATGGTCTGCCCAATCGTATTTCAGCACGTACCTATGCCGGCGAAGAAGGAATCATTAATATTGAGCGACTGACAGAAATGGCTGGCCCCATTCAACAAAAAGGGGCGATGATATTGGACGGATACCTTAAGGGTAAGTTTTCTCAAAAACACCCTGTTTCTTTTTCCTGCTCTCTAACCTTTGAGCAAAGTTATGAAGAAATCGAAGGTGATAGTGCGTCCGTTGCGGAACTTATTTCAATCTTATCATCGTTATCCGGCATCAGAGTTCGCCAAGATATTGCTGTCACAGGGTCAGTTAATCAATTTGGTCAAGTCCAAGCCGTTGGCGGACTCAACCATAAAATTGAAGGTTTTTTCCGAGTATGTAAATTCCGAGGATTAACAAGCTCTCAAGGCGTTGTTATCCCTGCCTCAAATGCAGAGCATATTGTTTTGCGTGATGAAATCTCAGATGCGATCAAAGCAGGCAAATTCCACATATGGACCGTGGAGACCATCGAAGAAGCCATTGGGTTCCTGATGGGACACGAGGCAGGAAAACCTGATAAAAATGGCAAGTATCCAAAAGGAAGCGTTTTCGGACATGTTCAAGAACGTCTACAGGGATTTGCTAAGGTGATCAAGAAATAGCTATAGCTAGATAATTTTAATGCCCCTACAAAAATAAGGGATGATGTGTTTTAAAGTCATCATACCCCCGGATAAAAATAGACTGGTTATATTAGGCAAAATTATAGCCGATTCTCTAGAGATCGGCTATGCATATTATTCTTGCTTGCCGCTAAAATAGGCAATCCCCTACTTACGACGAAATGCGTCCAAAGTAACAACATTCGACCCATCACTCTCAACAGAAATAGCAAGCTCTCTTACTGCTTTCTTTTTCCGATCAAGATGGACAAGTTCTGCCTCCCCATCCAGCTCAGCTGGTGCGAATTGAAGACCAAATTTAACCGAAGGATCGACAAAACTAACAACTGCACCAAAAGGAACGTTCAACCGTTCATGAACATCATTAAAGCACAGCGTCACACTAAACGCATCATTATGAACCTCTAGGTCCCAAAACTCATATTGTAACACAATTGTGATATCTTCAGGATATTCCTCAAGCAAATAGTCCGGAATATCAACCCCCGGATAATCAGTCTTAAACGAGATATAGAAATGATGTTTTCCCGGTAACCCATCCTTGGCTGCTGTTGTCAAGGTTTCTTTGATAACATTACGTAGCGATTCTTGAACTAAGGTTTCATAATCAAAGGTCGGTGTCTTACTCACGGATACTATCCTTTCTATAGTCAATTCAGTGGGGGCTTCTGTTGCCCGGTGCCCCCGAACCGCGACTAACTAAAGTACTTAATATCCGCTATTGCTAAGATATTAGGCAGCTACCGCAGCATAAGCGCGGTTAAAGTTAGCTACAGGTGCCTTGTTTGAGTTGGCATCTATAAAATTTGCCCGATAGCGGCGGCGCACACCGAACGAAAAACTTATCTTTACTACGCACGTCGATCCTGTTTCGTCCCCATAATATGGTGGAGACGCCGGGTACCGCCCCCGGGTCCGCAACGCTTATTCCATAAGCCGTTTATCGTCATAGTCAGTTACCTGACACTAATAAAATAGGACGTTTTTGTAAAAAATAAAAGGACTTAATTTAGTTGACATAATTTTTAAGATTTGCTTCAGCGTCTTTGGCAGAAATATCCGGCGCAAAATAGGCCTTGGCTTTATCTTTTTGACCATCTAAGGCATAAGCTACAGCTAAATTATGCCGAACATTAGCACTAGCTTGCGGACTATCTGCCAACGGAAGAAGTAACGTTATCGCTTCTTTGGTCTTCCCAGATAAGGCCAAAGATAATCCTTTATTCGATAAAATACGTCGATTGCCAGCTGCAAGTGACAATGCTCGATCATAATACTTAATCGCATCGTCATGCTTTTGCAATAAATCACAAGAAACACCTAATCCGTTAATAATCCAAGGGTCATTTGGCTTTTGTTGATCAAGTTTCCGGTACAACTTTAAAGCCTCAACACCATTGTTAGCAGTGATATAGGCTTTAGCAAGCTCTTCAGTTAAGTCAATTGATTCCGGGGTTTTGCGCAATTGCTCTCGGTAATACTGGATAACTTCGTTAGGATCTTTTGAATGGCGCAAGGTTTTGCCTAGCTTCTTTTTCGCTTTCTCGTTATTTGGATCCATTTCTAGAATTTGTTGATACAACCTTGAGGATGTTTCGTGGTCACCCGATTGATATAATGAGTCAGCAACACGCCCCAAAGCTTCTGGTGATTCAGAGTTTTGCTGCTGGCCGGAACAGGCCACGAAAACAAAGAGTGTCGTTATAAGGCACCCCATTTTTATTAACGTATTTTTAGTCATTTTCCCTCCCTTACAGCAGATTTCCTAGATTAACATCTCTAAATCTTAAATTAATTTAACATATTTTATGAATAATTTTATTTAAATATTTTATTAACCATTAACAAGCGATACTGAAGTTAAGTTGAAACCATCTATCTAACGGAGATTAGATACGTGTCCATCATTCTTATATTGGTTATCGTGATTGGCCTTGTGGCTGCTTTGTACGATTTTATGTTTTATAAGATCCCGAACATCTTAGTTTTATTGCTCTGCATGCTAGCTATTCCTTATCTTGTCTTTTTTGCACCAAGTGGGACAGTAATCCTGACCCTTGGCATTAGTTTTGCGTTGTTAACGATTGGTTTCGTTTGTAATTATTTTGGCTGGATGGGGGCTGGAGATGCCAAACTCCTAAGTGCAGCCTCTCTATGGATAGCACCTCATCATATCCCAGCAATGATTCTTGTAATGGCTTTACTCGGTGGTTTTCTCGCTCTTGTCTTTATCACATTATCCCCTGCTATTGATACATTACGAACAAAACTTATTACAGGGACGCGCCCAATCATGAGTCGTGTTCCTATTTTAACAGACTATTATAATGCTGATTTTGTCCCTGCGTATGCACAAGAAAAGTTAAAAACCCCCATTCCCTATGGTATAGCAATTGCCCTATCCCTGGCCTATATCTGTCTCATTAATATCGGAGCCTTATCATGAAGCGTACAAGCTCTAAACCCCTTTTCTTTTTCATTGCGATCGTCAGTATTTTATTGATTATCGTAATATCCGTAAAAACAGAGAAAAAACCAACAACAGCAACGACAACTGAGGTTATGGTTGCCCCTGCCAACATTCAAAATGGCGGCATCTTAGACACAGATAAGGCTGCTTGGAAAAAAATTCCAAATGACGACTTAAAAGACAGTTACATTAAGAAAACGGATACAGCCCTGATCCAAAGATTTGATAATGCTGTTGCAAAAAAACTGATTAATAAAGATGAGATTATTAATCAGAACGACCTGATTGACACCCATGGCAGAAGCTCTCTGTCTGCTGTCATCAAAGATGGCATGCGGGCCGTTGCTGTTCCCTATAGCAAATTGGCCAATGCCCCAACAATCATTTCACCTGGAGATATTATTGATATTATCCTGCCGAAAAGAGCAGCAGGAAAACAAAATGACTATTTCGGGGAAACAATCTTACAAAGCGTCAGAGTGCTTGCCGTTGATAAATCAATTAAAAATGACAACGATGCAGAAAATAGGTCTGGCCTCCCCAAAAGCATCACCTTAGAAGTCAGTTCTGACCAAGCAGAAAACTTAGCGGCCTCTATCCGTGACGGTCAAGTCGTCGTCAGTATGCACAGTGTTTTCTCAAAGGAAGAACCCCGAGGGAAAGTCAAAGATGTTAGCGAGAAATCCAATCGACCACCTGAACCACAAGTTGTGCAAATATATCGTGGCTCTGAAAAATCACAACAATCATTTGATGCTAATGATTTAGCGCCTCGAAGCTTGTCATAAGAAAGGGATAGAGAAATGAAGATCATACAAACCCTAGCTTGGATTATCCTTATCAGTCTATCAGCACACGCTGATCAGACCATTGTTGTTGAGGAAAATGCGTCAAAATTGATTGAGTTGAACGACCAGATTAAAGAAGTTTTTGTGGCTAATCCTCAAATCGCGGATGTTCAAGTCAGCGGAGGATCTGGTGTTAACATTCTGGGAAAACAGTCCGGCAACACAACGATTGTTGTGACAAACCATCAATACAAACCTATTGCCAAACTTAATGTGCAAGTTCGCAAAGATTTGACGCAACTTCAAAATACGGCCAAAGAAATATTCCCCAATGAAAATATCAAATTTGATGCAACCCCATCAAGTATTGTCATGAAAGGTGAAGCATCATCGCCTGCTGTATCACAAAAACTTGAAACCCTAGCATCCGACTATATCCAAAAAGGACAAAACGTCAGGAATATGGCATCTATCAACACATCAACACAAGTCTTGTTAAAAGTTAAAGTTGCTGAAGTTAAAAGAAGTCTGTTAAATAGTTTTGCCATAAACTGGTCCTCCATAATTAATGGGAGCAACTTGACATATGGCATATTCAATGGTCGCACGCCCTTTTCAAGCGGTGCATTTTCAAGAGCAACAAGCATTGGAGATGTCTCTCCCGGAGCCCTAGGCGCACGGTATGACAACGGATCTCATGGTAATTATACAGCCTTACTCGATGCTCTCAATTCAGAAGGTTTAGGGACTGTTTTAGCTGAGCCAAACTTAATTACCACGTCCGGTGAAACAGCGAGCTTCTTAGTTGGTGGTGAATTCCCCTATCCGGTTCCACAAAACCAGAATATTACCATTGAATTCAAAAAATTTGGTATCAGTTTATCCTTTACCCCAACCGTCTTATCATCAGATCAGATCTTCCTAAAAGTTCGCCCTGAAGTCAGTGAACTTGACAAAGAAAATTCGCTCAGCTTCCTTGTCGGCAATAATGCTACGGTAACACTGCCTGGTATTAAAACAAGCGTTGTCGAAACAGCGGTTGAGTTGGGCAGTGGTCAAGGCCTCGCCATTGCCGGCCTAATCTCGTCCAGCTTAGTCAACAACTATTCCGACCTCCCTGGGATCGCTGATATTCCGATTATCGGTACATTATTCAGATCATCAAGTTTCCAACGCAACCAATCAGAACTTGTGGTTATCGTCACACCCTATATCGTTAAACCAACATCTGACCCGAATGCGTTAAAACTACCGACCGATAATTTACATCAAGCATCCGCCCTTGAAGCACTCTTATACAAAAGGCTCAATCGCCCAAAAGTGGATGCCAATAATGTCAATATGATCAAGGCTGATCCGCTGTATGGTGACGCCGGATTCAATTTGGAAGACTAAGGAGACACTGATGAAAAACATTATAGCGACCTTCCTAACTTCCGTAGCACTCATTGCTTGCTCGAACATCCCTGATCATCGAGATCACCATGTTGAATGGCGTAGCGACGTCAAACGTGAAGGAAAAACCGTTGATTTGTTATTTGACCATCATCACACCCATTTAACAAAAGAACACAAGGCAGATATACAAGAACAATTAAACACATTTGGTTTATTGGATCATGTTTATGCGCGTGTCTTTGTGGACGCTTCTGAATCCGAACCACTAACGCCTCAACAATATGCTCGATTAAAAAAAGTGAAAGCTTATTTGACGCGCAAAGGCATCAAGAGCAAACACATCAAATTTTACCGATGGAAAGAATCACGTTTTGGACAAATCACCGAAAATACCATTGTTATTACTTTTGATAAAAACCAAACTGATCCGAATAAATGCTTGAATTGGAACACCAAAATCAATCGGAATGAAACCACAGATGGTACGCCTGATTTCGGTTGTGCAAATGCGTATAACCATGCAGTCCTTGTTGCGGATAAAAGCGACTTGATTGAAGGTAAAAAGTTAAGAGATCGAGATTCAGCCATGAAACTTAATGCCGTTAAAAACTATCAACAAGGTAAAACCAAGGAACTAAAAGTTATCAAATCAACCACAGCCGACAATAGCAGTTCGAATTAGAGGTAAACATTATGTCTGACATACAATCCACCCCGGTACAGAATTTAGCCTGCTATGTAAGTGATGAAGATTCAAAGTCTGTCCTCCAAGCAATCCCTTTCAAAGATCATGGGATCCATGCTGAAATTTATGATGGTGGAATAGCCTACGCACTTGAACATCTTAAAGGGCAACGATCACCTGATATTATTCTTGTAGATGTTTCAAAATCATCGATGGCTCTCTCTGATATGGCACACCTTGCTGAGATTTGTGAACCACGGGTAGAAGTTATCGTTATTGGCGACAAGAATGATATTGGCCTTTTCAGAAACCTCATCAAAATGGGAATTCGTGACTATTATGTAAAACCTCTCTTAGATTCAATTCTTGTCAAAGGGATCGAAGAAATCGTTCAACACGAAGAAACTACAACTTCGACAGGGCTCAAGTCAGGAAAAATTGTCTCGGTTATGGGATCTCGTGGTGGCGTTGGTACTTCTAGTATTGTGACGAACCTCGGGGTTCTCTTATCAACACAATATGATAAACGCGTCTGCATGATGGACATGGATATGCACTCGGGGACGTTCCCCCAATATCTTAACATCGAAACATCTGATGGATTTTCGCAACTATTTGAATCGCCAGATCGTATCGACAAAGTCCTTGTTGAACGATACATGACTTTTTATAATGAGCGGCTAGGCGTTTTATGTTCTGAACTGAGTCTTACGGATAAACCCGATATTAAACCTGATGCCATCGAAGCACTTTTTAATTTTATCTCACCCCAATTTCATTACACCTTAATCGATCTTCCTAGACATTTTTCAACCCAACTCGTCTCTAATGTTCTCTCCAGATCAACGCAACTTATTGTTATTTGCGATTATTCAATAACCAGTCTCAAAGATTGCTGTCGTATTATGCAATTAGCAAAATCCTTTCCGAATTTAAGTCATGGGATCCTGTTTGTTGCCAATCAAACGAATCTCTATAAAGATGGGTATATAGATAGGAGCACCTTTGAAGAGACCCTTCAACGTCAAATTTCGCTAGAAATACAATTTGACCACACCTACCCCATGACAGCTTTAACAGACGGCGATCCTGTCGTCCTGAATGCTAAAGGGGCAATGGCTGAAGGCATACACGAGCTTTGCAAAACAATTCTGGGCATTCAAACCAAAGCAAGTTTATCGAATAACTCTGCCGGTGGAATTTTAAAAAAACTCATGGGTAGAAATTAGGAAGAATCACGATGAGAAACAAGCGTTTTGGAAAAAAAGATTTCGATGCGAATAAAATTACGCCAAAGGAAAAAGAGCACAGCGTTAAGCTAGCCCAAGATAATGATATCGATGATCTATACAAAACAAAACTCGTTGCAGATGCCCCTGCTGTTGCTCATTTCAAAGAGAAAATATTTGACCTTTTAATTAAACATATCGATCTCAATGCTGCGGCGAAAATGGCAAGACCCGAATTACGCCGAGAGATTGAGCGTTATATTTATGAATACACTGAAGAATTCAGACTCCAAATCAACCATAAAGAACTTCAATATATGGTTGAAGATATTATTAATGACATGGTTGGGCTTGGTCCACTTGAAGCCTTGATTAATGACCCAACGATTAATGATATTATGATCAATAGTCCCGACAAAGTCTTTGTTGAAAGAAAAGGGCTGATCCAACAAACAGATGTTAAATTTCGCAACGAACGCCATGTCTTACAAGTTGCTCAACGTATCGCCAACCAAGTTGGTCGTCGCATTGATGAATCAAGCCCAATGGTTGATGCGCGATTAAAAGACGGCAGTCGCGTCAATATTATTATTCCTCCCCTCGCTTTGAATGGGCCATCCATTTCAATTCGTAAGTTTTCCCAAACGACAATTTATTTGAACGATATGGTCAATTACGAAAGTATATCGAAAAAGATGCACTTGTTCTTAGCCATGGCCGCCTATAGTCGGCTTAATATCATCGTCGCAGGGGGGACAGGCTCAGGAAAAACAACGCTTCTGAATGCACTCTCAGCACAAATTAACCCAAAAGAACGTGTCGTAACCATTGAAGATGCCGCAGAATTAAAACTTCAACAACCCCATGTTGTACGCCTCGAAAGCCGCCCAGCCAACATCGAAGGACAAGGCCTTGTCGAAATAAAAGATCTTGTAAAAAACGCACTTCGTATGCGCCCTGACCGTATTATCATCGGTGAGTGCCGAGGCGCCGAAGCTTTTGACATGATTCAGGCCATGAACACAGGACATGACGGATCAATGTCAACCATACACTCAAACAGCACTCAAGAAGCCATGTCACGACTTGAAAACATGATCGTTATGTCCGGGCATGAACTGCCAGCTTCTGCTATCAAATCTTATATTATTGATGCTGTCGATATCATCGTGCAAGTTTCGCGAATGCGTGATGGTAAACGTCGTGTTATTCAAATCAGTGAAATCGTCGGATTAGATGGCGATCGCATTAAAGTTCGTGACATTTTTAATTTCAAGCAAACTGAATCCAGTAAAACCAGTATATCCGGTATCTTTCAATATCACGGTTTATCCGAAACAATTATTGATAAATTTATTGATGCCGGTTTAACAAGTGAACTTCCACTCCTTGAAAAAAAGGAATTCTGATCAATGAACACGATGTCGATCTTCTTGAGTTGTATTGTTTTGATCTTAGGAATATATGGCTATCGTTATTTCTTTGTCAAACGCACCAAAGAAGAACATATTGAAAATCGCATTGAAAAAATCAGACAAAACCATCAAGGAAAAATGATCGATGTATTATCTGATAAAACCGCAGCTTTTAAAGAGTCACAATTAGAAAAAAGGCTTAATTCTTATTTAAGTCAAGATAGTTTTGGCTACGGTTATGTACGCCTTAAATTAATGCGTAGCGGGCTAAAACATACCCTTGATAAACTTGTTGGTATTTTCTTTATCATTTGGCTTGTTGTATTTGCCGTGATATTTTTTGTCTTCAAGGTCGATTTTAACCATGCTTTCTTGTATAGCTTAGCCTGTTCAATCTTAATCGCTCACTATGCCGTCAATCGCAGCGAAACTAAGCGGAAAAACCTTATCATTTCGCAATTAGCACCAGCACTAGAAATCATCCTACGTGGCGTGCGAGCCGGAAGCCAAATTGATAAAACCTTTCACATTGTCGCACGGGAAATTCACTCCCCTCTCAAAGAAGAATTTATTCAGATGAATAGCGAAGTTGATTTTGGCGTTGATTTTGACAAGGTCTTACATGCTTCAGCTATCCGCGTTGATATCCCGGATTATTACTTTTTTATAACAACACTTGTTATTCAACGACAAACAGGTGGAAGTTTAGCTGATGTCCTTGAAAATATCATAGCGACCTTATCAAAATCACAAGAACTCAGGATGAAAATTAAAGTATTCTCGTCAGAAGCAAAAACGTCCGGTTATGTTCTGGCAGCTCTTCCTGCGGTTATCATGTTTGTTTTATGGCACATAAAACCCGAACAGGTTTACTTCCTTCTTTATGACCCATTTGGCCATAAATTGCTTATCACGGCCATCATTATGGTAATTATAGCGATGACCATTATCAACCGCATGATTAAAATAGAGGTATAGAGGTTTAGCATGGAAAACAAACTCTTTATTATTCTCCCTCTTCTTATTATCGTTGTCGTGGCTTTTGGAATGGGACTTTATTCGCAACACGTTGCTATGCAAAAATACACGTCGAGAATTCGAAAGATCCAGAAAAATGCCTATGGTAGCTTAAGTGCAAACTTTGAAAATAGTGATTTAATTAGCTATCTAAAAAAAGCTGAGCAGAAAATTGCCAATAACTTTTCCGGATTTGTCCGCAACAAATCTTCCGGATATCGGCTCAAGTTTGAACAAGCAGGCCTGGATCCCACATATGCAATCTCATTGACGTTTCTCTTTAATATTTCTCTTGTCTGCGGATCAATCATCTCATATTTAGGGTTGGTCACGCTTACTAATTTTGCTCATGCCCCCCTTTTTCTAAAATTGGCAACCTTATTCTTATTTATTTTTATTTCTCTGAGGCTATTTGAATATATTATGGATTTTAAAATCAAGCGTCGATACAAACGAATACAGCGCAGCCTCGCTTTTTCCGTAGATATGCTTGCCATCTGCACACGCTCAAGTCTAGGGTTAGATCAAGCTTTTTCAAAAATTTCTGATGAAATGACAATTTTTAACACAGATCTGGCTAAAGAATTTGCGCGTATTGCCACAGAACTCAGGATCATCCCAGACCGCACTCAAGCCCTTAGGAATTTTGTGAATCGTGTCAATTTACCAATGACCCATCTTCTTGTTAGCGGTTTAGTTCATGCCATTGAGCATGGGGTATCCATTAGTCAAACCCTAACCAATTTATCTGCTGAATTTTCAAAACATCGCCTGATTGCTGTTGAAGAAAAGGCCGCAAAATTGCCTGTTCTGCTGACCATTCCACTGGCGCTTTTTTGTTTACCTGCCACTATGATTATTCTCATGGGGCCCATTTTTGCCACCTTACGGGAACTCCCTATTTTTGGGGGATAGGACCTTCTGCCCTCACCTCTTGGATGGCTTGATAAAAATGCATAGCCCGTACCTCTCTTGCCCTGAGAGATTTTTGTTCTGCAGTCAACTTAAGACCCTCTTTCTTAGACCTCAGGAACTCGTTGTAAATCGCTTCTTCCGTATTATTCGGGTGTTGACGGATATAATTAAGTTGCTCTTCCGTAAAAAATTGACCTTGTGATCTCTGAGGGTTTTCGATAACCAATTGTGGATATTCAGGTGACACTGACACAGTGTCACTAGGATTTTGATTAACATTTCGTAAAGATGATTGGAGTTGCAGAACATGATAAAGCGGTCGTTTTAGCCCTGCGTAATAGCTAATCATATCGTTGAATAATGACCTATAGATCAATAAATAATCATTACACCTATCTGGCAACACATACATTGTCCCCGTTAAATACTGATTATACAATGTATCATTCGCTACAATCAAAACATCTTTTACCGCAGGTGGAATGGAAAGGTTCAGGACTGAAAATATTAAGTCAATATATATATATCGGGCTCGCGAATTACACTGATAATTTATTGCCTCTACTACGTCATGAATTGAGGGTAGTGACCTGGATTGCTCTCGTTGATTTTGAGAAAGAGAAACATCAGCTACTGAGAGTAAAGGGGGTAATTCTTGCGCATTCAACAGAGTTATTGATTGGATTGCTATGGCTAATAATTTTATCACCTGATATTTTCCTGAAAATATTATATTTTAAGTAAGATAGTAAGAGTATGCTTAAAAACAAGGTTTTATTAAAAATTTATAACGGGGCTATATTCAAAGAAGCTGAAGCCGTTGATTTTCCAACAAGCAATCAGAAGCAAATGTATCATTGTACGTGAAAGACGCCTTTGTGATGTCCAATCGCTAATATAAATAACTATAGTTTCATCAGAACAATACACGCTGGATGACTATTTTTAATATTATAAGCCTGCCCCATAAGACAAGCAGAAGCATTATGGCCAGGGGCTGATTGAATGATAAACTGCCCTTCCTTGGGATGGTCTTCACCCGTCTTACCCTTAAAACGCATAGCTTGTTGCGGTGTTAAGGCTCCTGTAATCTGATCAGCATGCCCGGATAAAATAATATAATTCCCCTGTAATCCCACGGGGTTTCCAGTAATAAGGTAATTGCCACCAATCTTGGCACCCGAGTATGTTGAGTCAATCAAACCAGAAGCCCTAAGGTGCTCTAAAACTTGACTAGACTCATTCCCCTGGATTATGCCACGGCCTGACCCGCTGATAACACCGGTACCAAAACGCTGTTGAGCTCTGGAATCATTTCCTGGCCATTGTCCAAATTGATCACGATAATGGACAATAGACAATTTAAGTTGGTTCATCTCTTGAATTGTTGAATGCAGTCTAGCTGATTCGATTAAATCCTGACCTTTAAAAACAGCCGTTGTAATCAGCCCAATAATAATCAAAACAATTGAGATTTCAATCAACGAAAAGGCTTTAACGCGGGCATTTAAGTATTTCATTGTCATAAACTTTGATTCAAAAGAAATCCCCCTTTCGGGGGACTTTATAGTTACGCGGCTTCTAAACTCATTTTGCGGGCCTTTTCCAAAGCTTCATCAATGGATCCAACCATATAGAAAGCAGCTTCAGGAATATGATCATAGTCACCATTAACAATACCGCGGAAACCTGCAATGGTATCTTGCAACGAAACAAACACACCCGGGGATCCTGTAAAGACCTCAGCCACATGGAAAGGTTGAGACAAGAAACGTTGGATCTTACGAGC
Organism: Candidatus Paracaedibacteraceae bacterium; assembly: GCA_019636055.1. Taxonomy (NCBI): domain Bacteria; kingdom Pseudomonadati; phylum Pseudomonadota; class Alphaproteobacteria; order Holosporales; family Candidatus Paracaedibacteraceae; species Candidatus Paracaedibacteraceae bacterium. Next base: position 605,824 of record JAHBYH010000001.1, read on the forward strand.
ACGGGCCACAACAAGCTTGTCTTCCTCAGATAATTCATCCATCCCCAAAATTGCGATAATATCTTGAAGGGATTTATAGGTTTGCAAAACACGCTGAACATCGCGTGCAACTTGATAATGTTCTTCGCCAACAACAGTTGGCTCAAGAATACGTGACGTTGAGTCAAGCGGGTCAACCGCGGGGTAAATTCCTAGCTCAGCAATCTGACGATTCAAAACGGTTGTAGCATCCAAGTGCGAGAATGAAGCGGCTGGCGCTGGGTCAGTCAAGTCATCAGCGGGAACGTAAATCGCCTGAACCGATGTAATAGAACCCCGGTTAGTCGTTGTAATTCGTTCCTGTAACGCACCCATTTCTGTTCCCAAGGTTGGTTGATACCCAACCGCGGAAGGAATACGCCCCAACAAGGCAGATACTTCAGAACCAGCTTGGGTGAAACGGAAAATATTGTCGACGAAGAATAAAACATCTTTACCTTCTTCATCACGGAAATATTCTGCCATGGTCAAACCGGTTAGCGCAACACGAGCACGCGCCCCAGGTGGTTCACTCATCTGACCATAGACAAGGGCAGCTTTGGATTTATCCCCCTCAAGGTCAACAACCCCAGATTCAATCATTTCACGGTACAAGTCGTTTCCTTCACGGGTCCGCTCGCCGACCCCGGCAAAGACAGAATAACCACCATGGGCTTTGGCAACGTTGTTGATCAATTCCATAATCAAAACAGTTTTACCAACACCGGCACCGCCAAACAAACCAATCTTACCACCACGGGGATAGGGTGTTAGCAAGTCAATAACCTTAATTCCTGTTACTAAGATTTGGGTATCTGTCGACTGATCAATAAATTCAGGGGCTTCGCGGTGAATGGGTAACAGGGCTGATCCTTTAAGTTCACCGCGCTCATCAATCGCCTCACCGATCACATTGACAATACGCCCCAAGGTTTCTGGCCCTACGGGAACTTTAATAAGGTCACCTGTATCATGGGCTTCCATGCCTCGGACCAGTCCGTCAGTTGTATCCATAGCAATGGCTCGGACAACATTCTCACCAAGATGTTGCGCAACCTCAAGGACTAAAGTCGTACCATCGTCACGCTTAATGTGCAGGGCATTCAAGATTTCAGGGAGCTTGTCGGCAAAGTGAATATCGATCACCGCACCAATAATCTGGGTGATATGACCCACATTTTTGCCACCATCTATCGCTTTTAATTTTCGTGTTGACATGTTTATCCTCTCAACCTTATTAAAGTGCTTCTGCACCGGAAATAATCTCAATCAATTCTTTTGTAATATAGGCCTGGCGTGTTCGGTTGTAATTAAGTTCAAGACGCTTAATCACATCCCGAGCATTTCGGGTTGCATTATCCATTGCTGTCATTCGAGCCCCCTGCTCACTTGCATTTGTTTCAATCAAAATCTGATACATTTGCACAGTAAAATTCTTAGGAACAAGCTGCTCAATAAGAGCTTCCTGACTAGGTTCGAATTCAAATAACCCATGATCACTCTTACCCTCGATTGGCAAAGGAATAAGCTGACGCCGAGCAACTTCTTGGTTTAAAGCTGACTTAAACACACTGTAGATGACAGTCATCCCACCACAAACGTTTTCATCAAGCAATTCTTGTAATTTTTGACAAACCTTCTCTGATTCGTCGATTGTAATACCTTTACGACCAACGTCAGTAATAGTGTCAATAATCAATGAGCCATATTCACGTCGAAGCAAATCACGCCCCTTACGCCCAACACATAATATTTTGACAGGGACATCATTGGTCTGAAACCGTTTGACCAAATGTTTTACATCTCGGATAATATTAACGTTAAAACCACCACATAATCCACGATCAGATGTAACGACAACGATCAAATGCACAGGATTATCAGGATTTCCTGTTAGCAAAACAGAAGGACTAACCGTATCCGGCTGCTGCGCCAACGCATTAACCAGAAGTTGTTCTAACCCCAAAGCGTATGGCCTTGCAGCTTCAGCTCGCTCTTGGGCTTTCCGTAATTTAGCCGCAGCAACCATTTTCATGGCTGAGGTAATCTTTTGCGTTGATTTAACGCTTTTGATCCTGAGCCGTAAGTCTTTTAAACTCGGCATCGGTGGCCCCCTTCCCTTTTATACTGCAAAGTTCTTAGAAAACTTATGGGCAAAATCCTTAAGAAGATTTTCTTGATCCTCTGTTAATTTCCCTGTTTTATTAACTTCGGAAATTAATTTGGGATGCTCGACTTTCAATGCTGCTAAATATTCTTTTTCAAAATGATTAACATGTTTTGCATCAATCGTATCAAGATACCCACGAACACCGGCAAAGATTGAAACAACTTGTTCTCCAATGCTTAGGGGTGAGTACTGTGGTTGCTTTAATAACTCAGTCAATCGCGCACCACGGGCTAATAGTTTTTGCGTTGAAGCATCTAAATCAGAAGCAAACTGAGCAAATGACGCCATTTCACGGTACTGAGCCAATTCTAACTTAATCTTACCGGCAACTTGTTTCATCGCCTTTGTCTGCGCGGCAGAACCCACACGACTAACAGACAAACCAACGTTAATGGCTGGGCGAATCCCCTTAAAGAACAACTCGGTTTCCAAGAAAATCTGGCCATCTGTAATCGAAATCACGTTCGTTGGAATATAGGCAGACACGTCACCCGCCTGCGTTTCGATAATCGGGAGTGCCGTCAAGGACCCTGCACCATAGGCATCATCCAATTTAGCTGCACGCTCTAGAAGACGTGAATGCAAATAGAAAACGTCACCGGGATAGGCTTCGCGTCCTGGTGGGCGGCGCAATAACAACGACATCTGACGATAGGCCTGAGCATGCTTGGATAAGTCATCATAAATAATCAAGGCGTGCATGCCATTATCACGGAAATATTCACCCATTGCACACCCCGTATATGGTGCCAAATATTGCATCGGTGCTGCATCCGACGCCGTTGCCGCAACAACAATGGTATAATCCATAGCTCCTGCATCCTGAAGCGTTTTCACAATACGCGCAACAGAAGACCGTTTTTGACCAATGGCAACATAAATACAGTAAAGCTTTTGACTTTCGTCTTTGCCCTTGTTTGCTTCTTTTTGGTTGATAATGGTATCAATCGCGATCGCTGTTTTTCCTGTCTGACGGTCACCAATGATCAATTCACGCTGACCGCGCCCCACAGGAACCAGTGTGTCAATCGCCTTAATCCCAGTTTGCATCGGTTCATGAACGGATTTACGCTTAATAATACCAGGCGCTTTCACATCAACCAAGCGATGCTCTTCAGCCTGAATATCACCCTTGCCATCAATTGGATTCCCCAGCGCATCAACAACGCGCCCCAACAAGCCTTTACCCACGGGAACATCAACAATTTTCTTTGTACGCTTAACCGTATCCCCTTCACGGATATGTTGGTCCGATCCAAAGATCACGGCACCAACATTGTCCGTTTCCAAGTTCAAGGCCATACCAACAGCACCAGATGAAAATTGAACCAATTCACCTGCTTGAATATTATCCAAACCATGCACACGAGCAATGCTATCACCAACAGATAGCACACGACCAGATTCGGCGACATCAACTTTTGAGTCAAAGTCACTAATTTTTTGCTTTAAAATAGCGGATATTTCTGCAGCCTTTAGTTCCATTAGGCACGTCCTTTCATCGCGATGGCTAGATTTTGAAGTTTAGTAGCAAGACTCAGGTCAACGACCTGATTGCCCATACGCACAAGAATCCCCCCTAAAAGATCGGGATTTAAAATATAAGTCACAGCCACATCTCCGGCTGTATAATCGGACAGTATTTTCTGGAGAACCATTTGCTGGTCCGGCGTTAAGGTAGATGAAGACACAACGTCAATATGCGTCAATCCTTCAATTGCATCCACCATTTCTTGGAAAATTTCTTGAATTTCGAAAATAAGATCTAAACGTCGGTTTTCTGAGACAGTATCAAGAAAGCTTGAGAGAACCTTACTTAGGTTCAGTTTTTCACTTAATGTTTGAAAAATAAGTTGATGCTCTGATCGGGTTAAAGCTGGCGAATTCACAATCCCCAACAACTCCTCGTTTTTTGAAATTAATTGGCACAACCCCGTTAATTCTTGATAGATTTCTGTCAAATTCCCTGACTCTTGTGCCAAATCGAATAATGTCTTTGCATATCTCCCAGCAAGGGAGGTCAATTTTCCTGAAAATGGCACGTACGTCATCTGAACTTCCCAAAAATTTTAACAAACCTTTATTGAATCAATTAGCATAACTAGAAATTTTCTACAAGCATCATCTGCTCTCTTGCGGTAAATAGTCTGGATTTTTATCTGGCAAAAAGAACGCTAAAACAAACGATGTCAGGGATATAAAAATAACAACAATCATTGCGTTTTGATAATCCTCAACCCTGTACTGTGGCAACCCATTATCTGCCATTTGACCGTCCCACATGATCTTGATCAACCAACCGACAAACTGTTGAACAAAAGCAGCCCCTAACGTCACAATAAAATTCAAAAAACCTGTAACAGTTGCAGCCACTCGAACATCATTTTCCTGACACGTTTTAGAAAAACATAAAATCTCTGCTCCAACAGCAACACCTAAAGAAACCAACAAAACTGACAGCGTAGTCTGGGACAATTCAGGAGCAAAAACAATCACAGAAATCAGCGTCGTTACCAAAGCAGCAGCAGCGCCAATCACTAACCGTACTCCTTTTAAGAGATTACTCACCAACGCTACAAAAATCACACCGCCACATGTTCCCACATAAGCCCAAGACAGAATTGTTGCAGCAACATCCTTAGCCAAGTCATACTTTAATGTCAAGAACGGCACGCCCCATAAATCCGCAAAAACAGAAATAGGCAAATACATGCCCAAAGCTGTAATCGCATACATCCAAGCGAATCGACTTTTGAGAACATCTTTAATTTGCTGAATAACCTCAGACCGAGATACAACACGAACGCGCTCAACTTCCTTATCTCGCAGGAAGAATATATTAACAATTAAAACGATTCCCCCTAAAAGGGTCAAATACCATAACGCTGATCGCCAACCAACAGCATCTGTTAATTTTGCCAGTGGTGCATAGCCCAAGATTGCCCCTGCGGTTCCCATCAAAATTGTTAAAGCAAACCATGTTGCCTTTTGGGATACTGGAAACCAATCACTTGCAATTTTACTAACACAAATAAAACCAGCAGCACTTCCAACACCAATTAAGGCTCGGCCAGCAAACGCTACAAGCAGACTGTCAGTCATTGAGATCGCCCCAACCCCCAGAACACACGCGACAAGGGAATATAAAATCAACTTCCGCGCCCCAAACAAGTCTGACAAAACACCAATAGGCACCTGAACCAAAGCATAAAAGAATGTGGTCGTTGCCACCAGATATCCCAGCCATTTGGCATCCAGTGTAAAGGCAAACATAAGGTCATCGACCATGACACTAGGGGATACCCGAATCAAATACTGATAAAGATAATAGGAAACAGCAACAAACCAGACAATAAGACCGCGCTTATAAAGTAGTGTCATTTTTTTTCATCTGTAAAGACAAGTAGCTACATCTTACATGCGCCAGAATCGCCGGTCAATTTTATTTAACACGCCCTAGGTTTTTATCCGGCAAAATAAATGAGGTGACAAAGGCTATGACTGAAACAATAACAACGATTGTCAAAGAAGTCTCATAATCAGACACCCTATAAATCGGCGTCCCCATTTCATTAACCGTGCCATCCCACAAAAGCTTAATCACCCAGCCAACAATTTGTTGAGCAATCGCAGCACCAATATTGACCACAAAATTCAAAAACCCAGTGATGGTTGCGGCAACAGCAGGATCATTCTCTTGGCAAGCTTTAGAAAAACATAAAATCTCAGTGCCGACACAGACCCCCAAACACATCAACATAATCGACAGTGTTAACGGTGAAAGATCCGGGGCATATAAAACAATCCCCATAAATAAGGCAACAAGTCCGACCGAGAATCGGATAATGAGTCTCACACGCCCAATTAACTTGTGGAGCCACGCAATAAACAAAACACCCCCACAGGTCCCGACATAGGCCAGCGACAGAATATTCGCTGCCTCTTCTCGTGACAAACCATACTTTAGAATCAGGAACGAGACGCCCCACAGATCTGCAAAAGCTGAAATTGGAATATAAACACCCAAAGCCATAAAGGCATATAACCACGTAAATCGATTTTTGAAGACAGATTTAACCTGAAGAATCAGTGCACATCGATCCAAAGGTTGGTGGTGTTTGCAAGGCTCACGATCTTTTAAGAAAATGTGATTCAAAACATAAACAGCACACCCCGCGTAGACCAAATACATCAACGACTGACGCCATCCGACCATATCGGTTAACTTGGCCAATGGAGCATAGCCCAAAAGCGCCCCGGCCGTCCCAACGAGCATCGTCATAGCAAACCAAAATGCTTTTTGTTTGGGGGGAAACCATTCGCTGGCGATTTTACTGACACAAATAAAACCGGCGGCACTGCCCAAACCGATCAAAGCACGCCCAACAAAAGCCAAGGCGAGATTTTCCGTCCACGCCACCGCGCCAACACCAAGAACACACGCAAGGATCGAGTAAAGAATCATCCTGCGCGCACCAAATAGATCAGAGAAAAAACCGATGGGAATTTGAACAAGAGCATAGAAAAATGTGGTCGTTGCCACCAAATACCCTAGCCATTTTGCATCGAGTGAGAACGCTAACATCCAATCCCCAACCATCACACTCGGGGAAACACGTAACACATATTGATAGAAATAATAAATTACTGCCACGAACCACACAACGAGTCCGCGTTTATAAAGACCTGCCATACCTAATATTTAACTTGTTGAGTTTGGCAACTATGGTACACAGTATTATTGCTTAAGTCAAATTTAGTTGAATTTGGCTATTTCTAGGACTATACTAAGTCTCATCGGAGAGGTGCCGGAGCGGTCGAACGGGGCGGTCTCGAAAACCGTTGTGCGCGCAAGCGTACCGTGGGTTCGAATCCCACCCTCTCCGCCAAAATACCCCCCCTCAGGTTCGACAGTGAGAAGAAGTGCAGCTTTTTGCGTCAAAAATCAGCTAAGTCATCGAGGTGCAACACCAAAGGTGTAATCACCAAACAACATATTGAAACATCTAAGAAACATGTTATTCTCACCCAAGAACACCTAACAAAAATATCATTATCGCCTCTGACTAATTTATACTGGATATCCCAAACCAAAAAGGTCCAAAAATGAACATAAAACGCATCATCAAATTCCTAATCACTAGTCTCACCTCAATTGCCATAGGCTTTTTGTTAGGACAATCTTTTGAGCGTTTTGTGGATGAAATTGGTTGGTCGGATGCTTTGCATGTTTATCGTATGGATGCGGAACACGGGAACGCAGAGGCACAGTATTATGTTGGACTTTATACCCTAGAGGGTAAAGGGGCAAAACGAGATGATACCGAAGCGTTCCACTAGATATCTCGTTCAGCAAAAACAGGTTACATCCCCGCACAACTAAAACTTGCGTGGATGTACGAAACCGGCACCGGGACACAACAAGACAAAAGCAAAGCAATGTCAATCTACAAAACTGTGGCTGACAGAAAGCTTAGCAATTTATAGGACAAAATTAACGTCTTTTGACACAGTAATCCTCTAATAATTTCACTCAAAATAGAAATACAACAAATATCCCATTCTCTTGAATTCATGGACCACAAGATTTACCATAGTAGAATAAAGAGGGAGGTCGATAGAAAGATACCCCTATCTCAAAAGGAAAGATAAACATGGCTTGGTTATATCTTATTTTTGCAGGCATCCTAGAAGTTATATGGGCGTTCTTCATGAAGAAATCTGATGGGTTTATTCTGATAACCCCGACCATAATCACAATTATCACAATGATCGCCAGCCTTATATTATTATCCATTTCAATGAAAACATTACCGCTTGGCACCGCTTACACTGTATGGACAGGCATCGGTGCCATCGGGGCTTTCCTTGTTGGCATCACTATTCTTGGAGAAACCATAACCCCTCTACGTTTAACAGCAGCAGGATTCATTCTAACAGGCATTATCATGATGAAACTCTCTAGCACCCATTAAAATGACTGATCAACCCTGTCATACTTAAAAACTAACAACAAGTCAGAAGCAACGGATTTAAATGAGTGATACCAATTATCAGAAATATGTTCTCTGGGGCGATTCTTACGGACAACTCAGTTTTGCTGCCAAATACTTATATACGCTTGCGCAACATCGCTCTTAAATTCACCCATATTACTTATTTCTGAATTAGTATTATGATCTATGCCTTAGGTTTCTCAATTAGGTCATAGATTAGAATTTGAGCCAAAAGATCTTGTCCATCTGCCCCTAACTGGAATATCAAACTTAGGGCTTCTTTGACTTTTACTTGCAACGGAGCTCCATCAATTTTGAGAAAGAAATTTACCACAATAAAATGTGATAATTCTCTAAATTGGCTATCGGTTATAAATTTTGAATCAAATAAACTTTGGCAGATTTTCTGAGTCAACTTAGCATTCTCTAGTGTTATATGAACATCTTTTGATACAGTAACTTTTTGATTAATTGCCTCTAGAGCTCCCTTGACATGATCATAAACTTTCTGAGGTGGCAAAGACATGATCAATATTTTTAGCTGACTATCCAATGCTTTAAGATATTGCATAATATCACCACGTTCTAAAAAATCATCTGTTGTGGCATTTATTGCTGCAATACTAGCCTCTGAATAAAAGACCTTATTAGGGTCTAGAATAGAATCAACGAATTGCAGGAACTTATCCTTTGTATATTGATCCATCTTCTTGAATAAATCTTTTGAATGATCACTTATAAATACGCCCATAGATAGATATTTCCTAGAAAAAACTTCTTCGGAAAATCCTTGTTTTAGATCTTCATCAAAAAGTAGCTGTGCTAATCCTGAATCACCACTCAAACCCTCAATAAGCGATTCTCTTGTCACAGATTGATCAGGATGTTGTTGATACAGTCTTCTTAACTTAAGAATACAATCGGAAGCAAACATATTGAAAAATTTCTCCATATTGTAAGAAGAATGCAAATCTAACAAGCCTCGTATAAGATTAACAGCAGATGAAAAATCTTGAGCCTTATCTAATCCAGACTTAAAACGATCCCTAATAACAGGCAGAATGAAATCGCCTGAATATGTTGTGAAATCGGATTTAAAGCCCATGTACCGAGCCCCGGTCATTGACCATAAAGATGAAATAACGTCAGTATCATCTCTTTGATCAGCATCCACTAATCTTTTAAACTCATTCACATACAAATGCGCATCATGATCCACAAATTGTGTCATATGATTCACTGGGGAAGCATAATAGTTACCCACAATATCTATAGCCTGATCTAAAGTCTGAGCTGTTTTCAGATCAGCAAGGACTTGATCTGTATTAACAGGAGATATGGACTCAGATGAGTTATCAAGGATAGATTGACCTTGATCAGGAAGATCCGTTGCAGTACTTATCCCAACAACAGATACTGTCAACAAAGTTGATGCCATAAAGAGTTTTAACATACATCATTCTCCCTTAATTTTTTCGCAACTGGATTATCACTAGTCACAATATTAATCCAAACATATTAAAAAATCACTTACAACCACGTCATTTTTCATATAACAAGAGAAACTTTTTCTTCAGGCAAACATCATATTGACCTGAAATAAATTAACCCTACTTTATCCAAAAAATTCATACGCACGATCTTAAATGCGCAAAACCCCTTCCCAAACGATAAAACTATCACTTGGCTTACAACGAACTCTGAATTTCTCGTCAGGATAAGCATCCCGATGGATGATAATACGCAGTGGAGCGTTATTTTGCCCTTACCTCCTTTTCCTCCTGCAACTTCCCCGTCAGCATCGCCCTCGACAAAAAACAATCATACCATTGTTTTATATCATGTTTTTTTACAACAACTCCCTATTTTTACCAATTATTAAGGGCATTTTTTATTGTCACTGTGATTCACTTAAGCTATAAAGTTGAAGTAAGGCCTATTCGACTAAGCAGGAATACCGTGGCAGAACGCCCTCCAAAATTATATACGTCAGAACGACGATCAACTAAAAAATCAAAAAAACCAAAAGACACAACTTCTTGGATAAAAAAACTATTCGGCTTATTTAAACCGAAGAAAAAAATAGAAAAAAAGAAATCTCGGAATAAAATATCCATTCGTTGGGCGCTCTTTAAACTGTTTCTAACACTGGGTGCATGGATTTTTTCGTTTGGGATCTTGGCAATTCTGTGGTTTAGCTATGACCTTCCGGATGTAGACCAAATGATGGTTAGTTCTCGCAAACCCGGCGTGACCATCCAAGCTAAAGATGGAACGGTGATCGGCACGTATGGTGATTTGTTTGAGGAAATGGTTAAACTTAATGACCTTCCGCCGTATGTTCCTCAGGCATTAATGGCCGTGGAAGATCGACGTTTTTACAGTCATTTTGGGGTGGATGTTATTGGTTTGTTCCGTGCCGCCTATACAAACTATCGCGCAGGTCGTGTGGTTCAAGGGGGGTCAACCGTAACACAGCAGCTTGCTAAGAATTTTTTACAAAATCAGGGGAAATATTCGGTTCACGATCGATCATTCCGTCGTAAAATTCAAGAGGTTATTTTGGCCGTTTGGCTGGAGCTTAAATTCACCAAAGACCAAATTATGACAATGTATTTAAATCGTGTTTATTTTGGTGCAGGAACCTTTGGGATTGAAGCCGCGGCTCAAAAGTACTATTACAAACCAGCAAAACACTTGACTGTTTATGAAGCAGCAACAATTGCAGGGCTTCTCAAGGCACCATCCAGATATTCCCCAAAAAGTAACCCAGAAAGATCCAATGAGAGAGCAACCCTCGTACTGACATTAATGCAAGAAGCAGGCTATATTCCGTCTGTCAAAAAAGCATTGGAACAAAAACACGACGAAATCACCGAGAATTATGTCGATATTAAAAGTAACTCTTACTTTGGGGACTGGATTTACGAACAAATCCCATCGCTTATTGGCTCCTATGATGAAGATTTAGTTGTTGTGACAACTCTTGATCCGTTTATGCAGCAACAAGCAGAGATTGCGACAAAAGCAAAAATGGAAGAACTCGGTAAGAAATTCAAAACAACCGAAATGGGGCTTGTTGCTATGACACCAAACGGTGCCGTTCGCGCCATGATTGGTGGCATGACCTATGGTAAGGGGTTGTATAACCGTTCAACCCAAGCCCTTCGTCAGCCAGGATCAGCCTTTAAACCATTTGTTTATTTAGCCGGTCTGGAAGCTGGCATGACACCGGAGACACTGATTTCCGATGAACCCTTTAGCATTGGCGGGTGGACACCTAAGAACTTTCGGACATATAAAACTGTCGGTGAAATCACAATGGCTGAAGCGTTAAAGAAATCCGTTAATGCGGTAACCGTCCGCATTGCTGCCCATGTGGGCGGCCCTAAAATTGCCGCCGTTGCTCGACGACTAGGCATTACCAGTGACATGATTACGGACCTGAGCATCTGTCTTGGAGCTATGGAAGTCACCCTGCTTGAATTGACATCCGCCTATGCAAGTTTTGCCAACAATGGGAACTTTGTTACCTCCTATGGCATTGTTGAAATTCGCAATAAAAAAGGCGATATTCTGTACCAACATCAAGATCCCGATCCCATTCAAGTCATTAAACCGAATAATTTGAACGATATAAATCGTATGTTACAGAATGCTGTTGCTCATGGAACAGGACGCGCAGCCCAAACAGCCTATCCAACCGGAGGAAAAACAGGAAGTAACGGCGATAAGGATGCTTGGTTTGTCGGATATACATCGAATTTAGTTGTCGGTGTCTGGACAGGAAATGATAATAATGCACCAATGATCAAAAACTCTACGGGTGGTCGCATTCCCGCTCAGACCTTTGGGTTGTTCATGAAACCTGTCTTAGAGGCAAACCCACCAAGTACAGCCATTGTAACAGCCCCGATCCAAGCAGCGAATGATAATGCAGAAGTGTCATTAGATGAAGGAATTATCCTCGAGGGTGATTCAGGATCCATTGAAAAATCGGCTATTATTGAGGATTCATCAGAGATTGATGCCCTATTAAATCAAGTTGCCGAAGAATAATTTGCGCTTGAGTCAAAAAAACACTGGACAATATCGGTGATTTTTTTTATACATTGTATATGTGTTGGCCCGGATAGCTCAGTTGGTAGAGCAAGGGATTGAAAATCCCTGTGTCGCTGGTTCGAATCCGGCTCCGGGCACCACGTTGTAAGATCTCTTGAAAATTGATTTATCTCACCTATATTCTAATTGTAGTGCTTATAAACAACTAACGATGAGCAGGTTGAATGGGCGTAGATCCAGAAACATTTGTTGCTTTACATCATAAACTTGATGCCCTTAAAAAAAAGCATAACGAGCTTGACGCTCGCATTGATGAATTATTGCAACAACCGAATAGGGATGACCTTGCTATCCATCGCTTAAAGCGCGAAAAATTATCATTAAAAGATCAAATGGCAAAAATTGAAGCCGAGATGGTTCCCGATATTATCGCCTAAAACGTTCTCTCAACTAAAATATGGCCGATTCTTTATAAATCGGTTATGCAAGCAAAACAACATCACTCACGTACTAGGTGTATGCTTCGTTTCTTGTTTTTGTAGTTAAATTAAAATTATCTAGCTATATAAAGTATGATGATCCCCATATATTGAATAAAAGGGACGATATTGCCCCCTATTATATCATCCTTGAAAATGCTTAGACAAATTTTCATCCAGATTTTGCTTTAACGCTTTGAGTCCTTCCGGGGTTAAAGACTCACAACGACCAACCAAAGCCGGCTGAGTATTCGATGCACGAATTAACCACCACCCATTTTCGTCTTGATAGCGCAAGCCATCAATATCTGAAAAGTCAATGCCCCTAGCTTTGAAATCTTGAACCATAGCACCAATCACCGAAAATTTTAATTCATCAGGGCACTCAATACGCAATTCCGGGGTTGAAAAGAACACAGGCAATTGATCATATATCTCGGCACACGATTGACCTGCTCCCTGCAAAATATTAATAAAGCGGACAGCTGCATAAATAGCATCATCATAACCGTAATACTGATCGCTAAAAAAGATATGACCACTAACCTCACCGGCCAAAGCCGCTTGCTCTTCCTGTGCCATAATCTTGACAAAAGAATGCCCAGTACGACACATTAAAGCCTGTCCGCCCAATGCTGGAATCAAATCATAAAAAGCCTGACTTGTCTTAACATCACCAATAATTTTTGCCCCCGGCAATCGCGACAAAACCTCTCGGGCGAAAACCATCAGGATTTGATCCCCCATAAAAGCACGCCCTTGTTCATCAAGCACCCCAATACGATCAGCATCGCCATCAAAAGCAATGCCGGCATCGCAGTTATGCTCCTGAATAACGGCACGCAATTGCTCTAAATTCTTATCAACAGAAGGATCCGGGTGATGATTTGGGAAGTTGCCATCAATGTTACTATTAATAATGATATGATCAGCATCAATATGCTGAACCAGAAGTTCGACAATTTCGCCGGCAGCACCGTTCCCCGGATCCCAAGCTAACTTTAGCCGGCTACCAGGCTTAATATAATCCTGAACTAACCTTTTAACGTACGACTCACGCACATCAATATGTTCAACGTCGCCGAGTTGATCAGATTTAATAAAGGCCTGATGCGCCAAATCCCGAATCGCTTGACCAAAAAAAGGACGAGTCTTCAAGGTAATTTTAAACCCATTATCATCCTTTGGATTATGAGACCCGGTGATCATAATTCCAGCAAATGCTGGCGTTGTTTTAACTGCATAATATAACATTGGCGTCGGCCCAACACCAATATCAAGAATAGTCACACCTGCCTCACGCAGACCTTGGGTTAAATGGGCATGAAGTTCAGGGGATGACAAGCGACCATCTCTGCCTAAGCAAACTAAAGATTCACCTTGTTGGGATAACCATGTCCCAAATCGACGCCCTACCTCCAGGGCATCTTGAGCAGACAGATTTTTACCAATTGTTCCGCGAATATCATACTCACGAAGAATATGTTGATTAAATTGATAAGTCATAGATCAAGCCTTTTGCATGTACTTTGTGCTTTACACTTATCCTAATACAAGACTTCATAATTTGGCTACAAATGAATCAATATTCTCAAGGGAATGAGTAAAATTAACCCTGAGCTCTGAAATTAAATCTACAGGCCGAATATTCTCTTGCTTTGTCTTGAGCATGATGGACCGAGCCGTTTTCCCAACATCTTTAATCCCAAGATTTTCTGACATTCCCGCAAGCGTATGGGCAAGATTGTGTGTTTTCTGAACATCTTGTTCATGTTCGATCATACCAATCAGTTCATCTGCATCTGTTTTATAGACTTGCAATAGGTTCTGAATAGACTCAGAGCCCAATTGATTTAACAAACTTTTGATATATCCTTGGTCAATTGCTGAAAAGTCAAGATCTGATGTTGTTTTATCTGCAGCCGGTATTGATGCTTGTCCATGATCATCATGTGATAAAGGTTTTACCCCTCCACAGCGAGTCAATATATCAATAATATCTTGCTTAACAACAGGTTTACTCGCAACATCCGTAAAGCCCATATCAAGAAAATCCCGCTTAGACATTGTCATGGTATCAGCTGTGAATGCAACAACGGGCAGTTCTTTAGTTGCTTCAGATGCGCGAATTTTTTTCGTCGCTTCAATCCCATCCATTTCGGGCATATTAATATCCATAAAAACAAGATCAAAATTATTTTGCTCAATTTGTGAAAGCGCTTCGATCCCATTTCTAGCAATTGTGACAGTCTGGCCTAAATTCTGAAGGATTCCTTGAATGACTTGTTGGTTAATGATGTTATCCTCAGCAATCAAAATATTGAGCTGTGGGATACCCAGATCATGATCAGATTGCACAAGCCTTGCATTAGTCTCGACGGTTGGAAACGGCAGCGTAAACCAAAATGTAGATCCTTTTTCAGCACCGCTTTGAACACCAATATCGCCACCCATCAGTGCAACCAATTTCTTACAGATGGACAATCCCAAACCCGTTCCGCCATGAGTCCTTACAGTTGATACACTGGCTTGGGTAAAATCTTGAAATAATTTAGGGATAACTTCTGCAGGAATACCAATCCCAGTGTCACTCACTCTAAAATGCAACATAACATGATCGGATTCTATTGAACTTAACCGTACAGATACTCGAACATACCCCTGATCGGTAAATTTAATTGCATTGCTAATTAAGTTCACTAAGATCTGCTGTAGCCGAACTTGGTCACCAATCAAGTCAACAGGAACATCTGGGTCAACTTCGCAAGAGAAATCAAGACCTTTTGAAACAGCTAATGATTTAAGGATATGCTGAGTATTAGAAAGGATCGTTCTTAAGTTGAATTCAACTTTTTCGATCTCTAACTTACCGGATGCTATCTTAGAGACATCAAGGATATCATTCACAAGCGTTAGCAACATATTGGTCGAGGTTAAAATCGTTTCGACATATTGAAGCTGACGTTCATCAAGCTGTGTATCCATGAGTAAATTCGCCATCCCCATAACACCATTCAATGGTGTCCTGAGTTCGTGGTTTAACGATGCAATAAACTTAGATTTTGTCTGTGATGTTTTCTCAGCTTCTTCGATTGTACGTTCTAATTGATCTTGTAAAACACGATAGGAATTAATGTTAACAACAGTACCAAGAAAGTTATTCAGTGGCTTACAATCAGCTATATGTGATGTAACCAACAACGATAAATAATGACCTTGTTTATGCTTGAGTCGATATTCTATTTGGCGTTTATTGCTTTTACCTTCTCGTCGCTCTTGTATATAGGATAGAACCCGGTCCCTATCGTCAGCATGAAATAAACTCTCCCACCACCCTTGCGATGATAAATTGGGGTCAGTCATGTCATACCCCAACATACTAATCAAACGTTCAGAAACATAAAATTGATCTTCCTGAATAACATAAAATCCATCCAAACAACTTCTAAAGCCATTTAAAATCCATTCTTGCTTTATGTTATCAGGGGTTTTCTCTTCTTCCGAACGCCAAAATACCATGATGTTATCCTTTAATCATACGCCCTAACAAATTGTTCTTCAGGACTAATTGATGATATAGTGCAGCCAAGATATGTAAACAAATCAAAGTGATAAATACTTTCCCCGCATAACCATGGATTTGCCAAGCAACTTTACCCAAATCAGGGTTCTTATCAAAAATTGTTGGAACAGTATATTGCCCAAAAATTGAAATCGGATGTCCTCCGGCCTGAGACATAATAACCCCAGAAACCGGCATCGTGATCATTGCAAGATAGAGAATAGGCGCACTTAATCTTGATAACCACGATTTATCAGGCAGTTCAGGCGTCATAGTCATAAGTCGCCACATAATACGCAAGGTAACTAAGCCAAGAGCAATAATACCAAAGGATTTATGAAGACCGTAGAGCGCAAATTTATCGGGTGAATCCGGCAAATCCGCCATGTATAACCCAACAGATAAAAGCCCAATGATCAAAAGAGCCATAACCCAATGAAAGAGTTTAGACACTAACCCCCACTGATATCGATCATTTTTTAACATAGACCCTCCTTAGAATAGTTGCATTTTAGCTAAATTAGCCGTTATTCTAAGCCTAGATCAATATAGCGTTGAGTAAAATAAAAAATGGTTAAAAAATTTGTTTTTTTTCTACTATCCGTCATAACCTTAACAAACGGTTCGGTTGCAGAACCAGTTTTAGGATCATTCCAAACATCTGACGGACAAATGATTCGTACAGCCAAGTGGGAAGCTAAATCTAAAAAAAGGGGAACATTATTTTTCCTTCAAGGCATGGGTGGTTTTATCGAAGGCTACACCGATTTTGCTCAAAAGATGAATGATTTAGGTTTTGATGTATTTACACTCGACTGGCGCGGACAAGGTGGATCTAGTCGCATCACTGAAAAATCGACCCTTCTTCATATTAATTCTTTTGATGATTATGTTCGCGATTTAGAGGGTTATTTTGCTCAGCAAAAAGAATTTGCTCGCCCTGTTATTGTTGTCGGAAACTCCATGGGAGGGCATATTGCCTTGCGTTATATTTATAACCACCCCAATGCCGTGGATGGATTAATTGCTCTATCCCCTATGGTTGATGTCAATACGAACAAATACCCCTATTTTGTCGCACGAGCCTTAGCTAAATCTTTCAAAAATCTAGGCGGGGCAGAAAAGTTTGTATTCGGGTTCAAAAGTTTTGACTTAGACAAATGTATTGCTAGCTTTGACCCTGACAAGTATGGTGATCGAGGCAAATATATTTCTGACTGCGTCTTTTTGAGTAGCCATCAGGATTTAGCCACAGGGGGGCCTAGCTTCTCGTGGCTCGCTGCAGCATTTGATTCTTGTGATAAAATTAAAGACTATGATTTTGCATCCCGGATTTTAATTCCCGTTTTGATGGTCACCGTTCCAAAAGATCACTTAGTTGATGCGGATGCGCAGCGTGAACTTTGCGCGATTATGCCAAAATGTCGTCAAATTCTATACCAAGATGGGCATCATAACCTTCTCAAAGATCGGGATGAAATTATTGACCGTTTAGTCCACGACATTGACCGTTTCACAAAAGATTTACCATCACTGCAAAAGGGAATTCCACAATCTGTTCTTGTCATGAACCAGATGGACTAAACAAAGCTATAGGGATCTACATCAACAATCACCTGCACTGTTGACGGTAGGTCCTGTGATTGGAGCCAATTTGTTAGGACACGTTGAATTGGAAACAATTTAGGCGCCTTAAATAATAAGCGCCAACGGTGTTTGCCACGCACAAAAGACAACGGAGCTGGTGTTGGACCATACAGCGTAAGGTCGACATGGCGCGGGGCTGTTTGGCCAAGGTGCCGAGCCGTTCTCGCAACAAGATCGGGATTATTAGCAGCTAAGGTAATAGAAACTAAGCGGCCAAAGGGTGGCATACCATGTTCCTGTCGTTCTTGAAGTTCTAATTGGTTAAAATGATCTCGGTTTTGAGAAACCATAGCTTCCATTAATGGGTGATCAGGTTGAAAGGTTTGCATTAAGACTGTCCCGGGTCGCTCTTCACGCCCGGCTCGCCCTGACACCTGATGCAACAGCTGATAAGTCCGCTCAGCACATCTTAAATCACCACCACTAAGGCCTAGATCAGCATCAACAACCCCGACTAACGTAATTAGCGGAAAATGATGACCTTTGGCAAGAATTTGCGTACCGATCAAAATATCCACTTCATGATTGCGAATCTGGGCGACAAGATCATTTAAACCATCAACACTGGTAATTTCATCACTGGTGATAATACGACAGCGAGCATCAGGTATCAGCTTTTCAATAATCTCATGGACACGCTCAACCCCGGGTCCGCAAGGAATCAGTGTATCCTGCTTATGGCATTCCGGACATTCTTTAGGGGTATCTTGTTCATATCCACAATGGTGACAATGCAATTTGTTGGTACGTTTATGATCAACCATCCACGCATCACAGTTCAAACAATTAAAGCGATGTCCACACGAATGACACAACGTCAATGGTGCATAGCCACGGCGATTTAGAAAGAGTATCGATTGCTCTCCCCGAGCCAAAGTCTCATGCAAAGCTTCTAGGAGAGGGGGGGAGATCCATCCTCGAGGTTGCTTACGCATATCAATGGTTTTAATATCCGGTAACGTCGCACTGCCATGACGTGATGTTAAGGTTAATTCTTGATATCGTCCATCGATCACATTCTGAACAGTCTCTAAGGCAGGCGTTGCTGACGCTAAAACTACTGGACAAGATTCCAGGTGAGCGCGCAAAACAGCCATATCGCGGGCATTATAAATAATTTGTTCTTCCTGTTTAAAAGAACCGTCGTGTTCTTCATCAACAACAATAATCCCTAAATCTGGATAGGGCAAAAATAAAGCAGATCTGGCCCCCACAATAACCTTTGCCTCGCCTTTTAAAATCGCCTGCCACGTTTGACGACGAACAGATTCAGGCATATTGGAATGCCATTGTAGGGGGGGGCAACCAAATCGACGTTCGAATCGATCGAGCCATTGATTGGTCAAGGCAATTTCTGGTAGCAGAATAAGAGCTTGCTTGCCTGCTTCAAGAGCTGTTTGAATTGCAGCCAAATAAACCTCAGTTTTACCGGAGCCTGTTATCCCATCCAGCAAAAACGTTTGATACGAATGGTGGCTAACTTTTTCAGAGATTATATTGGCTGCCACCTGTTGCTCATCGGAGAGTAAAACCGCTTGCCTTGCAAAATCGGGCACACCAATTGTAATGGGTTTGCGTGTTTTCTTATCCTCAAAAAAAGGCGGGGAATAGGCAAGCCTCAGGGTGTTCCCCAAAGGCGTCATGGTATAATCAGCGAGCCGTCTTAAAAAATCCCGCGTCACGGCTGGCATTAGCGGCAAATCGTAAACACGCTCAATAGGGCGTGCTTTGCCGGTATAAGGCGTGTTGTCATTTTCCCAGACAATACCAATAAGGCTGCGACCGCGAAAAGGGACTTTAACAAAAGTCCCAAGGGGCAACGGTTCTGGATGGCTATAGGAAAAAACAGAATCCAACGCCACAGGTAATAAGACTGGAATCATCTGGGTCATGATTCCACTCTAGCAAATATCACGATCGTTACAAAAGCCTTTTGATCCATTGGGATGTAAGCTTTTCTTGCACACGATTTTGCCCAAGGCGTGTTGCAAGATTACCAAAATCAACCTGATCCAAATCTTGGTCTTGGTTGCGGCAGGAATAGACAATGGTTTCCTCGCCGGTAATTGGATCCACATGTCGCTGCAAACATTGGGCACAAATTTCCTTCATCATACATTGCATAGGCGAATTAATGCTGCCTACGGCCAAATGAGTTGTTTTAAGGAATGGGGATAATTGCAAATGACGCGCCATGGCAACCGCTGCCATCATTCGATCAGATCCGATTGCAATAATACGGTCAACATCCTCTAAGAGAATTGTATTATTTCCTAAAGCTCCGTGACCATGAGCTTCGATGGCTTGCACAATATTTCCCACAAAAGTTTTATCTTGAGGGCGTGTTGGTTTAAAGCCGGGCGCCTCATCACAACACCAAATGACTTCATCTGCAGCTTGCTCTATCTCATCAATCTTATATCGATCTTCAAGTTTCTTATAGCCAGCAAAGTATAAAACGCGACATCCTTTAGCGCCCATGGCCTGACCGATCGAGAATAAAACAGCATTGCCTAAGCCACCGCCAACCAGCATGACAGTTTCATTGCTTGGAATATGGGTTGGCTCGCCTGTTGGCCCCATCAGAACAACTGACTCCCCAGGGGTTAATTTGGTACACAATGACGATGACCCACCCATTTCTAGGACTATTGTCGATAGAAGGCCCTGTTCTTGATCAACCGAAGCCCCAGTCAAGGCCAAACCTTCCATAGCTAAACGCGTATGATCATTGATGACAGCATACTGCTCAAAGTTTTGGAGTCGATAAAACTGACCGGGTTTAAAATTACGTGCTTGGTAAGGTGCCTTGATGACAACTTCAACAATTGTTGGGGTAAGACGATTGACAGCATGGACCGTTGCCTTGAATAAATCTTTAGCGATTGACTGTCCGCCAGAAGCTTTCGCTAACGTTCTCGAGATCACAGGATAGCCTTGCTTTGCACTTGCCATAGCTTTAACCACATTCCCTGCATAAGACGGGTGCATGTCCCCAAAAAAGGACGCGTATTTCCCAGGGCGCAATTCTGTCATCAAGACATGAACATCATCAGGTTTACACAACCGTTCGGGTGATACAGGCTGCCCTGCCTCATCAATGGCTTGAAAGGTTTTGCCATCCAAAACAAAGCGATCTGGCTCATCATAAGTCAAGTTGATATTAGGCTTTGTGCCAGCTGCAACTAAAATAGTATGGGCTGGCAAAGTACGTGTTTTATCTTCACATTTTAAATCAATGGAAACAGCCTTATTGCGTGTATTGACATTAATTGCAAGGGGGGTCGCCTGATCAAGAATCCGAATTCCTTCTTCCAAGGCCTTGGTAATTTCCTCATGGTTCAGCGTATAGCTTGGCGCTTGTGTCAGATCGCGACGATAAGCCAACGTAACGCCGCCCCATTGCTTAACAAGAGGAGCAAAGTCAGGAAGTTCCCCAGACTGCAGAGCCCGTTGACGTTCAGCAATAACGGCTCGACCGTGCCGTAGATACTCTTGAACAAGTTCCTGTTCAGTTTCTGCAAAAGAGCTAAGAACCTGTGATTCAGAGGTCTCAGCTACAAGGATGTCAAAGCGCTTCGTAAATTTTTCCACTTGGATTGGATAATAAGCCAAGACTTCTGTTGCCGTATCGATCGCAGTCAATCCACCACCAATCACCACAGCCGGAAGTCGCACCTGAAGATTTGCCAAAGAATCCGCCTTGGCTGCTCCGGTTAACTGCAAAGCCATTAAGAAATCACTAGCTTGGCGCACACCAGCTGCCAGACTGTTTTTCACATTAATAAGAGTTGGACTCCCTGCCCCCATGCACAATGCCACATGATCAAAGCCTAGGTCTAACGCCTGATCCATCGTCAATGTTCCACCAAATCGCACACCTCCTGTAAGGTTAAATTGCTCACGACGCTCTAACAGCAATCGGATAATCTTGAGGAAATTTTTGTCCCATCGGACCGTAATTCCGTATTCAGCAACCCCACCAAATCCCCCAATAATCCGTTGATCCAGATCGTCCATCAACACAGAAACATCTTTAATAAGGGTGGTCGTGAGTGCCTCCTCTAAAGGCTCAATCTTTAAACCATCAATGGCCGTGACCCGATGACCATCATTCATCAAATGATGCGCTAGGGTAAAGCCAGCGGGTCCCATCCCCACCACTAATACATTTTTTCCTGTATCCGGCAATGGCAAAGGACGGCCAAAATTTAGAGGATTCCATCGTGTCAGCAAGCTATAGATTTCAAAACCCCACGGCAAATCCAAAACATCCCGTAAACTTTGCGTTTCAATAGCAGGAATATTTACAGGCTCTTGTTTTTGGTAAATACAAGATTTCATACAATCGTTACAAATGCGGTGCCCCGTCGCAGCGGCCATCGGGTTATCAATGGTGATAATCGCAAGAGCGCCCACCGCATACCCAAGGCTGCGCACCTCATTCATCTCTGATATTTTTTCCTCGAGTGGACATCCATTCAGTGTTGTCCCCAACGGGCTTTTTTGGAATTTATCAGGGCTCTCCCCCTTAGGCTTAAGTCCCTTTGAACAAGAATCTTTGCCCTGATGATGACACCAAATGCAATAATTAGCTTGATCTAAAGCCTGTAGGCGCGTAACACCGTCATCCGTCAACTTAAATCCGTCACGACGCCGAGCATGCTCTGGCAGGCCTTGCCAACAACCATCCGCATCTTTGATCATAGGCACCAGACTTTGGTAGTCCAGTTTATGGGGCAGCGCAAACAAAACCCAACCTTTGTGGGCATGCTGTCCTTCCTTCGAATGCACAGCCCAAGCACAATAGCGAGCCGCCAAATCTAAGAATTCCGCATGACCCTGTTCGTCTTGTTGCCAGTCTGTAATTTGTTGCGCCAAGGTAACGTCGTTAAAGTCAGGAATAAATTGAGTAAGCTTTCTACGCAAAGCTGTCCCGTCAAAAACCAAAACATCTTGGACAGAATATTTGCGGACGGCTTGACGTTGCACGAATAAACGCTTGACGGAAAAGACAGGGGCCAACGCATGATGAGCTTTTTGTAAAGCAGCCACGTCTTGTTTAATATCAAAAAGATCAGCGATAAAATCTTCGACAACAGGAGCCAGAGCGATCAATATATCGCTGTCATTAACTTTACTCTGACGTGCTTTGATATAGCGCTCATATAGATCAGAGTCAATGGACTGAACAAAAGATAAGAACTGTTGATCAATAGACTCAAGGCCTGCTTGGGAATATAAATTAGAAAAAGTTAAAGTCATAAGCGGGATCCTAAAAATTAGTCAAATAAATTACATTCAATATAAACTTGGTCAGATGTACTATTCTCCAACGCATACTTTACATGTGGAATTATCGGTATTGGCAGATTAGACACCGAAAACCATCCCATCTCCACAAATTTATCTGGTTCATTGTTGATAGGATTTTGATCACGAACAGCCGCCCCAAAATAAAAACAAACATCTTCCCATGCTTCCTGTGGATTGTGAATACTCGGAACTCTATTGTAGCAAACAAACTCTAGATTTAGGTCAGCGTTGATGCCAACTTCTTCAAGACATTCACGAACAGCCGCTTGCTTTGGACTTTCGCCATCGTCAATTTTCCCCGTAGGCAGATGCCAATAGCCACCAAAGACTTTTGCAGTTTCAGATCGACGCAACAATAGGATCTTGTCATCTTTGCGGAGAATAATCTGAGGAAAAGTTGGTTTTAAACTATGCAACATCAATACCTCTTTGAGCTGGGATGATTCACCTCTCCCTTATAGGGGGAAGATGGGTTAAGATCAAATCATCATTTTTTCTTTATTTCTTGTTAAGATAATGCTATTTACGGTAAGCATTCAATGAATTTATGTGGATAAGATGAGAGTTTTTATTGCCTTAGGCAGCAATCTGGGAGATGGCGCTGACAATTTATGCCAAGCAATTGATCAAATTGCAAAAAACTACCCTATTATAACCCGTTCATCTGTCTTGATAACCAAAGCAAAATACATTGAAGATCAACCGGACTTTTACAATCAAGTCATCGAAGTCCAAGGTCACGGATCAGCCTTGGAGATGTTAGCCTATCTGCATCAAATCGAGCATGACATGGGACGTGTTCGCACCATCAAATATGGCCCCCGAATTATTGATTTGGATATTGTGTTCTTTGGCAATCAAATTATCAATACAAACGAATTGCAAATTCCACACCCCGGCCTGTTTGAACGGGACTTTGTTCTATCCCCTCTTAACGAAATCGCCCCAGATTTTATCTGCCCGGCAACAGGTAAGACGGTCAGGGAATTGTATAGAAAAATAAAGATTGATAGTATTAAGATATAAGTATAGCAAAACAAATTAGCAATGTTTTGTATAAGGATTGAACCAATAGGTAATTTATGTTTCTGGTCAAGTTTCGTCCCCTAACAGCAAATACGTTAAATTCACTAATACAAAAAACTGTTAAGTTTTCAACAGTTTACGATTTTAATGATTTTAATGAGCTAAACTATGCAGGTTATGATTTTCTAAATAAAAACGATGAAATAGATTTGAAAATCAAAAAGAAAATTGAGACTTATCTAACATTCCCCAGCAACCGGGTTCAAATGTTCAGAAATGCTCAAGAGAGTGGTTCGTATTGTAAAGAGTATTTAGATGAACACAGCCATCATTTTCTACATTCTCCACATTTCACCTTAGAAACTACTCCTAGTCTTGATAGATTTGCATGCGAAAACGTTGTATATTCAAACATTGGTATTCTATCTCTCAGCGATATCTCTGTTTTCCAAGACAATGCTGCTCAAATCATGTTCGCCCATTATGCTGATAACCTTAAAGGGATTGCACTGATATTTGAGATTGAAGATAACAAGCCGCACAAAATTCAATACAAACAAGATCATGGCAAAGAATCATGGGTACAGTGTTATTCTGTAGACAACATTATAAAATGGATGGAAGGAACTTACGATGATATGCGTTGCTTTACTAAAAAATCAAAGTATTGGTCTTATGAAAAGGAATATAGGTTATTTAATAAACCTGGCCTAAACAAGTGTGAAAATGTTGGTTTAAATCTAAAAGCAATTCTTTACACCACCAGAACAAACCCTAATTTTATTGAAACTTTAAATGAGATCAACGATAAATTCTACAGTTCCTCAGTTATTATCAAAAAACTTACTCCTCCAGTAAGGCCCAAAGCATTTTCTATAATTGAGAATAAGCAAAGTGTTAAGGTTTATGAATGGTTAGAGAAAAACCTAAAAGACCATCAATAAAGATAATTTTATTTTAGCTAAACACAATAATACGCGCTTGACAAATATAGCATATATGCTATATTGTTTTTATGAAATGGAACGTGATTGTACACCCTAAAGCTAAAAAAGAAATCGAAGCTCTGCCGATAGATATGAGAGCGAAACTTGTACGCATATTAGAATTAATGCAAGCAACAAGCCCTTTTGAGATTAAAGAACCGCTCGTTAAAAATCTAGGAGGAAAGCTCATGGAAATTAGGTTACAAGGAAAAGACGGGATCGCACGCGTACTATATGTTCTTGTAAAAGAAAAACGTATTGCATTAATCCATGCGTTTGTAAAGAAAACACAAAAAACACCAAGAACAGCTATTGAATGTGCCTTAAGAAGAGCAGGAGAAATTGAACATGAATAAATTTCTGAATTTTGACGATTTAAAAAAAGAATGGATGCAAGACCCAAACTTTGAAAGAGAGTATAATAGCCTAGAATTAGAGTTTGAAATTGCTCTGGAACTTTTGAATGCGCGCAAGAAATCAGGGCTAACTCAAAAAGAAATTGCCGAACGAATGGGAACGACACAGTCTGTTGTGGCGCGTCTAGAGTCAGGCAAAGCTATCCCCAATATTAAAACACTAGAAAAATATGCACAAGCAACAGGCGGCCACATCCATTTTTCCATTACATAAATAGCATCACAAAATGATTGACTATTACCCTAATTTTGGTAATTTCTAAGTAGTGCTGAAGTAGCTCAGTTGGTAGAGCAACTGATTCGTAATCAGTAGGTCGCAAGTTCGACTCTTGTCTTCAGCACCATAAATCCCGTAGTTCTCAAGGGGCGGCCAAAAACCACAAAATTAATTCAGATACCCTATAGCTAGATCATTCTAATTCGGCTCTAAAACCTAAAAAAATCCGTATCCTTGGTTTAGAATGACGGAGTTTCAAAAACTATCGTCCTTGTATATAAAACAACTAGACATGAAGCAGCAGACAAGTCCGTCATCCTCGACTAGGAATTCTCGGTTTTCAACGAAAACCATGAGAATTTCTTGATCGGGGATCCAGGAAACACAGGAAATCATAAGAAATTATAGATCTCCAATCAATCAAAGCTAAGGTTTTCTAGCGAAACCCTAGCTTTGCTAGCCGGAGATGACGATTTCGTCTTGCAACCAGATCGATATTTGGGCTCAAACCCTTGGGTCATTTTAGGCATCGGAATGTGGGCAAGATTTCGCCATAAATCCCCCTAAAAAACTAAATTTTTACAAATATTTATCACAACGGATGTAATGACTTTTGTGGTCAAAAATTATTCCTTATAAAATTTATTATGGAATTTTTGGGCTTTTTTAAAAAAAGCACAAAAAAGTGTAAAAAACACAAAAAAACACGATTTTAGCTCTTGTAAAATGGTTAACAAGTTGTTAAAAAAATCACTAAGTTTTTGAATTGACTGGTAAATAAAATTTTAGCAACCGCTAAATTTTGACCGTCAATCCTGTAGGCAGTTTTGTTGTTCTTCCGCATCCCCTTGGGTTATGGCTCAAGGGGATTTTACTTTGAGGTAACTATGTTTAGTTTTCGTAAAATTATCAATATCTTGGTGCTGATCTCTTATGTCAAAATGACAATTGTCTCCTCCTTTGCGATGGATTCGGCGTATTTTGGTCTGAATGATAAAATCAGAATTCAGATTACGAAAAACCAAGCAGGTGGTGAACTGGAATCCATGGGCCTGCGTGTTTTCACTAAAGATAAAGCTTCATCCTCGAATTCTGACTATAAATTGCTTCAGCAAGACTCGGTTGATTTTGTGGAAGGACTGTTTTCCAATGGCGTTATGCCATTAACGGGTTTACAGCAGAATGTCATTCAGTGGACTATACCGGGGCTTGGCTCAGTCATCATTGACCCCAATGGTGAAGTTACCTTCAAAGAGATGACGAACACCCACAACACGATCAAAATTGTCACACCCGGTATTGTTGTGTTTCAGGCCTGTGCTTTGGCGAATGTTAGTCTAAGAGTACAGGGGGCTGCCATTTCAGATGGATCTCATATCGGCTACCTCAAGGCAAGATTATCAAACTTAGGGAGTCTGATGTTGGTGGGGAACGCTGAGCAAAGGCTTGGTCACTTGGATTTATTCTCCGGCCATCTTCATAATTTCAGCCAGCTGAGCATCCTTAGAAATTCGCGATGGAATTTGCATGGCAATGCCGCTATTAATTATGCCAATATCAGTATCGGCGCAAGAGCAAACTTTGTTGTTGATAACGCGCTTTTCTTTGTCAATTTGAATCGCATTACAGGAAATCGTTTGGTTCTGCTTGGTAGGCAAAATGCCATAACAGAAGACGATGTTGCAACGCAAATGGCCCTGATGACCAGCATGTCAACCCTTTTGCCACAGTTGCTGAGTACGAACCAATTCCCAAGTCTAACATCTGCTGCCTTAAATTACCTCGTTCCCGTTATTGGTCAAGGTTTAAATCTTGGGACAATAGACGTCCAAAACCTAGCCAGCAATAGAACAAAGATTAAAAATGCTGAAATCGGCTCAATCACGATTACAGACGGATCTCAGTCAAAAGTTGGCATTCTCAAAAACGAAGGGCTTTTTAAAACACTCGCCTCAACAGGTCCTGTTCCCCTCATGTTCCGAAAACTTAGCAATGACGGCGTTCTTGAGTGCGCCTCAAAACTGATTATTGTCCGGTCTAAATTTGGCACAGCCAGTCGCCTGATTACCAGAACAACCGAAGCCATTCAATTTCTAACACCAACAATCTTGCGCGGGACATTGGCGCAAGTAATGCCCATGACCCTGCAGGGGCGCGTCACTAATAAGGCAATTTTTGAGGTTCTTCCTGACTTGCTATCACCATCGTTCACCCTGAATGTCGATGGTTCCTTTGATAACCATACCTCCATGGACATGGCTTATGATTTATTTTTGACAGGGGGAGGACTCTTTACAAACTATGCTGAATTAAAGACCAACCGTTTTGTGGCGTCTGCTATGGTTGCAAACCGCAATTTAATCTCGGCAACGGATGTGCAAGTTGACTCACCTGTTTTCAGTAATAGTGATGGTCGAGTTATAGCATCATCCCAAGTTCAGATTACTGGGGATATTCTGGATAACAGCAACGGTCAAATTTTTGCCGGTGGTAAAGTCACCACGCAGATCAAAAGTCTAGATAATACAAACGGCGTTATTGATGGTGTCGGTGGCACGGATGTAACCCTAACAGGAACAAATTTCAATGGTTCAGGCGGTCGCATTGGAAATGTGGGCGAGACAAATCTGACTTTTGCCCAAGATACCACCGTTGAGGATATTGGGACAGTTGCCGGCGATAAAACGCGCCTTAAAGAAGACAAAACAGGACGCACCGTTACAATTAATAAGGGCGTCGTCGAAGGGAAAACAATTTCTCATATCTTGCTCTCGAACATTACGGCTAACGTTGATTTTGCAACGCCACTTTTATATATATCATCACCCAATTGGCGTTTCTCGAATCAGGCTCAGGTTGCACGGACAATGGTCTCTGTTTTACCAACCCAAAACTATCAGCTTATCAATGCTTATCGTACCAAGGGAACCCTAGAGTTATGGCAAAACGGCATTCACAGCTTAACCGACATTGAAAAGCATTGGGAAAGCTTGTACGGCGATAAAACAACAGAAAAACCGGTACCAACCCATACGGTCAGTATCTTAGCCAGCCTGCAAGCCGACAAGGGATTCAAATTCTACCTGCCCCAAGCAACGCTCCATATCAACGACAGTGGTGCAGAGAATATGACGGAACTGCTGTGTCCTGACAGCCAACTGCACATGCGTGTGGCAAAGTTCGATCTAGAGCGCGGCTGCGTTGCAGCCTTAACAGCGGACAGCTGGGCTGCCCACGGTCATCATATTGGTCGCCTTGTCGAAGATCCGACCCGCAAAGTTTTTGCGTCGTTTTTTGATCCGACATCATCCCATAATTTGGGAGAGTATATCACAAATGTTAGCCTCCGTTTTGACGGCAAAACCTATGAAGATGTTTACGATGGTCATCATCTGTTGACACTGCCATTCTTTGTGGCAAACGGTAGCCAATTTATCATACGTGACGGATCATCCTTACGCGGTCATGTTGTGCAGCGTGCTCTTTATAACGCCAGACAGACCACCTTAGACACGGACCAACCTTCAACCTTTGTCGGATCAACAAGCACCTTTGAAGATACCCTGCATCTTAAGAAGAGCGGAAATATTACATCCTCTCTGCCTATTGGTGTTGTCGACTTCACCTATAACGGCTCAGAGCAACGTTCTTATGAATTTCGTGTGGGTGCGGCTGACTCTTTCCGTGCCGGGGTTATGCAGTCCGACCAACCTTTGGAATTCTTGACTCTTGCTAGTGATAGCCACGTCGACCAATTCGTTGGCGAAGTCAGAAAGCCCTGCCATGAACATAACGCCCCGCTTAAATCCATTGTGGTAGATATGGCCGGTGATCAAGGAAAGACATATGCACGAGCGAGACGTAATGATTTCACTCAAGTACGTTATATGGATAGACTTTGGAATGTTTATACATCGCCTGATGGGACGGAATCTATTCGTATGCCCGGAAATGTTTCATCATGGCCGTATCGGAATTTTGAACCACTTCGTTCTCAGTTTTGTCAGCATTGGAGTCCCGTATCCTACGCGGTTTATTTTTACCATTATACCCAAGGTCTCAAGGGTGGCACTCACCTCCACGTTCCCCATTCCAGTTCTGTTGATGGGGGGATGACCCTTGTCGATACGAACACGCGTATTGAAGGGATCGTCCAAACCAGCCGTGCGCTTTTTGCAGTTGCTCAGGGCAGTCATTTTGTTCTCGGCACCAACAACCCGTACTTTATCCCAAAAGCAGACCCTGTTCGCAACTTGATGGAAGGCAAATTCCACAGCTTTAACATCCATCTGACACCGGATCTTAGAGCCATGTTGGATCGGGTCAACGCGCCACAATTCCTCTTTGCCATGCGGGCGCGGTTCTGGCACGATGACGCTGCCTCTCAAGAGTTTTACGCTCCGATCATCAACGATGTGGTTGTCTACCACCCTCGCGATGGTTTCCGCAAAATCCAAGGTCGCACTGTCTTTAGCCTATCGCCTGAGCTTTTGTTAGAACGTGTTCGCAGTGAAGCTCAGACTGTTCTCTTGCGCGGTTATGTGGATGATAACACGACCATTGATCCGGCATACCTGCAACAGTTGCACCGTAATGCAGCAGATTATTTGCGCGATTGCAACCTCGATGCGCCGTCCGTCTCCCGTGCTTTGGTCTCCGGTCATGCCAACACTTTGCCGGATGTGACAAAGCCTATGTTGATCTATACCAGCATGATCAATGAGCAAGGGGTCGAAGAACTCTCGCCGCGTTTGATTATCCCGCCGGCCATGATTGATGAGATGCGCAAAGCCAAGGGTGGATACGTCCGTACCAACGTTTTAGCCATTTTGGACAATACGGTAACCCTTGATGAAGCCCTGCACCTCTATCGGGATCAACCGAAATTGGTTGCCGACCTAAAGCAATATGCCGAGCAAAATCCGGACTCAGTCGCCCAGTGGGATGCTCGCGCCAAACGGGCAAAGGAACTTAAAGGCGATCCGCTTGCCACCGAAAAAATGCTCCAAGAGTTTGGCTCAACAACATTGTTGGGAACCATTAAGGTTGGTCAATTAGGCATCAACACCTCAACCCCGCTGTTCATCCGAGCCGACATCGACGCCCAAGATGCGTTCCTAAAAAGCTTGTGCGATATCATGATTCAGTCAGAGAAAGGACGTGTTTATACCTCTCGTGAAAATTTCTATGAAAAGATTACCACCCAAGCCCGAATTCATGTGGCCGGATTGCTAAAGATCATCACCGCCGAAAACCTAACCATGGAATCTGTCAAGACCCATTCAGGCTTAGGCACGGAAATGAAAGCCTTGGGCAGCATCTTTGATATCCCCATTGAATTAATTTCGCATTCGGTTATGGTTGAGCACGGTAAGAAAAGGACGACCCGCACCGAGACAACACGCACAACCAATGTGGGGTCGAATCACTCGTCTGATGCGACGATTAGTCAAACAGCAGGGGCGAACATACTCCACCAAAAAGTGCACTACGAAGCTAAAGAAAAACTCAGGTTCACCGCCGGAGAAAACATTGAGAGTCGTGACGCCCATGATACCGAGCAAACGAAACGTGAAACAACCAAAGAAGGAACCTTCCGTACCAAAACAACAACCGAGTGCTCAGGCAGTTCAACGTCAAAAAGCTCAACCTATAAGACAGCTGATGCGGGATTCAAAGCTGAAAGAGGCAACGCCACCTTCACCAATACAATCTTTGATTGCCTGACGACTAACATTGAGACGCTCCAAGGGCTAACCTCGTTCCTGTTGGGGGTTAACGACGCTTACTACAGCTGTGTCAAATCCTCTATGGGGGCGGCGTGGAGTCGCACCAGCATGATCAACGAACAGCATCGCACCTATGCTCAATCTAAGATTCTCGGCAAGATGCACGTGCACTCCAAGGAAACCTTGATTCAGCTGGTCGAAGGTCAATCCCAAGAGATCCTTGATCTGATTGAGGTCGATGGTGGCCCCGTCGTCAAGCAATTCCTTAAGGAAATGCACAAGCATGAACGCAAGGTCATACAAGGCCCCGGCCAAGCCCTTATGGCCATTATTGCGGTTGCCATGACGATTCTGACACAGGGTGCAGCAGCCCCCCTTGCGGCAAAGATTGGGTTAGGTTCAGGTCTGGTAGCCAAGGCTGTCATGGGCGCAGTACTTTCTGCTGTTGCAACGCAGCTGACGGCGGCGACCATGCAGAACAAAGGAAACCCGTTCAAGGCCGCCAAAACATTGGCGACGAAGGAATTCCTTAAGAGCCTTGCTATAAAAATGGCTTCGGCCGGCCTCACCGCCGGTGTTATGGCGCACTTTAAGATCGAAGTTCCCGATGCGTCTGCTACCGATAACTTATCAAATGCGGATCTTTTCCTAAAGCAAATGGCCTATAACGCCGTGCAAGAAACTGTTTGCATCGGCGTACGAGCGACTCTGGGCGGGGAAAAGCTTGAGGACTTGATCAAAGACGGCCTCATTAATATCGGGGTCGGCTCGATCGCCCAGTTCATAGCGACAAAGATTGGTGCTGCCCGCTATGCTCAGCTCAAAGCTGAAAACAACAGCCTCAGCGATTACATGCTCCACAAGATGTATCACGGGATCTTGGGTGCCGGTCGAGGGGCAGCACTTGCTGCTCTGCGCGGTGAAAACGTCGGATCCGCTGCCCTTGGTGGCTCCATCGGTGGTATCGTCGCTGAAGTTGTGGCAGAGGGGATGCGCGAGCGGATGTTGCGCCAAACATCTGAGCGGTTTAAAAGCGGTTCTGATGGCTTATCTCCTGAAAAGAAGATTGAGCTTTACAACAGAATCCGTTCAGAAGAACTTGCAAAAGTCCGTGGCTTTGGTGAAGGTGCCTCGATCATCTTTGCCACCCTATTCAAGAGCAGCATTGACCAAGCTCAAGGGGCAGCGCGCAACGCCATTGACAACAACGCCAGTCATGCCTTTGCTTGGGGGATGCCACCGGATGTGATGCGCTCCATCCAAACGGCCATGGCAGCAGGAGCAGCTGGTATTGTTGCAGCGGGTGAGGCTTTAGCCGCGGGAGCAGCTGCGGCCGGCGGGGCAGTTGTTGCGGTGTATGCAGGTGTGGCAATCATTGCAATCGGTGGTGTGTATTATTACGTGACCATGGATGCCGAACCTGAGGCTAGCAAACCCAAGGTCGAATCCTTCCCAGAGGCAGAAGCCCGCCCGCAAAGTTTTACAACACCAGCCCACGAGTCCAAACCGACAACGCACGCGACTCCTGCGCACGATCAAGCAAGCTCATCCAACGATAAAGGATTTGACACATACGAGGGTCCAGATGCTAGAGTATTTACGAGTGATCGAAAAGATAACTGTAGTAAGGGTGAAAGTCCAATTTGGAAAGGGTTTAAACCATATAGGGGTGCCGTTAAAACTAACGGTCTTAGTGGGAAAAGTAAGGAGTTTTACGAGTGGGATTTTACACATAGTGATATTGAGGTTTATAATAAAGACAGGAAACACATAGGGTCAATGGACCCTCAAACAGGAAAAATGTATAAACCCGCAGTTCCAGCAAGAAAGCTAAACATATGAGTGAAAAAATAAATCATTGTTGTTCTGAATTTGACTATTTTATAAAAAATGGCGAAGTGGCACTTTGTTACAATGATACTTATAGAGAGTATGGAATTAATGTCTTAGACGGAGGGTCATCCTTCATTCAAATTAAATAT
Source organism: Candidatus Paracaedibacteraceae bacterium (assembly GCA_019636055.1). Lineage (NCBI taxonomy): Bacteria > Pseudomonadati > Pseudomonadota > Alphaproteobacteria > Holosporales > Candidatus Paracaedibacteraceae > Candidatus Paracaedibacteraceae bacterium. Next base: position 639,430 of record JAHBYH010000001.1, read on the forward strand.
TGCCCTTGGTGTGGTAATAAATTTCCAAAAGATGTAGGGGATGAATTTTCTCAAATCATCTACGATGAATTAAACCTCGATGGTCCTGATGACCCTAAATTACCAAAAGAGTTTAAAAGTCGTGAATGGTGGGTGAAACGAGGGCTGTAAACTCTACGCCCTCACCCATCTAAACAACACGATCCAACGGTGAAACCGATGAAGGCAGGATCCGATCGGAAGAGCTCGTTCGGATCTCAAACATGGGACAAAGTGCTGCATCGAATGCCATTGAGAACAACTTTATCTTTGCCCTAATGCCGGTTATCACGGGGGCGATGAAGCTCTATGATATCCTGACGACGATTGATGGCGCAATTGAGGCCTATGACGAAGGAGGTCCTGAAGCCCTCGTTAAATATGGGATGGAGGAAGCGAGCATAAACTTACTCATGTCATCAAGCATGAAGTTTGTAGGCAAGATGGTCAACAAAGCCCGCCTTGCTGTCAAAGATACGTTCAAAGCAAGCTCATCCGGTGCATCATCGAGTGCGTCTTCTAGCGCGAAGGCTGCTAAGGATGTGCCTACTCCACCGAAAAAAACAGATAATTTTAGTGCAAAAAATGTGAATTCTTCTGCTAGTATAAAAAAGAAGCTAAGTGCGTTAGAAGGGGCTCAGGCTGAAGCCATAAAAGTAGTGAAATTACCTGATGGTAGAATTAGGTATTATGAAGCTGAAAGGGCTTCAACAAAACCAGGGGTAACTAGGGGGGCATCTTTTGTAACAGAACATAATCCTAAAACAGGTCAAGTTCGGCAGTGGAATGAGTGTTATGATCACAATGGGAAAGTGAATCGTGTTCATCCTAAATCCTTAGATGGTCATGATCTTAAAGGGCAGCATTATCCGCCAACCCAATCTGAACTCAATTCATTTTCAAAAACTAAGGGATATAAAAAATGAATTTACGGCAGATTTACGGTCTAGAATTAAAAAAATATGTTTTGTCTGAAGCACCCACTGAAAAAATAGGCGAATGGGCATTTTCATTTTATTGGAAAAATATAGAGTCAATAGATCTATCTTTTCGCAATTTATTATTAACTTTAAATAAGATGGAATTAGGTCCGGAGTTTGCATATAATTACGAGGAATTGCTTCAGATTGCAAATGACTTGATAGATGGCAAAGATGTCACTTTAGATTGAATAAGCAGGTCTGAATCTATAAGTCCGTGGCTTTGGTGAAGGTGCCTCGATCATCTTTGCCACCCTATTCAAGAGCAGCATTGACCAAGCCCAAGGGGCAGCGCGCAACGCCATTGACAACAACGCCAGCCATGCCTTTGCTTGGGGGATGCCACCGGATGTGATGCGCTCCATCCAAACGGCCATGGCAGCAGGAGCAGCTGGTATTGTTGCAGCGGGTGAGGCTTTAGCCGTGGGAGCTGCTGCGGCCGGCGGGGCAGTTGTTGCGGTGTATGCAGGTGTGGCAATCATTGCAATCGGTGGTGTGTATTATTACGTGACCATGGATGCTGAGCCCGAGGCTTGCAAGCCCAAGGTCGAATCCTTCCCAGAGGCAGAAGCTCGCCCGCAGAGTTTCACAACCCCAGCTCATGAGTCCAAACCGACAACCCACGCGACTCCTGCGCACGATCAAGCAAGCTCGTCTAACGATAAAGGATTTGACACATACGAGGGGCCAGATGCTAGAGTATTCACGAGTGATGGAGCAAGTATTAAATCAAGATTGAAAGATGCCGAATTACCAACAGAAGGTAAAATCCGATTTGTGCCAGACAAAAACTACAAACCTAGCTCTGCACTTAAAAGAGGACCAAACCATGGTTATATTGATAAATACGGAAATGAATGGACGAAGGGGCCCTCACGGACTTCAGGGCAGGATTTTGAATGGGATGTTCAGTTATCTAGAACTGGTAAAAACAAATTAGGCTGGGCTTCTAGGGATGGTAGTCATTTAAATGTTTCACTTGATGGTAAAGTTACGCATAAGTAGTAAGGATGTTTAGCAAAAAATGATTTTAGTAATTAGAACTATTTATAACAATCTTGCAACTGAGAAAGATTTTAACATCCTTGAAAATCATATTAATCAATGTGGAGCCTCAACTTGTAAAAAAATAATACGCCAATATTGGAAATTAGATACGGACATAGAGTATTTAATAGAATTTACTTTCTCAGAAGAAAGCCGATTAAATATAAGAAAATTATATAATATGCCAAATATGCAATCTGAATTTATTTATACGAATAAAGATATTGATCCTCTTATATACGGTAAAAATGCGTATTGGTCACACTTGGAGTTTATTGAAGACTAGGATGAAGCCGTCCGACGCATCCTCACGTTTCATCCAAATGTCCCTATCGAGATCCTTGAAAAACTCACCCACGACGAGTGGGATGAATGTGCTGAATCCGCTCAGCGTCATTTGACTGAAAGGTTGGCTCAAGAGAAATAGCCTTGGGTCACCAGCGGTGAATAAGACTAAGGCAGGATTCAATCCCTTTCATAAACTCCTGTTTAAATGAATTTTACTAAAAGGTCAATTAATATGCTCAACCGAAATAAATATGCAGAAAATATGTTGAATCATCTATCTGTTAGGTTTGGCCAACTTTCCCCACTCAAAAAACATAAAACCGTTCAAAGGGGGGGAGAGCCATTCTTTGTTTAAATCACCTGAGCAATAGGGTATTTGGGGTCTGCAAGAACGAGCTGCCATCCGCGATAGGATGCTGGATTATAGACAAAGGGAGCCCGCATGTTAACAGTCATTGATTTGGTACCGTCATCACTTGAGTCGATAGAGATGATTGTATAGACTTTTACATCATTTATGCCCAGATCAACAGCCGACAAAATGTTTGTGAAATCCGCTTTTTCATAGGAAATATTACCCAAAGTCAGATCAGGTAATTCCATCATGATAAACTTAATTGTATTATCTTCCACACTCGTTAATTCCCAGAATGGATCGTTGAGTTCCGATAGAATGTAATGTTTTAAATCATTAAATCCAATGATGCCGTTTGGCATGATGACACGATATTCATTTGTGTTTTTCTGGGCTTCAATTGATTGATGCTGCATTTGTGTCTCCGTTATTAAGATTTCATCTGGTTTATTAGATCTTTAATTGAGTTTAACTGGCTTGTTGTCACGAATCGGGTTAACTCAAGTTGGCTTTTGCTTTGCATATAGTCTTGTAACACCGCGGTTTGGGTTCGATAACCGATTTCCTTGATATTTTCAGTAATGCTTTGCGATAACTCTAAAAGTTCATCTTGGATATTGAGGAGAATATTCAAGTTGCTATCGAGTTTACTGTTTGTGATGACCATATCTTCGTGAGCTTGTAAAGCCATGTCATTTGCTCTGGCAAGGCGTGTGTCCATATCGGCTGAAGGGATGTTTGCACAGAGTCTAAGGGCAAAAATTAATTCGGATATACCCGTGTCATCGGCCCTGACAGGTGTTTCAACAATCGTATGATCATCGGCCCGAAAGGCAATGTTCTGGTTGTTTCCTTGGTAGTATGTCATGTCAATTGGGTCAGAGGCCCCAACAGCCGGTAATGCACCAAGATCAACAACAGCGGGAATATTTGTTGCGGTGCCTGATAGAAGATACTTTCCATCGAATCGACCGTTTAAAAGGGATGTTAATTGTTCAAGTTTATCATGGGACCATGTCATAAGTTCTTGGGGTTTAGCAAGAGGGGAGCTACGCAAGAGAGAGACCCTTGTCTGCAATTCAACGGCAATATCTCGTAATGTGGCCATTTGGTTTGAGACGAATGACATCCGTTCTTTGTTAAGAGTCGCACTTTCTTGATAGTTTTGGATGCCATGTAAAATCAATTCTTGGTTGATGAATTGGCCAACATTCTGGATATTTCCATAACCGGAAGAGATGCCACCACTTGTCATTTCAGCCGAAGAGTTTTGATAGTCACGTTCATTTCTTAAGGCTGTCAATTGGGTGTATTTTATAGGGCTAAGATAAGGGGTTGTCATGATAGTCTCCTATCGTCCAAGGGTGTTGATTAAATCTGTGTCCATGGACTGAACAATACTTAATGCTTTTGATGTTAGATTTTGACTTGTCGAGAGTTCAAAAATTTTCATAATTTCTTCTGACGGATCAACGGCACTTTTGTTTTGAGCAATTGTTGTCAGTTCATTAAAAACACGTTCATCCAAGGCTTGCGCACCTTTGGCTGATTTGATGTCACTTTGGATTAAGGCCATCATTCGTGTTGCGTATTCAGTGGTTGATACGATTGCTGGGTTGAGTGCACCTACGGCATTGAATGTTAAACTGCCTTGGATGAGGGTGTCACCAATTTCAAGGGCAATTGTTGCATCACCAGCGGTTACACCAAGGCCTGCGTTTGTGGGCGCAGGTGTTGCAGATGTTAATCTGCCCACGGATAGAGCATTGGTGTTACTGATTAAAACAGGATTAACTGAAATAGCATTGCTGATACCGATTTGTGGGTTTGGATTAGCTACTGAATTCCCTGTCAAGAACAAGTTATTCATGCCAAAGAAATGGGAAAATCCATAGGCTTGGGTGTTGTCATAGGTTGGAGTTGCTGAAATTGTTGCTTTTGGAGATCCGGCTGAGCCGATGGCAACATATTTGCCTGCAGTGGAGGTTATTTGAAGTTCACCTGTTGCAAGTTGAGTAACTGTGAAGTCACCTGTTACATTCCCGTTAGCGTAGGCTGTCCCTGAAATGGTTGCCAATAAAGATGTAACAGTCATGCCATCAGTCAGGGCAATATCTTTATAATCTAGCAATGTTCCATCAATATCCGTGACGCCAATTCTCAGGGTTCCTTGACCGGAAATGACTGTTGTCCCTGCCAGTGGTCCGACAACGTTTGGGGCATAGATTGATCCTGTTAAACTTGTCTCGCCACCCAGAGCAGATCCTTCGTTATGCAGGGCGTTTGCTGTATCCCGTAAAACGCGGGTAAGCTCATCGAATTCAGCTTGGATATCTGTTAGAATTGTATCGCGTAATTCAAGAAGACCGGCGATTTTACCTTCTTTAAATGTTGATGTGATGTCAACGCCGGTAAATGTTGTGATCGCAGAGAGAACATCCCCTGGTGCAACATAGGTACTGGCTGTATAGGATAGTTGGTATATATCAGACAGCGTTGTGATGATATCACCACTTTCAAGGGCAAGAGAGATATTGTTATTGTCACTTTCATAAATCTTAAGTCCAGATAGTTCTGCCATTTTGTGAATAGCGAGATCACGTTCATCCTCAAGATTTGTTGTGTCTAGGCCACCAATACCGAGTGAGACGATTTGTCGGTTCAGGTCTTGGACATTACTCATCATACTGTTGAAATTATTAATGGCTGTGTTAATCTCTTGGTCGACTTGAAAGCGCAGGTTATTAATTTTATCTGCCATATCATTAAGATGCGTGCATAACTTTTGTGCCTTTTGAATGGCTTCTCGTTTTTTATTCCCGTCAGTAATGGACGCAATTTGACTAATGGTCGTTGCAAAGTCATTGAGGACATGAACATAGGATGAGTCATCACCTTTATTGCCAAGCATTTGTTCTATACTTTTATAATAGTCATTGAGAATAGTCGTTTTACCAAAATCAGAGTTTTTATTACGAACTTCTTTTTGCAGAACGCGGTCAATAACTCGGCTAATTTGGCTTTGTTTAATGCCAGTAAGCGTATCCTTTGATACAAGTTTTTCAGCATAAGCTTCTTTGCGGGTATAGCCATCAACGTCAGCTCGGGCAATGTTGGCGGAAGTGAGTCGTGTTTGGTCTCGATCAAATTTTATCTTAGATAAAAGGGTGGAAACAGAAAGAGCCATTGCTTCCTCCTAGATTTGTCGATTAAGCGCCAGCATGGATACGGGCGACGAATTTGTTGAAAACCGAGCTGATTTTGTGTACTGGCAGACTGGTGCTTGTTGCTCTTTGACAGCAGCTGAAATTTTATCGACAATTGACGACCGCACTTTGTAGGCTAAATCAATGGCTGCTTTATTTTCAAGAAGCTGATTATGTAAATTATCGATGGTTCCCTTCAGTATTTTTAAGTGTTCAGGCGAACATTGCGCCAATGTATTTTCTGCTTCAAATAACGTGCACGAGCTCTGGTGGAGGTCGGCTGCATGTTGTTTTTCTTTTAAAAGGGCATTGGCACCTGCAATATTATTAGCATTCAAGAGTTCTGTTTCTTTTGACAGAATGCTCATAAAATGGGTGCACGATAGGATGAGGTTATCAAAAGTTGTGTTGGTCATGATTTTACCTCTTGCCCTTTGAGTAGAATTGGATAAACGCTTTCGGCAATACCAAACATTCCTGGCATCGAATCGGCAATTTTTTCCGCCCAGATGGATCTGAACATAACTTCTGTTTGCCCACCACCGAATAGCCCTGTATCATTATGGGCAAACATTTGCTGAATGATATGGCTGGTAAATGTTGCTTCGAATTTTTGTGCTGCTTGCCAAGCCTTTTCCGGGGTGTTGCTTGGGGCTGAGCTCAAGGGAGCTCTTGTTTGGGCGATGTTGGCGAAATCACTTGCTTTGACTGTCATTAGATCACCTCTATATCTGCTTGGATAGCCCCAGCTGCCTTAATACTTCTGAGGATGGAAATGAGATCGCGGGGCGTCACACCCAGTGCATTTAACCCATTGACCAGGTCTTGAAGGGAAACGCCTGAGCGTAAAACCGCCATTTTCCCTGTTTCCTCTTTGACACTAACATTTGTCCGATCAACAACAGTTGCCTGTTGGACTTGGGTAAAAGGGTTGGGTTGAGATACTTGTGGGTCTTCGGTGATCTTGATCGTGATGCTGCCTTGTGTGACGGCAACTGTTGAGATTCGAACATTTTCACCCATGACGATGACACCGTCTTGATCATCGATGATAATTTTTGCCGGTTGATCAGGTTCGACAGTTAGCTGTTCAAGGTGAGTTAGGAAGGTCACCAAGTCCCCACGGTATTGTTCCGGAATGGATACGCCAACTGTTGTTGGGTCGGATGCACGCGATAGGGCGCCAAATTTTTCGTTAATGACGGTGCTGATGCGCTGCGCTGTTGTGAAATCAGGATTTTTAAGGCTCAGGTTCATGTGTTGAAGCGAGGCGAGTTGGAACCCTACTTCTTTTTCAATAATGGCACCATTAACAATTTTGGCTGAGGTTGGCACACCTTTGACAACCGATGTTCCGGATTTGCCAGAAGCATTAAATCCATTTGTTGCGACAGCACCTTGGGCAACTGCGTAAACATCACCATCAGCCCCAAGAAGCGGTGTGACGAGAAGGGTGCCGCCACGCAAATCCTTGGCATCGCCTAAGGCCGATACAGAAACGTCAATGTTTGTTCCGTGACGGGCAAAGGCAGGCATGGTTGCGGTTACCATAACAGCGGCAATATTTTTCCCGGCTAACATGATTTCTCCTGATGAATCACGGACGTTGACGCCTAAGCGTTCCAGCATGCCGGCCAGGCTTTCTTTTGTATAAGGAATGCTGTTAATAGAATCACCTGTGCCATTTAAACCGACAACAAGGCCATAGCCTACGAGTTGGTTGTTTCTGACGCCTTCAAAACTAACGATATCTTTGATCCGCACAGGATTGGCTGCATGAACAGCAGGGAAAACCTGGAGCCAAATAAAGATAAGAGTCAGGAGTCTATGTAACATAATAACCTCAATAAATTCTTCACTCATAAGACAGCAAAAACTATGCCAAGTCGATTTGTTGTCTTATTATGTATTTTTAGAATCGCAGAGATTGATTAATAAACATTCAATTTATCTAAAATTATTTAAATATTCTGATTTTTGAGGGCAGATTAATTATAGTCATTCCCATTGAAAATCCGACAGTTAGAAACGCATTTTTACCCTCAACCTCAACCCTATTAAAACCTGTCACGTTCGCCTAGGAAATCTCGATTTTTGTAAAAAATCGCCAGAGTTTTTGAACGGGGGTTCCGCAAACCATAAGAAAGCATGGACCTCCAATCAATCAAAGCTAAGGTTTTCTTTGAAAACCTTAGCTTTGCTAGACGGAGATGACGATCACACACTTCAGCCAGATTTGTATTATGGCTATAAGTCTTTGATTTTCAACTGGAACAATTATAGATCTGAATTTTATAGTTATTCTATTTGAGCTTGGAAGGTCGTCACATTGTTGCTCGTGTACTCATTGTACACGTCATTTCTTATTCCTGCTTCTGGACTATAGCTCAAAGTGTCGGATTCTCAATGGGAATGAATCGTTTGCTTGAGGGTTATGTAAGATTCTGATCATAAAAAACCCTCGCGATTGCGAGGGTTTTTTGTTTAATGCTACAAAATTAAGCTTATGCTTTTGCTGTTTTTTCAGCAGGAGCTGCTTCTTTGTGTGCTTCAGCTTTGTGTTCAGCTTTAGCTTTCTTTGCATGATGCTTTTTCGCGTGGTGTTTACGCTTTTTGCTATCCATGTGGTCTGGCTTAACCATACGGTCATAATCGCCTTCGTCTGTTGGTTCCATTTGTTGGTAACGTGTTGCACAGAAGAATTTTGATCCTGTGTCATTCTTGTGACCCAATAGAGCAGCAGAGTTAACAGCAAGAAGTTCAAACTTTTCTTCAGCTGCTGAACCTTGGCGTTCATTGATAACACCAGGTGTTGTTTCAACGAAGTTAACAACAGCATAACCGTCTTTTGAATTCTTCAAAGCATTGACGACTTTTTCTGTCATCGGCATGCCTTGACCATCGCGCCATACGTCAGCACCTGACATGGAATCGCGACCAACTTTGCGGGGATCCATTTGGTTAACAGCGTATTTACCGTTTTCGATACAAACGATTGTTGCTTTACCATCATCTGATTTTGTCAATTCTGCCCAACGAAGACCAGCTTGGTTTTCGCGGTTTTTACCTTGACCAGCATGATCGTGACCATTCAAGAAATTGAATGTGTTAAGACCCATATCTTTGAATGCTTCTTTCAGCATTTCTAGACGGTCTTTTGCTTCACCGGCTGTTTGGTGGTTTCCATAAGCATTTACAACGCTTGCGCCAGCAACAAGAGAAGCTGCTACTAGTGCTAATTTCAATGTCTTTTTCATACCCATATTCTCCTTGGGGGAAATTCATACACAATATCAGTTTAATAGCAAAAAACCATCAAAACAAACCTTTTAGTTAAAATTTTTAATAAATTAAGAAAGTGTGAACATTTTTGCAACACTTATGAGGATGCTCTTGCTTTTTTTGAGATTTGACCTAATATAACCAATAGAGTCGATCAATCGGATGGTCGCGGGTGTCATAACTGACTCTCGAGGAAAGTCCGGGCTCCACAAGGCAAGATGGCGGATAACGTCCGCCGGGGTTAGCGTTAAGGCTGACTTTAGGGAAAGTGCCACAGAAAATATACCGCTCGTCAGAGTAAGGGTGAAAAGGTGCGGTAAGAGCGCACCGCGCTTTGGGTAACCAAAGTGGCAGGGTAAACCCCATCCGGAGCAAGACCAAATAGGAGTGAACGCCCCCTTGGGGCATCTGCGCCTTGCAGATCACTCGGGTAGGTTGCTTGAGGTGACTGGTAACAGTCACCCTAGATGAATGACCATCCAGTAGTAGTACTATGGACAGAACCCGGCTTATAGATTGATCGACCCTCCCCAATCATAATACATAAGTCCTACAGCGAATTCTGCGGATCGTCGGCTTTGCGCACGTACTCTATGTACGGTTGCGCAGCGTTGTCCTTGAATTCATCTGTATTCCTTATTTCTGATGATTGGAGTTAGGCGTTTCAGTTGATCCTAAAAGTTCGTCACTGCATTGCTCGTTTGTAGGGGGGCTTACGCTTACGCTAATGATGAAATTCATAAGATACCTCTTTCGAGGTAGCTATATCGACATTTCTGTTAAGATTCTATTCCTTTTTTGTCTTTGTTTCCGTGGTCTTTGATTGTAAATCCATAAGATCTGCTTTCAACTTATGAATCTCGTGAAGAATGATTTTTGTGTCCGCAGAAAGGGGCGAGTCATGATGGTTTTTATTTTTCCCTGTTAACCATCCTAAGATGAATGAATGCTTTTTATGTTCTTGTTCATTGACATGTTGAAAATGAAGAGCGTTAATGATGACACCTAGAACCATTTGCAAAAGCAGGAAGTTTAAGACAACAACCATCGGATAGATAAAGAAGCCAACGTCTGGGTCAACTTTTACCATGACATCATAGACTTCTGACCATGTGTGTCCTAAAAGAACGGCGTGAAATATGGTGCCAAACGCGGCGGGAAGATCACCAAACCAAACAGGGAATGTTGCTGAGTACTCAATAACGCCCCAAACTGCAAAAATATAAATGGCTATTAATAACAACATCATTGTTGAAAATATTCGTGGGATAGCTTGGCCTAGGGCGGTTAATAAGTGTTGGAAATTCGGAAATACTGCAAATGTTCTCAAGAAAAGAAAAAGCCTAAACGTACGAATAATTTGAAAGTAAGAACCAACTGTTAACAGGGATAACCCAACAATGATAAAATCAAATAAGTTCCATCCAGATTTAAAATAATTCCGACCAAACGTTATCACTCGGGCAACGATTTCAATCGCAAAGATATATAATATATAATTGTTGATGTGCCCTAGTAATATTGCCATTTTTTGTGCTTCTGGCGTTTCATGATAGCGAATGGTAATTTCCCAGCTGATTAAAATAGCGCTTAATAACAGTAAGCTTGCGATCAAAATTTGCATTGCTCTTGATGTAAAAACGTCTTGTGCTTTTTTGCGGAAATTAGCGATGGATGAGGTCATGATCTTACTCAAGGTGAAAGGTCGTATTCTATTCCTATAGTGTATTAAAAAAGGTTAACAAACAGTTAACGATTAACGATTTGTTAATGTGTGTTGTTATCTTGTCACAGTGATTTTTTGTTGGAAAATTCACATCAAGGTTTAAAGATGGGGGGGAATCTTGTAAGAATTTTTGCACGAACAAAGATTGAGTGCAACAAGAAAACTCGCTATTCTGACCATAAGATACCGTTTCAAGAAAAAGCTTATAGGTTTATGGTAGGTCACCAAGTCGTTATTTCAAGTGCCAATGTCCCAGAATTATCTGGGGATACCTTACTAATTGCTTGTCCCATTATGATTCACAATTATGGCTTAGAATTTTATTTAGGGGTGTGGCGAGATGCTCAAGATAAATATCCTGAATATGACGTCCAATTGGCTGTGCCTTGTGGTGATAATTTAGGTTTAGCTTTACGGGCTATTTTTAGTGGAGTAACAATTATTTATTTATTGGTAAATGTGCCAGCTTTTAACCAAATTATTGAATTGGCTCAGTTACACGGGATTGAAGTTTTGCCTCAGGGGAAATTAAATGGTTAAGTGGCTTGCCTCTGATGGTTTTATTGCTTACCCGGACGCTTTAGACACAATGCAATCTATTACGCGTGATATTCATCAAGGAGGGCAAGAGTGTATTTGGTTGCTGGAACATCCACCTTTGTATACGGCAGGGACAAGTGCGAAACCTCAAGACTTATTGATGGCTGATCGATTTCCCGTCTTTGAAACAGGACGAGGAGGGCAGTATACCTATCATGGGCCCGGACAACGCGTTGCCTATATTATGTTAGATCTGAATCAACGTAAACCTGATCTTCGTTGGTTTGTTCAGGAATTAGAAAATTGGATTATTCGCATCTTGGCTGAATTTGGTGTGACGGGATTTCAACGAGAGGGTCGTGTTGGGATTTGGACAGATACGCCTAACGGAGAGGCAAAGATTGCAGCGATTGGGGTGCGTGTTTCCAAATGGGTGACCTATCATGGGATCGCGATTAATGTGCATCCGGACTTATCTCATTTTAGTGGGATTGTTCCGTGTGGTCTTCCTCAGTTTGGGGTGACCTCGCTACATGATCTGGGCATCAACGTCACGATGGAGCAGGTGGACGAAGCTCTTAAACAAACATGCTTGTTTTAATCGGGCGTGGTTATAGCCCCCCCCATACACATGGGAGAGGCGGTTCTTATATCGAATTCACCCTATTCAGGTTGTGCCTCATCTGGTTGAGCGCCAATATGTGGCCAAATCTGTTCTTGCAAGTACAGACCGTTATTAAGAAGTATAATCAAATTCAGGTGTTCTTGTGTTAAGTAATCTTGGCTTGCTGTTGACGGTGCTGAAACATACCATTCCGTGATGGAATCAATTTGAGGAAAAGACGGGTATTTAATTTTTGTGTCTAAGGCGAGATGTAAGGCTTTCATTAAATCTATCATAAGCTCAGCATTAGGATGAAATGCCGGTATTCTTTCTTGTAATTGATTGAGTCGCTTAATAAAGTGAGCCGGAGTACTTTCTTGAGAAAACAAAGCGTTAAGGTGATGCAATATCCCATTTACAAAATTAAGCGTAAATGTTGTGTCTTCATCTTTGTGCTTTTTGATATATTCCATGACTTTAGTTTGTGTTCGATTTAGGAATTTTTCAAAAGCTGTTAGCGGTACTGTGAAATCATAATTTGAATGCTCTCTATTATTAATCTTAACGATTTCTAGTCTTCGCAATAATGACATATTGTTATTAGCAATTCTTTTTAGGTGTAGTGTTACCAGGTTAGAAACAGACTTTTTAAAATCTTGAACATTTGCTGAGATATTAGATAATGCAGCGTCAATTATTTGTTGTATGTTAGTTGCTGTTGCATCCAGAGAATAGTTTGCTTTTGAAAGACTGTCTAGCTGTTCTGCTATAATGCCAATAGCTTCAGCTTCTATCCCATTTTCACTCAACGAATCCAATGCCAATGTTACTGAGTCAGAATACTCTTTGTGTGCGTTTTCTATGTCATCTTGAGTAGGTTGATCTGAGTAAACCTTGATGGTTCGCCCTTGTTCTAGGCCAAAGAATCTGTAGAGAGGTGGTAAAAGTTTTTCGTCACAATATTCGATGAAATCGAATGGATTATCAAATCTGATCGCCTTAGAGGTCTTAAGAATGATGGACTTCCCATCAGAAATAGTTCCTGTTTCATTTATGGTCAGAGTGTTGCTCCATGTTTTTGTTGCTAGGTCACTTGCGCCAGAAACCCATAAGGATCCATCTTTACCTTTTGCATATGCAACAATATATCCTGAGCTATTGGCGTTTCCAGGAGTGATATCTTGCCATCCGTTTGGAGTTCTGCTGTACAAAGTTAAGGATTCCAAGTCTTGTATTGACGTTTCTAATCCGTAACTAAAGGTTACCATGGTGACAAATGATAATATTTTTTTCAAAATTACTCTCCGGTTGTAAAAGGCGTTTCTTAAGGTGTTATAAACATTTGATTTTAAAAAACAAGTATTTTCTGTTTGAGTTGATCTAATTTGACTTTTAACCGTTGGATTTAGCACAACTGTGAGTTATCCTAGCTATAGTTTAGATACAACGGGACAAAGAGAGTTTCAAATGACCTTAGCTAATTTGCCTAGATGGGATTTAACGGATTTTTATAAAAATACACAAGATCCAACTATTCAACGGGATTTAAATACTACCAAAGACAAGGTCTCTAAATTTGTTGAGAACTATGCTGGGAAATTAACGTCTGGTCAAAGTATTTTGTCTGCTATTAAGGACTATGAAGTTATTGAGGATTTAATGGCAAAGCTCATGAGTTATGCTTTTCTAAATTCAACAACTCAGTTGAAAGAAGCTGAGCCGCAACAATTTTTGCAGCATATCCAAGAGCAAATCACGAACCTAGCAACGCCGTTAGTATTTTTTAATTTAGAGGTATCAAAGTTGGACGATGCTGTTCTGACCCAAGGATATGCGGATATGCCGGATTTAAAACGTTATCAATCATGGCTTGATAATGTCCGTTTGTATAAAGACCATCAACTCTCTGAAGACCAAGAACGCTTAATGATGGAAAAGGCTTTAACCGGCCGTTCTGCTTGGAATCGATTGTATGATGAAACTTTGGCTGGGATTCAGTTTGATTGGCGCGGCGACAAAATTGGTATTAGTGAGATTGTTGATAAACTTAGCGATAAAGATGCTAAAATCCGTGAAGAGGCTGCTCAATCCATGAGCGCAGGGTTGAAAACACAACTTAGTATTTTTACCATGGTAACGAATGTTTTAGCTAAGGATAAGGAAATTGATGATCGTTGGCGCAAATACAGTCATGCTGTTGCTTCTCGGAATTTAGCGAATCAGGTTGAAGATGAAGTTGTTGAGGCGTTGGCTATAGCAGTAAAGGAATCTTACAAAGACTTAACGCATCGCTATTATGCCCTAAAAGCAAAGTGGTTAGGACGTGATAAGATTGAGTATTGGGATCGTAATGCCCCATTACCCTCAGCCGATGATCGCACGATTGCTTGGGATGAGGCAAAGAAAACAGTATATGAAGCATACCATCGCTTTAGTCCGGAATTGGCTGAAATTGGGCAACGTTTCTTTGATAATCCTTGGATTGATGTGCCGGCCAAACCCGGGAAGCGATCAGGGGCGTTTGCTCATCCAACAACGCCAAGTGTTCATCCGTATTTGATGCTCAATTACCAAGGTAAATTGCGGGACGTTATGACATTGGCTCATGAGTTGGGGCATGGTGTCCATCAGGTTTTAGCCTCAGATCAAGGCCCCTTGTTGGCGGATACGCCGTTAACCTTGGCAGAAACAGCATCTGTGTTTGGTGAGATGTTGACGTTCAGATCGTTGCTCGAGGGCTGTTCAACAAGAGACCAACGTCGAAATTTGATGGCGGCAAAAGTTGAGGATATGCTCAATACAGTTGTTCGACAAATTGCCTTTTTCGAATTTGAAAAACGCGTACATGACATGCGTCGTCAAAAAGAATTAACCGCGGATGACTTGGGTAATATTTGGATGGAAACCCAGAGAGAAGCTTTGGGTAATGCCGTGAATTTGGATGAGAGTATCCGCCCGTACTGGTCATATATCTCTCACTTTATTCACGCGCCATTTTATGTTTATGCTTATGCTTTTGGTGATTGCTTAGTTAATTCTTTGTATGCGGTTTATCAACAAGGGCATCCTAAATTTGCTGAGAAATATCTCGATTTATTACGGGCAGGCGGCAGTAAACGCTATCCGGAATTATTGGCACCTTTTGGTTTAGATGCAAAAGATCCAGCATTTTGGAGCCAAGGTCTTTCTATGATTTCGGGGATGATTGATGAACTGGAACAACTCTAAATAGTTAGTTTTTAACACCAAGTTCTGAGAGAAAAGCTTATAGGGAGGATCTCATTGTAATGGATGATTCAACGTTGACAGGACGTCTTAAACGTTATGCGCAAGTAACCTCAGCCATGACGGGCTTAGCGGGTCGCCTTGTGGGGGAGAAATACCTCGGTGTTGCTATTAACCGAGAAACCCACGCTGAAGACTTAAAGCGATTATTAGGGGGATTGAAAGGCCCTTTGATGAAAGTGGCACAATTTTTGGCCACTGTGCCGGGGGCACTTCCTCCTGAATACGCCGAAGAATTACTGGAATTACAATCGAATGCGCCAGCTATGGGGTGGTCGTTTGTACGGCGCCGCATGATGACGGAATTGGGGGCTGATTGGCTTTCAAAATTCAATGAATTTGACCAAAATGCAACAGCAGCAGCGTCCCTCGGGCAGGTGCATAAAGCGCAATTAACGACGGGTGAGTGGGTGGCGTGTAAATTGCAGTATCCGGATATGCAGTCGGTAATTGAAGCAGACTTAGCTCAATTGAAGTTGCTGTTTTCTGTTTACGAATCTTTTAATAATGCGTTGAAAACCGATGAGATTCAGCAAGAGATTGATGATCGCTTGCGTGAAGAGTTGGATTATGGTCGTGAAGCAAATAACCTAGATCGATTTTCTAACGTTTTTGATTGTGTTCCGTGGGTTAAAATTCCAAAGGTTTTCCGAGACTATTCAACGCAGCGCCTATTGACCATGGACTGGCTGGACGGTAAGAATGCTTTGGATTATGTATCCGCGGATCAATCAACGCGTGATGAGTTAGGTAAGAGATTGTTTCAAGCATGGTATACACCGTTATACAAGCATGGTGTTGTTCATGGGGATCCGCATCCCGGAAATTATAAGGTTCAGGATGATTTATCTTTGGTGATCTTGGATTTGGGATGTATTCGGGAATTCCCAAAAAGTTTTGTTCATGGGGTGATTGAACTCTATCGGGCCTTACAAAACAACGACCAAGCGCGTGCTGTTCATGCCTATGAGCAATGGGGTTTTCAGAACTTGACTAAGGAAGTAATCGAGATCATTACCCAATGGGCAAAGATGCTGTATGATCCTTTGTTAGATGATCGTGTGCGTCTTATACAAAATGATGTTTTGGGACAAGTTGGTTGGGAAACAGCAACCAAGGTACATGATCAACTCAGTCAAGCCGGTGGGATTCGCCCGCCGCGCGAATTTGTTTTTATGGATCGTGCTGCTGTTGGAATTGGATCTGTCTTGATGCGACTGCAGGCAAAACAAAACTGGCACCGGTTGTTCGAAGAGATGATTGCCTAGTTGATTATTATTGAGAGTCTCTGGAACAAATCCTTTGGACAACATTCTTGTTACCCTTTATACTCTGGTTAACGAATGAAAGAATAGGAATAGGCCATGACTCATTATTTATTTCAGCAAGATCCGGATCTTGCAAATTCCATACAGCAAGAGCTTGAGCGTCAACAGAATCAGATCGAATTGATTGCCTCTGAAAACATCGTTTCCGATGCGGTTCTTGAGGCGCAAGGGTCAATTTTAACCAATAAATATGCCGAAGGGTATGCCGGACGTCGCTATTATGGTGGGTGTGAGTTTGTGGATATTGCTGAAAATCTTGCCATCGACCGTCTAAAGAAATTATTTAATTGCGGGTTTGCCAACGTGCAACCTCATTCAGGAGCGCAAGCTAACCAAGCTGCTTTTATGGCGTTGATTAAGCCTGGCGATACAATTCTGGGGATGTCTTTGGATGCGGGTGGGCATTTGACGCATGGCTGTCCTGTTAACCAGTCTGGCAAGTGGTTCCATGCCATTAATTACGGGGTTCATGCGGACACGCACTTGATCGATTATGATGAGGTGGCACGTTTGGCAGATGAACATAAACCAAAACTAATTATTGCGGGTGGGTCTGCTTATCCGCGAATTATCGACTTTGCTCGATTCCGTGAGATTGCCGATTCAGTCGGTGCTTATCTTATGGTTGATATGGCGCACTTTGCTGGACTGGTTGCCGGTGGTGTTTACCCAAGTCCGTTGCCTCATGCTCATATTGTAACATCAACCACCCATAAAACCTTGCGTGGTCCGCGGGGGGGGATTGTGCTAACGAATCATGAAGATATTGCGAAAAAAATAAACTCAGCGGTATTCCCCGGATTGCAGGGTGGTCCGTTAATGCACGTTATTGCCGCCAAAGCTGTTGCCTTTGGTGAAGCCTTAAAGCCTGAGTTCCAAGAGTATGCAGCTCGCGTTGTGCAAAATTCTAAGGCTTTGGCTGACACGCTTGTGCTCCATGGGTTTAATCTTGTGTCCGGTGGAACGGATTCTCATTTAATGTTGGTGGATCTAACGCCAAAAGGTGTGAATGGTAAAGATACGTGTAACGCGCTAGAGCATGTCAATATCACCTGTAACAAGAATGGTATTCCGGGGGATCCATTGCCACCGACTATTACGTCTGGAATTCGCTTAGGGTCACCTGCTGCGACCAGTCGCGGCTTTGGCGAGGCAGAGTTTATACAAATCGGTCATTGGATTGCGGAAGTGTGTGATCATTTGTCAGCTGGTAAGGCTTCTCCTGATTTCATTAAGAATGATGTTGTTGCCCTGTGCCAGGGATTTCCGATCTATAAAAGTTTGAGGTATGTTTAATGCGCTGCCCCTTCTGCAGTCACAGTGATACAGCTGTTAAAGACTCACGGAACACAGACGATTTATCCGCCATTCGTCGCCGTCGATTTTGTCAAGAATGCGGAAGCCGTTTTACAACGTTCGAACGGATTCAACTCCGAGATCTCGTCGTGATTAAAAAAGATGGGAATCGTGTACCGTTTGACCGAGATAAATTAGCACGATCCATTGTAATGGCATTGCATAAACGTGCTGTCCCTGCTGAAAGGATTGAGCGCGTTATCTCGAGTATTGTGCGCCAACTTGAGACAAGTGGTGATGGTGAAATCGCAACTAAGGACATTGGGTCCATTGTCATGGAAGCCTTAATCAATTTAGATACGGTGGCCTATGTGCGTTTTGCCAGTATTTATCACGAATTCAACGAGGTTTCTGATTTTATCGATTTTATCTCCCAAATGAAAAATTCTGCTAAGAATGTACAAGAAGCCTTATGAGTCAACCACCCTTATTTACAATTAAAGACCTAAAATTAACTTTTGGCGGGAAGCCTTTGTTCGAGGGGCTTTCTTTGCAAATATGCCCGCGGGATCGGATTTGTCTTGTGGGACGCAATGGATGCGGTAAGTCAACATTACTGAAAGTTATTGCGGGGCTGATCGAATCTGATGATGGCGATTTTTTTACGCAACCGGGGACTAAAATTTCATATTTGCCACAGGATGCAGAGCTACCATCATCGATAACCATGCGCCAACACTTGATGGATGAGACAGGGTGTGCTGCATTCGAAGCTGAATCATGGTTGGGGCAAGTGCAACTCGATCCGGATCAAACTATGGAACGGTTGTCAGGGGGCGAAAAGCGTCGACTTTTGATCGCCCGATCTATGGTTAGTGAACCTGATATTGTTTTGCTTGATGAGCCAACAAACCATCTGGATATTCCTGCTATTGAGTGGTTGGAAGAAACCCTAAAGTCTTTCCGTGGCGCTATTGTTGTGATCAGCCATGATCGAAGTTTTTTAAAGCGTGTTTCTGCGCAAACATGGTGGATTGATCGAGGTGAACTGAAAGCAAATGATAAAGGCTATTCTGATTTTGATCGCTGGACAGAGGCTTTATTGCTTGAAGAAGAGCGGCAACTTGAAAAACTTAATGCAAAACTCAGATTGGAAGAAGATTGGTTGCACCGCGGTGTGACAGCCCGTCGTAAACGTAACCAAGGACGCCTACGTCAATTGATGACGATGCGGGATGAACGACGATCTCGTCTGCAAAATCGACCAAAAGCGGCGAGTCTGGGTGGTGTTTCCGGCGATGTATCGAGTAAGGTCGTCATTGAATGTCATAATTTAACTAAATTCTTTGGAGATAAATGCGTTGTCAAGGGATTCTCAACAATCATTCAACGTGGTGATCGTATTGGAATTGTTGGTGCGAATGGGGCGGGTAAGACAACCTTATTGAAATTGTTGCTCAAGCAAATTCCTGTGGACGAAGGAAAGTGTCATGTGGGTGCTAGCGTTGATCTTATTTATCTTGATCAAATGCGTGATGCTTTAGATCCGACTGAAACGCTTTGGGAAACTTTATGCCCGAATGGTGGGGATCAAGTTATGATTCAAGGAAAACCGAGGCATGTGATGGGATATCTCAAGGAATTCTTGTTCGACCCTAAGCAAGTCCGGAGCCCTGTTTCGATTTTGTCAGGGGGTGAGAAAAACCGTCTTGCCTTAGCCAAAGCCTTTACGCAACCGGGGAATCTATTGGTCTTGGATGAACCAACTAATGATCTGGATATGGATACACTCGATTTATTGCAGGAAATGCTCTATGAGTTCGAAGGGACGTTGTTGATTGTCAGCCACGATCGAGATTTCCTAGATCGACTGGTGACATCAGTGATTGCCGTTGAGGGGAACGGCGATGTCACTGAATATGCTGGTGGATATACAGATTATTTGGAAAAGCGTAAACCAAAGATTGTCACTGTTACTAAGTCGGAAAAGAAAGAGTCAGAGTTGATTCGCCCTAAAACGGAACGTAAGGTCAGCTTTAATGAAAAACATGAGTTTGATAAACTGCCCGGAATCATTGAATCCTTAGAGCATGAAATTGGTTTGATTGAGCTTAAACTGGAAGATCCGATGTTTTATCAGAATCATCCTCAAGAATTTACAACTCTGTCAGCACGTCTAGAGCAAGCAAAACACGAGTTGGAGGTAGCGGAGTTGAGGTGGTTAAAGTTATCAGAGAAAATAGAAGGGTAGTATCAATTATTAGAAATAAGTTCTATAACGAAACCCTCTTTTAACCCATTAATTTTTAATGTAGAATTAAGGGACGATAGTTTAAATTGGACGTGTTATGAGTAGTAAAATAGTTGCTTTTCTTTTCATCTTAGTAAGCTCGAATTTTGCGCAATCCAATGCGCCAATCGATATCCCTGGGAATGCCCATCCTTTGCCAGAGGTTGGTTTTGGGAGTCCAAAAGCCCTTGTTAAGGTTGTAATGTATCATTCTTTGACATGTCATCATTGTATTGATTTTAAATTAAATAAATTACCCGTCCTACAACAAAAATACATTGATTCAGGGCGCCTTTACTTTGTTCTAAAAGATTTTCCAACCGATGAGTTTTCGCTAAAATTAGCGATCATTTGTTGGATTGGTCGTGATGTTGCTAAGTATTTAGAACGTTCTCACTTAATCATGGTCAATTTTAATTTGGATAAGGATAAAACTGTCGAGTTTGATTGGGTTAACGCAGAGCACCCCACGGAAGTGATCGAAAAAATGTTGACGCCAACGGGGATAAGCTCTTCAGTTATTCAGCCTACATTTGATGACAAATCCATTGAGGATGCTATCCTCCATGATGCTCTGATAGCCGGACGTGATCTTAAATTAAATTTCGCGCCGGGTTTTACTGTTAACGGGAAGCTTGTTGATATGAAGGATCTGGATGAAGCGATTGCGGATGCACTGCAGGAGGCTTCTAAGAAAAATGTTCTGGTTGATAAACCAAAAGTTACCCATCAAAGAAATGGCTTGGGCCAATCTTTAAAAGCAGCAGCGGCGGCTTAGGTTTACCGCAATCCTAAAGCGTGCAGTTCGTCTTCAACCATCATCAAGTCTTTCCAGACAGCTGCTTTTTGTCCCGGCGATCGTAACAGATACGCAGGATGATAGGTCGCCATGGCTTTGATCGGCTTTGCTGATTTTGCCGATTGATAGGTATACCATCGTCCGCGAAGTTTGGTTATGCCTTCGTTGGTGTTCAGAATGGACTTTGTTGGTACGCCGCCCACTAAGATCAAAATTTCAGGAGCAAGCAGTTCAATGTGCCGTTTAATGAACGGTTCACATAGAGCGACCTCATGGGGGGTTGGTGTGCGATTTCCTGGTGGTCGCCACGGGATAATGTTTGAGATATAAACGTTGTCAGAACGCGTAAGGCCGATGCTGGCTAGTGCTTTGTCTAATAGCTGACCGGAAATCCCGACAAAGGGAAGGCCTTGGCGATCCTCATCGGCACCGGGGGCTTCGCCAATGACCATAACTTTTGCTTTCGGGTTACCGTCGCAAAAAACCGTATTGGCTGCAGTCATTTTAAGGTCGCATCCCTCAAAATTTAGAATTGCTTGATGCAGTTCATCGATAGAGTTGCAAGCGGCTGCAATCGCGGTTGTATTTAGAGCAGCTTTAGGTTGTGCAGGTGTAGGCGGGAGCGGATCCGGTTGTGTAAATTTCCGAGAGGTTTCACGGGCGCTAGACACAGTTTTAGGTTGTGTTTTTGTGTGATCAACGGGGGTGTCACCAATGGCAACAGTCATACCAATGTCTGTGTACCAAACTAATAAATCGTTTACAGAACTCATGATGCCTCCTTTGGCTTACTCTACCATGCTCACCAAGTTGATAAAATACATTTGTCGTTTATTTCCTCTATCTTTTCACGTACTCTAATATTAAGTGAAATCGGAGGGTTTTTTTATGTCAGAGTCAATGGATTATGATGTCGTTGTTGTTGGTGGTGGTCCGGCAGGGTTAAGTGCTGCGATTCGATTAAAACAACTGGATCCTAATGTCAGTGTTTGTTTATTGGAAAAAGGATCTGAGATTGGAGCCCATATTTTATCCGGTAACGTGTTTGAACCGCATGCTTTGAATGAATTGATCCCGAATTGGCAAGAACTTGGCGCTCCTCTTAAATTGCAGGCCAAGGAAGACCATTTCTTTTTCTTAACAGAAACATCTAAATTCCGTTTGCCTACGCCACCGCAAATGCACAATCACGGAAATTATATCATTTCATTGGGGGCTTTGTGCCGTTGGTTAGGCGAGCAAGCCACTAATTTGGGTGTTGAGATTTATCCGGGTTTTCCTGCTGCACATCTTGTTAAAGATGAATCTGGGGCGGTTGTGGGTGTTAAAACAGGGGATATGGGTGTTGATAAAGACGGTAAGCCCACAGACCAGTATCAGCCCGGCATTGAAATTTTTGCAAAACAAGTGTTGCTTGCTGAAGGATGCCGTGGCTCTTTGTCAGAACAAGTGATTAAAGATTTTGAATTGCGCCAGCCAGATTCACCGCAAACTTATGGCATCGGCTTTAAAGAGATTTGGCAAGTAGACCCGTCTAAGCATAAAGAAGGTTTAGTTGAGCATGCTATTGGTTGGCCGATGGATCATAAAACTTACGGTGGTGCCTTTATTTATCATGCCGAAAATCATCAAGTTTTTGTGGGCTATGTTATTGGTTTGGATTATCAAAATCCGTATTTGTCTCCATTCGAAGAGTTTCAACGCTTTAAATCTCATCCAAAAATCCGTGCTTTATTCGAAGATGGTAAGCGGATCGCTTACGGGGCGCGTGCGTTGAACGAAGGGGGTTGGCAAGCGGTCCCCAAACTCACGTTCCCGGGGGGGGCTTTGATTGGCTGTTCTGCGGGATTTGTTAATGTTCCTAAGATTAAAGGATCCCATACGGCAATGAAGTCAGGGATGCTCGCGGCAGAGGGTGTCATTGAATTTTTCAAGACGGGCGTTAACCCCTATGATGATTTGCTTGATGCCAGTTGGATTGCCGATGAGCTTAAAGCGGTTCGTAATATCCGCCCCGGTTTTAAGTGGGGATTGATTCCAGGTTTGGTCAATGCTGCATTTGAAACCTACATTACCCGTGGTAAATCGCCATGGACATTGTCCAATCACAAAGATAATGAGTCTTTGACGTTGGCAGCTCAATCCCAGAAAATTAATTATCCAAAGGCTGATGGTAAGATTACATTTGATCGACTTAGTTCCGTTTATCTGTGTAATACTAGCCATGATGAAAATCAGCCGAGTCATCTAAAGTTGCGTCAACCTGATATTGCAATTAGTCACAACTATAAGCTCTATGATTCGCCTGAACACCGTTATTGTCCTGCGGGTGTTTATGAAGTTGTGACGGCGGGTGCGGAACCGTATTTGCAAATTAATGCTGCCAATTGTATTCATTGTAAAACCTGCGATATCAAAGACCCATTACAGAATATTGAGTGGACGACGCCAGAAGGGGGCTCTGGTCCTAATTATGGAGGGATGTAGCCGATGGCGATCAAGACGATCAAGGCTCATGCCAAAGTGAATTTGATGTTGCATGTCACGGAAAAGTTGCCTAATGGGTATCATTCCTTGCAATCTGTGTTTGCTTTTACAGATCTCGTTGATGAAATTTCTTTAGAGGAATCCAAGGTAGCAAATATTTCTTATCAAGGGGAATTTTCCGGTACGATTGACGTTGGTCAGGATTCAGTAACAAAAGCTCTTGCTTGGTATTTTGCTCATACAGGGCTACCTCCTCGTCATTATAATGTGAAGGTTCAAAAAAATATCCCAATAGCAGCAGGCTTAGGTGGGGGGACCAGTGATGCGGCGGCTATCTTAGCGTGGTTGTATCGGCAAGATTTTATGTCTTCTCTTGAGGCGGCTAAATGGAATTTTGTCAAAGCTAGCGGTGTTTTAGGGGCTGATGTGCCGGTAAGTTTAGCCTTTCATTTGGGACTAGGGAAAATTTTCTGGGTCGAAGGGAGCGGTCAAGAGGGGGAAATCACACCCCTTACGCCTAAAAATCTATCACGACAGGTCGTGCTTGTTAATTCTGGGGTTCGCTTGTCAACAGCTGATGTTTTTGCGAAACTTAGTGGGCGATATGATGAAAGAATATCTGCTCCTGACATTTTAACGGATCAGTTTATGCAATCAACCCGTAATATTCTTCAGGCAGCAGCTTTGCCCCTTTGTCCTGATATTCCCAAGATCTTTATGCTCTTTATGCTCAATACATCGTGCAAGTATTTTCGAATGTCTGGTACTGGGGCTACGTGTTTTTCTATGTTTCGTAATAAAAGCATGGCGCAGGCTATGGCCGATAAAATTGCTTCAAATAACCGGGGATGGTGGGTCAAAAGGACCGATATTTATGTCTAATGTTGCAAAAACTCTACAGGTATCGAAAATCTTATTAGGATTTTCTCAAAATAATTTTGTTTGTTTTAAAGTTTTGTTAACCTGAAGATGGTTTAATAAACTAGTAATTAACCTATTTTTAGAGGCTTATAGTTATGCGTAACAAGTTACTTTCTGCTATCGCTCTCGGTGTTCTACTTGCCGGTTGTGAATGCTCACCTGAATCAATGGAAGCAGGTTCTGCTCCAGTTCCAGGTTCTGCTGATGATTTCAAAGCAAACGTAAAAGATCGCGTTTTCTTTGCATTCAACAAGCACAATATCTCTGCTGAATCCGATCGCGTATTGGAAGCTCAAGCAGCTTGGTTCAAAACCTATCCAAACACATCAGCAACAGTCGAAGGACATGCTGACGCTCGCGGAACACGCGAATACAACTTGGCTCTAGGTAAGCGTCGTGCGCATGCAGCAATGCATGGTCTAGGTAAGCACGGTGTTGAGAAGAAGCGTCTCAGGACAATTTCTTACGGTAAAGATAAGCCATTTGTTGCTGATGCTCAAACCGAAGACGCACACGCTCAAAACCGCGTTGCAGTTACAGTTGTTAACTAAAGTTAGCACCGGTAAACAAAAAGCCCTGCATATGCAGGGCTTTTTTTATTTGTCATCCTATTTATAGCTAGTTCATTTGAGTTTAGAAGTTCATCACATCGTCGCCCCTTGTCCTTTATCGAAAAATTAGCTGTAACGACTATTAATACTAACGTGAGCTCGATATAAGAAAGTCTATCAAGCAATAGAATCCGTCATTCCCGGCTAGAAATTCTCGGTTTTCAAAGAAACCCGCTAAGAATTTCTTGATCGGGAATCTAGGCAACCATAAAACAAACATAGATCTTCAATCACTCAAAGCTGGGGTTTTCTAGCGATACCCCCCTAGCTTTGCTCGTCAGAGATGATGAGCCTGTCTGATCTTTCTTATGTCGAACTGACGTTAATACTACGATGGATCCAAAACAAACTCACACAAATCACGAACGGGACATATCGTGCACTGAGGTTTTTGCGCTTTGCAGATATAACGCCCATGCA
This sequence comes from Candidatus Paracaedibacteraceae bacterium, assembly GCA_019636055.1. Taxonomy (NCBI): domain Bacteria; kingdom Pseudomonadati; phylum Pseudomonadota; class Alphaproteobacteria; order Holosporales; family Candidatus Paracaedibacteraceae; species Candidatus Paracaedibacteraceae bacterium. Next base: position 664,913 of record JAHBYH010000001.1, read on the forward strand.
GTATCAACCAGTGATGGGCATGTTGACGAAATTCAGCAGGGATGACCTTTTCCAATTGCAATTCAACAGCCAAAGGGGTCTTTCCCTTAACCAAGCCTAGACGATTGGATACGCGGAAAATATGTGTGTCAACGGCAATCGTTGGTTCACCAAAAGCAACATTCAGAACAACGTTGGCTGTTTTGCGACCAACACCAGGGAGTTTTTCAAGAGCTTCACGGGTACGGGGGATTTCACCTTGATGGTCGCGCACAAGGATCTCAGCTGCGGCTATAATATTCTTAGCTTTGGTGTTGAATAGGCCAATTGTTTTGATATAGCTTTTTAATTTTTCTTCACCCAAGCCCAGCATTTTTTGTGGAGTATCAACAATGGCAAATAAATCTTTGGTTGCCTTGTTAACGCCAATGTCTGTCGCTTGCGCTGACAAGGCTACGGCAACAAGCAGCGTATACGAATTGGTGTAATTTAGCTCTGTTTGGGGATGAGGGTTGGCCGAGTGAAATCGTGAGAAAAGTTCGTATGTTTTTTCAGGGGACATGGCTATGATCGATATAGTTTTTTGTATCTTAATCAGAAAGAAAAGAGATGTCTAGCCTGTTGCAATCAATATTGTTGATTTCCGTTATTGTGCCACCTTTTTAGGATGATGTGTCGTATAGTAGTCCTGAACATGCCAGCGAATAGTTTTTATCAGACCCTCTTTTAAGAAGGTGGTTGGACGCCAGCCAAGTTCATGTTGGATTTTTGAACTATCGGTGCCATGACGATAATGATTAGAGCAATCTTTTGCTTGTGTTATTAATGTGCGATAGGCTTGTCGTGCAGGATAATACTGATCCATGAGGTCACAAATATGATGTATTAGGTCAACATTTCGTTGTTCGCAATCTCCGCCAATCATATAAGTATTGCCGATTTTACCTTTTTCCAGAATAGCTAATAAAGCATCGACATGATCATCAATATATAACCAATCACGGATATTTTGGTCATTTCCATCGACGAGAATAGGTTTGTGTTCTAAGCAATGGCGTACAATGGTTGGAACTTGTTTTTCATGATGTTGAAATGGACCATAATTATGACCACTATGACTGATTGTAATGGGGAGGTCATAGGTTTTGTGCCAAGCACGAACAAGGTGATCAGAAGCTGCCTTCGACGCGGCGTAGGGTGAATAGGGGGCATAATTTGATGTTTCTGACAATAAACGATCACCAGTTATCCTGCCAAAGACTTCATCTGTTGAGACATGGTGCAGTTGTAAATGCGGAACATGTTTTTGCCATAACTCAAGGCTTGCTGTCAGTAAATTATAGGTTCCAATAATATTGCTATGAATAAAAGGATCGGGTTGCTTTATAACGTTATCTGTAGGGGTGTCGGCTGCAAGGTGAATGATTGCATCGGGTCGATACATATCGAGAGTGTGTTGGATTGCTTGAAAATCAGCAAGATCTGCTTTGATATGATGGTGTCGCGGGTTTTTATTGAATTCCATTAGGGACTTTAAAGAGGCAGTATATGCTAATTTATCAAAATTGATAATTTCTGTTTTTGGAAGGCGGAGCAGGCGTCGGATTAAAGAGGATCCAATAAATCCACATCCACCTGTAATCAGATAACGTTTTGTTGTTTTAAACATTTAGGTAAACTCCGGACAGTATCATATATATCCAGAATAAAAATGTTTTATTTAATTTTTAGTAAAGCAGTAATCCTTAATCGGTCAACAGCCGTTTGAAAAACTCTATTGATCGCCAATTTCTGTGACGAGCGATCGGATTTCTTCGTTTGACATTGTTTGAACTCGATCAAAGCCAAGCCCTTCGAGTTTTTTATACCACACCTTATTTTTGTAATGATCTTTATAGATATCAGGCAAAATCAGGAGAAGTAAACCGTTGTAATGGGGGAAAGCTCCTGTGATAAACTCAAACGGCGTTAACCATTTGCAATCACCTTCACCTGCTTCTGGAATAAGCGGTGGGCGTTCTAAGAGAAGCCCTTCTTTTAGGACAAAAGTTACAAAATCAAAGGGGCCATCTTTTGTCACAAAGATGGGGGCAAGCTGCTCCTCAAGAATCAAAACACCCGTTTCTTCTTTTGTCTCTCGCGTTGCTGCCATAAAGGACGTATCGCCTATTTCCAGTTTGCCACCAGGTAGACCAAATTCAGTGCGTCGATCTTTACGAGAACATCCAAGAATCATCCCTGACTTATCCATGATAAAAATACCTGAAGCCATTTTCTGAGCGGTATTTTGTCGGCTCTGTTCTGCTATGGATGTTAGTTCCTGATATGAGACGGGGTTTGCAGATTCCGTATCACTGGCAAGAAATGATGCTAAAGCTAAATATCTGACGAATTTTTTCATTGTTATCCTAATACACGTTTGAAAATAACATTAACGTTTTGGCGATAATAGGCGAGATCAAAGATTTTGTCTAGATCTTGTGGACTCAATTTATCTGTGATTTCTTTAACGCTTCTGACTTCATCCCTAAAGTCTTTACCGGAATCAAGAGCTACATGAGCCGTTTTTTGAATGATTCGGTATGCTTGATCTCGCTGTATCCCTTTATCAACAAGGCGAAGCATAAGCTGCTGCGAGAAAAATACATATTTTGACTTATTAATGTTTTTTTGCATGCGAATCATTTGCTTTAAAGTGACTAGATCTAGCCAGCCTGTATCACGCGTTCGACCTGTAACGGCGCCAAATTCGTGACCAATTTCGCGAATTTTTTCACCGGTTGCATCGTTCAAAAGTGTCGGAAAGGGGCCGTTGCCAACGCGGGTTGTATAGGCTTTGACCAAACCCAAGACAAGATTATTTTTAAGGCGTATGCCGAGACCTGAATCTGCAGCTGTTGCCAACGTGTTAGAGCTGGTAACAAACGGATAGGTTCCGTGGCTGATGTCTAGCCATACACTTTGAGCTCCTTCGATAAGGATTTTTTTGCCTTGTTCCTGAAGTTTTGCGATCTCTGTTGCAACATCAGCAACAAACGGGGCAACTTTCGGGGATATCTCTTTGAGATAGTTGATGACGTCTGATTTCTCAATTTCCGGCTCACTAAAACCTCGACGTAAGGCATTGTGATAACTTAATAGTTTGTCGACTTTTTCTTCCAGCGCAGCAAGATTTTCCGGGTGGTCAAGGGCAACGAGGTCGCCGGCTCGAATGGCGCGACGTCCGGCCTTATCTTCATAGCTTGGCCCAATGCCTTTTTTTGTCGTGTTGAGATTATTAACTTTCTCAGCAATCAGTTCAATTTCTTTGTGAAGGGGGAGGATAAGCGGTGCATTGGCTGTAATTTTAAGGTTTCTTGGTGAAATCTCAGCGCCGGCGTCCTGAAGTTTTGCTATTTCTTTTAAGAATGCTTCTGGGTTAATGGTTGTACCTGCGCCTAAAAAACAGGTAACATTCTTATGAAAAATACCTGATGGGATTAAGCTTAGTTTGTGTTTAACGCCATTGATAACAAGGGTGCGGCCTGCATTGTCCCCGCCATTGAAACGGCACACGGCCGCTGGGTTGCGATTAGCAAGAAGATCGGTGATTTTTCCTTTTGATTCATCCCCGAATTGGGCACCAATGACTGTTACGGTCTGGGCTTGTGTCGCGCTAAATGCCGGAGTCAAGGTGCTGGTTATTGATAAAAGAGAAATGCCTAAGAGAACTTTTTTCATCTGAAATCTCGCGTTTAAATTTGGACACATTTTCCGTTGTAACAATGTGTTTAATTTAAGGCAATATTATTGTTTTGTTGTTATAGTGTTGTTTTTTAAGATATAATAGTGGAAATAGGTAATGATTGATTAGGTATTATGCGTCCCTCGATTTCCCATATATTTATTGATTTTCTTGAGTCTCATCCGGCTTCTAAGGTTAGGCTTGGTGACCTGGTGGATGCGCTGGGGCATCGAGGTCAGGCTATCTTGTTGTTATTATTGGCTTTGCCAAATGCTCTGCTCTTAAGTGCAATTCCGGGGGTGTCGACGATATTTGGGTTGCCAATGTGCTTTGTCGCCTTGCAAATGCTAATAGATCTGCCGAATCTATGGTTGCCATCGACTTTGAGGAAGAAAGAAATAGATCGATCTGTTTTGGATCGGATCGTGAGGCGAAGTTGCACCTATTTAGTTAAAATTGAACACTATATTCAGCCAAGATTTACCTATTTTACCTATGGGTTTTTTAGTAAAATAATTGCATTTTTTTTGCTGCTACTTTCTGTTATAATTGCGCTTCCTATCCCATTTGGAAATTTCTTTGGCGGATGGGGCGTTGTTTTGCTCTCCATGGCTGTTATTGAGCGCGATGGCATTGTTGCCGTCTTAGGCATGATTTACACTCTTATCTTTTGCGTGCTTTTATATCATCTGGCGGCTAAAATCGGTGGTTTTATTTTGGGGTTGATTTAGGCGTCGTGGTATCTGTTGTTCCTTTGCGCGTTTGGTTTTCCCAAAAGGCTTGTAGCTTACTCATATTCCCTGGTTTGATCGACATGTTTTCAACGTGTCGATTGCTCATGGGTGGTTCCGTTGGAACAGATTTGATCGGGGGGATTGCCGGCTGTGTGGGTGCGGATGATGATGCTTGCACTTCGCTAGGGTATGCTGGGCGATAGCGTTGTTCAATCGTTCGTTTTACCATATCCAGAGAAAGCGTGTTTTTACTAGGCCGAGGGTTTATTCTATGGGCAAAATCGCGTTGTGGCGATGAATTTGGAAATAACTTGTCGCGCTCTTGTTTTAATGCGTCGGCTATTATTCTTGCTCCTTCAATGCGTCCTGAGCCAAATCCTTTTTTGATCTTAAATTTCTCGAATAAATCTGTAAATTTAATGTTTTTTGTGTTTTTTAGGCAATATATTAGGTAATCATAAACGCCTTTGCGTTCATCTTCCGGGTATACAGAGATATAAGCTTTAAACATACTCAAAAAAGGTGTCCAGTTATCGTCCTTCATGTAGTCCCCAAATTTTTTTGAGGACATCAATAGCATGTAAAACATATCATAAAAAATTGGACTATTAGGCGTTCCATTAGTATCTAAGCTATTAGCCATGGTTTCAACGTCGATCAATGAAAGTTGTCCTGTTGTTTTATCATAAAAGACGTTATCTCCGTGTAAGTCTCCATGAGATACAACAGTTACATTAATAAAATCACTTAATGTTTTGGGGGAACCTTGTCCTGTGAAATGCCTGATCTTTACATGAAGATTACCCAATGCTTTCCCTAAAGCTGAAAATGCTAAATTAACAGTCTGGCCGAGGTCTTTTTTAACTAGAGATGTAAAGCTTTCCCCTTTGGCGGAAGGGATAACCATAAAGACTTTTTTTCCGTACTGAAACGTCGCTATGGGGAGCATGATATCAAATTGTTCTTGAGCTGTTGCAAGTGTAGGTGATTTTGAAAGGCTATCGAGGTTAATTTGTTCGCCTAATACTCGACCTTTTGAGACCAAGATGGGTTTTGTTCTCAGGTATTTGATGTAAAAGATCTGTTCATTGGATGTTTTTGTATTGTATGTTGTAACACGATAAATTTGTCCACTGACAAAACCCCCTTCTAGAGCATTAACATCAGTTACAATATTTTCGGGTTTTATCTGAAAAAATAGAGGCTGAGTTGCCTCTACAGTCGAAAATTCATTGTTGCTTGACCATTCTTTGAGTACGGTTATGAGTTTTTGCGGAAGTTGCGGCGTTTCATTCCATGTTGATTCTTCAAAATCTTTGCTGAGATCGACCCGATGTTGATTATAAATAGCTAAGAGATCCCTGACCGTGTCATAGCGATGTAATTTTTGTGACTCTATGTTCTCTGTTGACCCTGCCGGAAAGAATAAGCTGACTAATATTGCTGCTTTGATTAAGGTCTTGTTCATTAAAATATGCCCGAATAAAAAACATTTCAACAATGAAATAGTGTTTATTCAGTATTATTCAAGTAAAGATTACGCGAATTTAAGTACAGTAGCTTTCTGTATATGCAGATCTAACACATTCTAGATCTTCGGGAGTGTCAACACTCAAGGGAACCTCATCGACGAGTCCAACGCCGATTGTCATGCCAGCCTCAAGAGCGCGGAGTTGTTCTAGTTTCTCTGTCAGCTCTAGATGAGATGGGGGAAGACTGACAAAACGCTCAAGAGCATTTCGTTTGTAAGCATAAATTCCAATGTGGTAGTAATGGGTTTCTGCATTAGCCGGGATGGGAAGGCGGCTAAAGTATATGGCTTTTGCCAAAGCTAAATCATTGTGTTTTTCCCAGGCAGAAGTCGCAATTTTTACAACATTTGGATTTTGTGCATCTTCTTGTGAGTTAATTCGTGCTCCCAGAGTGCCAACGTCAAAGCCATGTTCTGTAATGGGGACGAGAGATGCTTGGATGACAGTGGGGGCAATAAGAGGGAGATCGCCTTGCAGATTGATAATATTCTCATAGCTATTACTCGGGTCATATTGTCGCAGGGCCTCAACAATTCGATCGCTTCCTGAGGGTAAATGAGGGTCTGTTTCGATGGCAATTCCCCCATGAGATTCGACAATATTGCGGATTTCTGGACCACAACAGGCAACCAAAACAGGGCCTAAATCAGCTTTGTAAGCCTGTTCCATCACGCGAATAATCATAGGTTTCCCGTTGATGTCAGCCAAGGGTTTATTGGGGAGGCGCGTTGATGCTAAACGGGCAGGAATAATTGTAATAGTTTTTGTCATTCTAGGGGCAACTATTAATGGTTTTTTATAGTTATACCGTGCTTACAACCCCATTGGCAAATGGAATAAATTCAGATTATAATCAACTCAAGGTTAGGTAAAATTTCTGGAAAATTATGAATAGCTTTGAATTCAACAAAATTGCTGGAGCCGTTCTCTTTGCTCTAATTATTTCTATGTTAGGCAGTTTAATGGGGGATGGTTTGATCCATCGTGACAGGTTAGAAAAGAATATCATTGATATTGAAGTTGCGCCTGCGGGTGGTGGAACAGAAGAAGCTAAGAAAGAAATTGCACCCATAACACCACTTTTAGACAAAGCAAACGTTGCCAATGGCGAAGCAATTGCTAAGAAGGTTTGTTCTCAGTGTCATATTTTTGCCAAAGGGGCAGCAGCTCTTCCAACGGGGCCTGATCTATGGGCTATTATTGGTCGTGCTCGCGGTTCAACAGAATTTGCGTACTCCAAAGCCATGAAAGAAAAAGGCGGGAATTGGGACGAGGAAGAAATTAATAAGTTTATCATTAAACCTCGTGATTACCTGCCGGGGACAAAAATGTCTTTTGCCGGCTTAAAGAAAGAAGAGGATCGTGCGGACTTAATCGCCTATCTTCGAACATTGAAAGGTTAAGGTTTTATCTTGTTGGTTTTAACGGGGAAAGCTCGTATTAGGCATGGGCTTCTGTCTTTCTTTTATTTTTTTAGATTTATCATTTCTTTTGTCGTTTTGGCTGTATTTTTGTACGCAAAACCCAACACAGGACATCTGCCCCCTCAGGCGACTGAGGGTTTTTCTGTTTTTGAAAAGCGAAAGTACCCCGACGGATTCCAAAATTTTGAGTACGTGAACCCCAAAGCCCCTAAGGGTGGACGTGTTAATTTAAGTTCTGTCGGAACGTTTAATAGTTTGAACCCCTTTATTGTGCGTGGTGATTATCCGGCTGGAATTGGTCTAACCTTGGGAATGTTAATGACTGATGCAAAAGATCGGGCTGGAGAAACCTATGCTTTTGTCGCAGAATCGATTGAAGTTGATCTTGCTCGTAAGTATGTTATTTTTCGAATTAATCCTAAAGCTCAATTTGATGATGGTGTCAAAGTAACGGCTGATACGGTTATTTGGTCTTTTAATACGCTCAAGGAAAAAGGCCTTCCGATGTTCCGGACCTATTATAAAAACGTTCCAAAAGTTGAAAAAATCGGGCCTTTAGCTGTTAAGTTCCATTTAGATGACACAAAAAACCCTGAACTTCCCTTGATTCTTGGGCAGGTTTATATTTTTCCTAAGCATTTCTATGAGAAACAACCCTTTGATCAAACGACATTAACTATTGCGCCGTCTTGTGGCCCGTATCGGATCAAAAAAATTGAGCCGGGCCGGAGTATTACCTATGAACGGGTAAAAAATTGGTGGGGTGAGGATATTCCAAGCCAGCGCGGCAAGAATAATTTTGATGAAATTCATTTTGATTTTTATTTAGATCCGAACTCTCAATTTGAAGCATTTAAACGCGGGCGGATTGATATTCGCAGCGAGCCTTCTATGAAAACGTGGAAGATGGGGTATGATTTTCCTGCGGTTGCACAAAAATTGGTTATAAAAGAAGAGCTTGTTTATAAAACCACCCAGCCAACCTATGGTTTCTTTTTTAATACCCGCCGTTCTATTTTTCAAGATATTCGGGTCAGAGAAGCGTTGACGATTTTGTATAATTTTGACTGGGTCAATAGGAATGTTTTTTATGGGGGGTATACCCGTAATCTGAGTTATTATGCCAATTCATGCTTTGCCGCACAGAATTTGCCGAGCGATGAAGAACTTTCAGTATTAAACCCCTATCGTAATCAACTTGATTCTCGGCTTTTTAATCAGGAGTTTGTCTTAAATTCGCTAAAGAAAAATGCGGACGTTCGAGCGGCACTGTTGAGAGCGACTGAATTGTTTAAACAGGCAGGATGGGCTATTGATAATGGCGTTATGCGCCAAATCGGCACAGGTGTGCCCTTTGAGTTTGAAATCTTGATTGATGACCAGTCCAAAGAAAAATTATGTATTCCCTATACTGAGTTTCTAGAGCGATTAGGCGTCAAAGCAATTATTCGATCTGTTGACAAGGCGTCTTATACACAACGTGTTGAATCCAAAAATTATGACATGGTGCTCGAGTCTGTTTTGCAAAGTAATTCACTGGGCAATGAACAGCGTGATTTCTTTGGGTCAGGGCGTGCAGATGTACCGGGGTCGCGGAATTTTGCAGGGATTAAAAACCCTGTGGTGGATGGTTTGATTGAGGCGTTGATCCAAGCTGATTCATATGGTCAGCTGTGCCAAAGAGCGCGTGCCTTGGATCGTGTCTTATTATGGAACTTCTACATGATTCCCGGTTGGTCAAGTGGAACAATTAAGGTTGCTTATTGGGATAAATTTGACCATCCGGAATTTACCTCGCCGTTTAGTCCTTTTGATATCCAAACATGGTGGTTTGATCCGCAAAAAGCAGCAGATTTGGATGCGAAACTCTCATCAACACCCAGTGGTGGATTTTTTAGATCACTTTGGGGTAAGGTAAGAGGGATGTTTGATGATTCTAATTCCAATTAATTTCTAGTGAGATTTATGCCCACTTATATTTTAAAACGTTTGTTATTAATTATCCCAACGTTGTTTGGGATTATGCTTATCAATTTTGCGATTATCCAGTCTGCCCCGGGGGGGCCAATCGAGCAAATAATTTCCAAAGTACGGGGTCAGTCCGGCGATGCTGAATCCCGGTTAGGTGGTGGAGATGGCGGTAGTCAATTTGATAAGATGTCAGGGAATGAATCTATGTATCGCGGGGCTCAGGGGATTGACCCAGAGTTCATTAAAGAATTAGAAAAGCAATTTGGTTTTGATAAACCAGCCCACGAACGGTTTTTCAAGATGATTAAAGACTATATTCACTTAGATTTTGGGAAAAGCTATTTTCGAGATACACCCGTTTTGACTTTAATTCAGCAAAAACTGCCTGTTTCAATCTCGCTTGGCTTGTGGACAACATTATTGATTTACCTGATCTCAATTCCTTTAGGAATTCGCAAGGCTGTACGCGATGGTAGTCGCTTTGACATGTGGACCAGTGCTGTGATCGTTGTCGGCTATGCGGTTCCAAGTTTTCTATTTGCTTTATTTTTGATTCTATTTTTTGCCGGTGGAAGTTATTTTACATGGTTTCCATTGAAGGGCTTAGTTTCTGATGGATGGGATACATTTAACTGGTTTCATAAAATAACTGACTATTTATGGCATATGATTCTACCCGTGTCCGCCATGGTTATTGGTGGTTTTGCTAAGTTAACGTTGCTGACTAAAAATTCGTTTCTTGAAGAAATCAATAAACACTATGTCATCACGGCGCGCGCAAAGGGCGTCAGTGAACGTGGTGTTCTCTATTCTCATGTGTTTCGCAATGCCATGCTGATTGTGATTGCGGGGTTCCCAGCCGCTTTTATCCACATTTTCTTTACGTCATCGTTGCTGATTGAATTTTTATTCTCATTGGATGGGCTGGGATATATGGGATTTGAGGCTGCTTTGAGTCGAGATTACCCCTTGATGTTTGGAACGTTGTTTATTTACACGTTAATTGGTATGTTTTTGCAATTAATTGGGGATTTAACCTACATGTTGGTTGACCGCCGTATTGATTTATCTGCGAGTCGGGGCTAATCATGAAATTAACACCACTAACTCAGCGCCGCTTATCGTTATTCAAAGCTAATAAGCGTGGTTATATATCTTTATTTATCTTTGCCTTTATTTTTATTATAACGACCTGTGCCGAATTTATTGCGAATGACAAACCCCTGTTGGTCTATTATGATGGGGCAATCTACAGCCCTGTTCTCAAAGCCTATCCGGAAACTTTCTGGGGAGGAACCTTTGAAACTGAAGCTGACTACCGTGATCCTGTGGTACAGGATTTGATTCGACAAAAAGGGTGGTATCTGTTTCCTTTAATTCCCTATAGCTATAATACGGTCAATTATAATTTAGATTCTCCGGCACCATCTCGCCCGACTTCAGATAACTGGTTGGGAACAGATGACCAGGGGCGAGATCTGTTGACACGCCTGATTTATGGGACGCGTATATCTATCTGGTTTGGCCTTATTCTCACGTTTTTTGCTATGTTGATTGGTATAACCGTGGGCGGAATCCAAGGATATTTTGGCGGTAAGGTTGATCTTTATGTGCAGCGATTTATTGAAATTTGGGCCGGGTTGCCGATCCTCTATTTATTGATGATTTTGTCTAGTATGGTACAGCCGAGTTTTTGGTGGTTGTTAGGGATTATGTTGCTCTTTGGTTGGATGAATTTGGTTGCTGTGGTGCGTGCAGAGTTTTTCCGAACACGGTCACTCGATTATGTCCGTGCGGCTGAATCTTTAGGAGTTTCCAACTTTAATATCATGCGCCGTCATATTTTACCCAACGCTATGGTTGCAACCATCACGTATCTTCCCTTTATTATTAACGCATCGATCACAACGTTAACTTCTTTGGACTTTCTTGGGTTTGGATTGCCACCGGGGTCGCCATCCTTAGGGGAATTGATTACGCAGGCTAAAAATAACGTGCATGCAACTTGGCTTGTGATGGCAGGGTTTATGTCCCTTGCGATTATTCTTAGCCTTTTGGTCTTTATCGGAGAAGCCGTCCGTGATGCTTTTGACCCACGAAAGGCGGTGGCGAAATGACATTATTGCACGTCAAAGATCTAAGTGTGCGGTTTAGTCCTCATGGGGCAGAAACGGTGGATGTTGTAAAGTCCGTCTCATTTCAGTTGGATCGAGGGCAAACACTTGCACTTGTTGGTGAAAGTGGCTCAGGCAAATCAATTTCTGCTTTATCGATTATGGGGTTGCTGCCTTATCCGGTTGCTAGTCATCCAACAGGATCTATTCTTTTCGATGGTGAGGAATTATTAGATCGGGGTGAGGATTTTCTCAGAAATTTCCGTGGCAATAAAATCGGCATGGTTTTCCAAGAGCCGATGACCGCTCTCAATCCATTGCATACTATTGAACGTCAGATTGCTGAACCTCTGCTGATTCACAAGAGAATGACGCCACAGCAAGCACGTCAACGGGTTTTAGAATTGCTGGAACTTGTTGGATTTCGCGATGGTCACAAGCGTCTTGATGCTTACCCCCATCAACTTTCCGGGGGACAGCGTCAACGGGTTATGATTGCCATGGCGCTGGCTTGTGAACCAGAGCTCTTGATCGCTGATGAGCCAACAACAGCATTGGATGTGACTATCCAAGCTGGGATTATCGATCTGATTAAGTCATTGCAGAAAAAATTTAATATGGGTTTACTACTGATTAGTCATGACTTGAATATGGTCAAAAAGATTGCGGATAATATTGCGGTTATGAAAAACGGCGTATTGGTTGAGCAGGGAACATGTGCTGATGTTTTGGCATCGCCGCAGCATCCTTATACTCAAGCTTTAATTGCAGCAGAGCCCCACGGGACTCCTTTGACTCAGCCGAGCCCAGATGTGATTGTTGAGGCGCAGAATTTAGCTGTCTACTTTAAGAGAAAACCTGATTGGTTCTGGCAGAAACCAGAAATCTTCAAAGCTGTTGATGGGATTGATTTAACGCTTCATAAGGGCGAAACATTGGGAATTGTTGGGGAAAGTGGGAGTGGTAAAAGTACGCTTGCCTACGGTCTTTTACGACTTGTGCCAAGCCAAGGGCGCATTATTTATGCGGGTGATTCTGTTGATCTCTTATCTGTGAAGCAAATGCGAACTATGCGTAAGCATTTGCAAATCATTTTCCAAGATCCGTTTGGTTCCTTAAATCCACGCTTTTCAATTCAGCAAATCATCGGTGAGGGGTTAGAAGTTCATACCAATTTAACGCCCGATGAAATTGATGCGGCTGTGATTCAGAGTCTAAAGGAAGTTGGTTTGTCAGAAGAGGCGCGTCACCGCTATCCCCATGAATTTTCAGGAGGACAACGTCAGCGCATTTGTATTGCCCGTGCTTTAGTCCTAAAGCCCGATGTTTTGGTGCTTGATGAACCAACTTCAGCGCTGGATCGATCAATTCAGGCGGAAGTGATTGACTTGCTGCGTCAGTTGCAACAGAAATACACGCTGTCTTATTTGTTCATCAGTCATGACTTAAAAGTCGTCAAAGCCATGAGCCACCGCATCATGGTCATGAAAGACGGAAAAGTTGTGGAGCAAGGGGAAACCGATCAGATTGTCTACCATGCTCAATCTGATTATGCCAAGAAACTCATGGCTGCTGCTTTTCAGTAAACAAAATAAAACTATATCGTTCGTTGAGTCACTAATCTTCAGTAAATATGAGGTTGATTATGAAGGTCGAACGAACTCCTTTCACAACATATGATTTCATTGGATATTTTATTCCGGGATTCATATTTTTGTACATGATGTATTTAACTTTTGACGTTGATTTATATCAGATTTTATCTGATGAGCGCAAAGAAATAGTCGCACATGAATATATTATGTTTTCAATATTTCTTGTTCTTATGTCATTTGTTGTGGGCCATTTTTTATCCATGGTCAGTCATGTGCTTCAAACAGTGGCTATAAAAAAGTTTGATGGGTGCAGTTGTGAGAAATGTTGCTGTAAGAATTGTATAAATATTCTTGATTATTGGAATCAAGGGGGTAGAAGAATTTTTCCCGAGGATAAGGATAAATATAAAAATCTTGTAGATAAGATTTTTAGGAAATATGAAAAGGAAATAGGCGAAGAACTAAGCATAAAAGAATATACTTTTGATAATAACCTTTTCTTAAAAGGGATGGCCGCTTATTTGCAAGAAGATAAATTCAAAATTGTTTATAATTATATGGTTATTCAAGGGACATTTAGAGCGTTTTCTCTCATTTTTCTAGTGCATTTAATGGTGGTATCTTCTGGGATGATTTTTTTTCCTTCGTTATTAGAATGTATAGTTAATCAACATTGGGGAAGGATTTTATTATTTGACTTTATGTCTGCGTTGATTTCATGGAATATTTACCTAAAGTATTTTAGGCGCCAGATAGAAGAAACTGTTTTGCTCTTAATCTATGACCAGTTGGAACGTAAACAGAGTTGTAATGAAAAACTCACTTCTTAAAATGATTTTTGAAGTGATCGTGGTTGCCTGACAACCGTTGCCAGATTTTAGAAAAGAAGGTGTCCGTATGACCTTCTTGCCACAGATTCTTATATTTACCTGTATAGACGTGTTGAATTAAGTTCTCACGAATAGCAGCTTCAGGATGGTCAAAGGCGATGTGAATGTGATCCTTAAGGCGGCTCACCACATGGCCCGGATAGTCTTTGAAATGGTCAAAGCTGACATAGACAGGATCCCCCGTGGTTAGGTCTTCGCAGTTTGGGATAATAACCTGAGTTCCTGTGACTGAGATATCGACCATATGTCCTGCAATATGTTTATGCTCTAGATCAAAGCGGATATCAATTGGCATGTTGACATCAAAGCGTTCTTCTATTCTATAACGTGGTCGTTCAATACTCATCATAGCCATTAAAACAAGAATAGCGATGTTCATGAATGCCCAGGCAACCGACACAGGAAAAAATCCTTCTTGGGATACCACTTGAAATTGAGGCAAAGAATTAATCAGGATGCCAATAACGGTCAAACCTAGAAGTGTCAGAGTAATATACAAGGATATTGGATGATATTGACGTTGTTTGCTGCCTGCTCCCTTGGGTGTTACTTTAAACGGGGTACCATAGGGGCGAACAAGGGAGTGTAAAACGGTCGGCAACATATTGATGGCTGAGAGATTTTCATAGGCTGTTGTGAAGATTGGAATCCACCGCCAAGGGCCAAGCCACATGGTTGCTAAATAGGATGCGGCAAAAACAGGCAGTTGGTAGCGAATGATATCGACGTAACTGCCGACAATAAAGGGTGGGGCATCAAAAAAGAAATAGATGATGGGGACCAATAGAATCATTAAACGAATGATCGGATGAATGATCCAATGGAGTGGGAGGAAGAATAATTTTTTTATAAAGGATAGTTGGGGATTAAATATCCCGTGTTCGGCATATAACAATTGGACACCACCACGAGCCCAGCGTTGTCGTTGAATGGCATAGGCATCGATAGATTCTGTGGCAAGGCCATGACAGAGAGGTTCATTTAAATAGCGGGTCACGTAACCTTTGGTGAGTAACTTAACCGACAATAAAATATCTTCGGTAATCGAGTCAAAGGACAGTGCTCCGTGATGGACTAGAAGTTTGCGCCGCCCAATGGCTGCTGTGCCACAGAAAAAGGCTACGTTCCAGGCATCGCGGCTGGGCATGATGATATCATAAAACAACCGTTGGTCATCGGGGATATGATTGTGTAATCCCATGTTTGTTTGGACAAAGTCATGATTGAAAAATGTATGGGGCGTTTGAACAATTGCAGTCTTTGGGTCAAAGAAGAAACCAATTGTTCGGTAGAGAAAATTTCGGTGCATGACAAAGTCAGCATCGCAAAAGGCAACAAGGTCGCCATTTGTTAGGGGAAGGGCATGGTTTATATTTCCGGCTTTTGCCCCAATATTGTTCGGGCGGGTGATATAGCCTACATTTTTTGCTTCGCAGTATTCCTTGAGCCAGTCACGCTTGCCGTCATCTAAAACGTAGACATTGATTTTTTCTTTTGGCCAATCCACATAAAGAGCCCCTAAGATTGTACGTTCTAGAACATCGAGGCCTTCATTGTAGGTTGGGATGTATATGTCAACAGAGGGGAGTTGTTCAGGCTTAACGGATCTAAGTTTTTCTTCGCCGTTATCAGCAATGGGTTTGTTATCTCTATATCTACTCATCAAGAGCATAAAAATACTATTTTCAATCCAGCCTAAGAATTCGATGGAGAAGCAAAACCAGACCCAAAAACCATACAAAGAATTACTGTCAACGGGTAGAACTGTGAAGATAATTCGCCAGCCTAAGTAATAGGTGCTGATGGCAATAACTGTGCCTAAGACAACACGTCGCCATAGGGTGGATGTATTGGGTAGCAAGGGGAGGAAAACTAAAAAGCCGAGCGTGATAAAGAGAAAAAGCTGAAAGAGATCGACATAGGACTCTAAGAGCATGGTTTATAATCCTTGGAAACGAACTTGTCCGGTGCGTCCTACGTGACAGAAATCGCCAGGTACTTGCTTTAAGGATTCTTCGTTGAATTTGACCAAAACTTGGATTTCTCGTTGACGCTGAACATTGGGTAGGCCAACCATCAACCCCGCAACACGTGGATCAATAGATCCGCCGCGAACATAGGATATTTCTCCTTCAACTTCGGTGGATGAGCCATTTAATTTGATATATGCTTTTTGGCCAGGCTTTATTTTTTCAAAAAGACGTTCTGGTAGGGCAACATCAACAAAAACATTTGAGCAATCCAAAATTTCCATGATCGGTGTGTTTTGTTCAACAAATGTTCCCTTAGCACTAAAAAGTCTCCATATGGCACCGTTAACGGGGGATTTAACCTTTCTGTTTGCTAACAGTGTTATCCGTGCTTCTTCTGCTTTTTTTACATCAGCAATATTCGTTAGTTTGACTTTATATTCGTCTATCCGAGATGAAATATCATTTATTTTCATCTGAATATCATCCATTTTTTGCTTTTGTCCTGGGTAATCAGAGCGACCATCGGTATTTACACTCACGCCTTGGCGGATCGCTTCTACCTGAGACAGGTATGTGCGAATATCGTTTTCGGCTTGATCAACGGCTTCTTGAGCCTCTTGGTACCGTGATTTGGACGTATCAAATTCAGAGCGAGAGACAAATCCCCGGTCAGCTAAGTCTTTTTTGCGATTGTAATCGCGCCAAGCCATGTCAAGAGATGCTAGGAGTTGTTGTTGTCTATCTTCTGCTTTATTGAGCGTGAGAATTGTCCGTTGCTCCATGGAGCCGAGGTATGTTTTCCAACTTTTAGCAAGGTCATCAAATAACTCTTGATTCTTCTTAATTTCAGTCTCAGAGGCTGTGATTCTCTCTTTATAATATTTCTGGTCAATTGATAATTGTTCTAGTTTGACTTTGTCAACGGTTGGATTTGAAAAAGAGGCAATCTCTTGCCCTTTTTTAACTTCTTGTCCAAACAAAGGAAGGTCAAAAGTTATTTCCCCAGGGATCGGGGCAACGATCTGGACTGTACGTGCACTCACTGCAGCATTAATACTGTATGTATAAAATAGTCTTGGTAAATAGACAAATAAAAGCAGTCCTAGCAAGAACGTTGCCAGAATAAGGCGTGTTATTTGCCCTCGTGATAATGTCATTTACATTAATACTCAGAATCAGACTATTATATTTTATAGTATGTAGTATAAACTGCTAATTAAAGATTAATTTTTTATAAAATGAGCGATATTTTGGATTTTTCTAAATTAGCTTTACATCGTCGGGATCTTGCTAAGACAATTTCTGTGTTGGAATCTGACGCTGCAGCAGATAAAGCCATTGCGGATGATATTGTTCGACAAGCGTTTGATCATGTGCAGAATCATTATTCAGGACGTGTAATTGCTGTAACCGGTATGCCGGGGGCCGGGAAGTCTACGTTCATTGATGTTTTTGGTCTACATCTTGCGCAACAAGGCCATAAAGTTGCCGTTCTTGCTGTTGATCCATCATCGCAATTGACATTCGGTGCGATTATGGGGGATAAAACGCGGATGTTAGACCTTGGTCGACATCCGAATGCTTATATTCGACCAAGTCCGTCGGGGGCCGGTTATTTGGGTGGTGTCTCTGCAAAGACGGAAGATGTTGTCTTACTGCTTAAAGCCGTTGGGTTTGATTACATTTTTATTGAAACAATTGGTGTCGGGCAAAATGAGAGCGATGTGAGTTTGTTTGCCGATCAAGTCATTATGCTTGTCCCCCCTGCAACAGGCGATGAGATTCAGGCTCTTAAGCGTGGGAATATCGAGTTTATCGATTTGATTCTGATCAATAAACATGATGGTGATACGCGAGCAAGCGCAGAAGCCGCTGCTAGTTCGTATCGCTCCAGTCTGGGGGCTAATGCCAAAATTATATTAATTTCGAGTCTTGAAAAGACAGGGTTAGATGCTGTGGCGTTGTCTTTACAGGCAATGCCCTGTCGCTTAAAAAATGAGCGGTCTCTAATGCGGTATCGGTTGGAACGTTCGTTACTATCTGAGCTTTTAGACGTGCCGGAAGTATGTGCAATCTATGATGAATCTTTGGGGGTGAATGTCCCAACTCGCGATAAAATGAGAATATTTATGAATAACCTAAAGAAGTTATTGACGAAAGCCTGTTAATTATAGTAAATATGAACCAAGTAATTTTTTATTTTGATGGAGTATTACCATGGCACGTCGTTGTGCAATTTCAAAAAAAGGTGTGCTTGCTGGGAATAACGTAAGCCACGCAAATAACAGAACTCGTCGTCGCTTTTTGCCGAACCTACAAAACGTTAGCTTTATGTCCGAAATACTCGGCCGTTCAGTAAGCCTGCGTCTATCAACAAACGCTGTTCGTACAATCGAATTCCACGGCGGTCTTGATGCTTACTTGACAAAAGTAAGCTCAGTTGGTTTGGATGCAAAAATCGCAAAGTTGAAAAAACTTATTGCTGCAAAAGCATCTGCCTAAGATCTCTTTCGAAGATTTAGAAAACCCCGCCGAGTGCGGGGTTTTTTATTGGGGCTAATTTTGTATTCTAGCATGAAGCGTCGGGTTCGTGTTTCTATTCAAAATTGATTCGATCGTCGTTGGAATCCGGGCATGATATAGCTAGATAATTTTAATTCGGCTACAAAAACAAGGAACGAAGCGTACACTGAGTACGTGAGTGACACTGTTTTGCATAGCTGAGTTATAAGGAATCGGCTATATAACAAGAAAACTTACAGTTCTCTTTGATGGGTTTACTCATTTGTGGATCATTTTAGGTGGTACAGTTATCCCTTGGTTGTTTGTAACTTGGTGACATGTATCGCCCATCTCTATGTTGAGTAAATCGTCTAGAACATAAAAAACTGCTTAGTTTTTTCATGATAATGTTTTAATTCAGCTGTCCCTGCAGGCCTCTTTTAAAAAGGTGAACAGATAGTGGGAACATCTATGTTGAAAATCCAAATATAATTAACCTTAAACAACGCAATAAAATACTCTAGATTTGCTTATATAGTCGTTCAGATTAATTGTCTGACAAAAAACGAGAACCAGGACCTACACCTAAGTGTAACACTGTCGGAGATTGAAACTGGATGACCATATAGTTAACATGCGAAAGGAGATTTTTATATCATGACTGCTTTATTGACTGACTTCTTTATGAAATTAATTGGGAGCAATGGCAACAATTTTGAACATCGTAAGAATAGAGATTTTCAACAACCCTATAGTAGCGATAATGAATTTTGGGCAGAGGGTTATTCTCTCGACTGTTGGGATCCGGATATATAGTTCTGATGGGGAATCCCCTTCGGCTAATCATTAGATAGAAACGATTTGTTTGGAGGGAAGGCTTAACGAATAGATGCGACAGAACATCTGGATGCCTTCTTTCTATCTAAAAATTCCTTTAATACCGTTTTCTTAGATGTTTCGAATTATTGCTGTTTCTGGTAAATTACTTTATCTAACCATTTGATGATATATTCAGGGTATATCTTAAACCATTCATCAACTGAATAATTGCCGAGGTCTGTATCAATATCAGAAAAGTAGGGGCCTTGCTGAGCAAACCAATTATAGAACGCTTGCCAGAACCCCATACCATAGTTAGGAATTTTCTTCGATATATATGCTCGGTCGCTAAAAGCGCTGTGCTGAACGAGTGGAGACCAAACGGTGCTGTTTGGTATTTTTATTAATTGGTCGCCCACGTCTTCTTGATATTGCATCATTCCTCGAATGAATAGGACAGGTTTTTTATCTGGATTAGGAGGGGGGACACCAATATGCCCGAAAACTTCTCTTTCTGTTATTTTAGAATCAATATCGACAATAGCTTTAATCCGTTTATCTTTGAATCCTTTGATATGGGTAATATTTCCACCAATACTATGTCCCAGTAAAATAATTTTGTTTGTGTCAAAAGAATCGGATAATTTTCCAAAAAGATGTAAGTTTTCAAGGGTGAAATCAATATCTTTTATTGCAGATGCAATGACTTCATCATCGTATTGATATCTATAATCCCGATCGTGTCTAAGATACCAAAGATCTTTAAATGTTAATGTTATTTTTTCGCCAGCAGGAAATTTAACGAAATTGGCTACATAAGGTTGATCCATTGTAATCACGATATAGCCATGAGAGGCTAAAGCTTCGTATAGGATTGTCTCACCTTGACGTTCGCCACCGCGGCCAGGAAATGCTAAGATGATTGGCAGTTTACGACTCTGGATAATAGGGGTATCTGGAATAGAGTGGCCTAAAATTTTTACTCCATAAATAGTCCCATCAATAAGTGTCCCGAACATATAAGGGGACGTTGCATTCGTTTTTCTTGTTGGGTAGAACACAGTTGCCATCCATCGACGTTCTTTGGTATCGCGGAGTTGGGTGCGGCTTGTGTCTTTAAGTCCAATATTGGCTGTTCCAACACCATAAGGGCCTGTCGGTTCTGGTAAAAGTAAAATGCTGTCATTTGCATAAACAACTGACAGCATAGAAAAAACGAGGCAGAGAGCCCTTTTTAGGAGGATCAATTTTATTTTACCTCAGCCCAGATGCGGCGCTTGCTCAGGTACATAACAATACTCATGATCAAGAGATAGAATATGACCTTGATTCCCATTTGTTTGCGATCATCAGATTCAGGTTCCGATGCCCAAGCAAGGAATGCTGTAACGTCATGGGCCATTTGCTCAACCGTTGCTTTTGTCCCGTCAGAATAGGTGACTTGACCTTCGGTATGTAAAGGCTGCGCCATTGAGAGTTGGCCACCGGCAAAATATGGATTGTAATGGCGGCCTTCCCCAATTTCAACACCTTCCGGTGCTTTTTCATAGCCCGTTAAGAGGGAGTAAATATAGTCTGGTCCAAATTTGCGAGCTTTTACAACCATAGATAGATCCGGCGGATAGGCGCCATTATTGGCCGCGCGAGCGGCTTTTTGGTTTGGATACGGCTTTGGAAACTTATCAACAGCCGTTGCTTTGCGCTCAATTGGCTCACCGTCTGCGTTTAAGTCCGGAACTTTATACTCAGCAGCAAGGGCTGTGACTTCGTCTTTTGTCAATCCAAGGTTTGATTCACGGATTTCGTGAATAGTTTTCCCTTTCCCTTGAAGATTACCAAAACGTAAATGTTCAATAGCATGACAAGATGCGCAGACATTTTTGTAAACTTCAAATCCACGTTGTAGTTCAGCACGTTTAAAGGTGCCGAGAGGGCCTTTGAATGAAAAGTTTACATCTTTAGGATGTTTTGCATCCGTGCTCGAGAAAGCTGTACCGATTGTCATCATTCCAATAATTAAGGAAGAAAGTAATGTATTCTTCATCTTATTTCCCCGCTTTCAATACTGGGTTGCTAATGCTCATCGGTAAGGGCGGTACCGGTTCATACTTGTTTAATAGGGGTAACAGAACCAAGAAATGGAAGAAGTAGTAAGCGGTACACAATTGGCCGATGGCAACGAACATTCCTTCAGGTGGGTTTGCGCCGACCCAGCCTAGCACGATGCAGTCTAGGAATAAAACCCAGAAAGCTAGGCGATAGTACGGACGGAACTTTGCGCTGCGAACAGGATGCTTGTCAATGAATGGCAAAGCAAACAGAACAATGATCGCACTAAACATCGCAATAACACCGGAAAGTTTGTCAGGGATGGAGCGTAAAATTGCATAGAAAGGTAAGAAGTACCACTCCGGGACAATGTGAGGTGGCGTTACCAATGGGTCCGCTGGAATATAATTATCTGGTTCACCAAAGAAGTTTGGAGCAAAAAAGACAACGCCTAAGTAAAACACCAAGAAAATACTCAGACCAAAGGCATCTTTAATCGTATAGTAGGGGTGAAACGGAATGCTGTCTTCCGGCCCCTTGCGGTCAATGCCAAGAGGATTGTTTGAGCCAAATTGGTGCAAGGCAATTAAGTGCAACATACTGACGGCTGCAATAATGAATGGCAATAAATAGTGTAGCGCAAAGAATCGATTTAGGGTTGGATTGTCGACAGAAAATCCCCCCCATAACCATTCAACGATTGACTCACCAACAACAGGGATGGCTGAGAATAAGTTGGTGATCACGGTTGCTCCCCAGAAACTCATTTGTCCCCAAGGAAGAACGTATCCCATGAAAGCTGTTGCCATCATTAACAATAAAATGACCACCCCGAGGATCCAGAGTAGTTCACGTGGCGATTTATAGGATCCATAATATAATCCGCGGAAAATATGGATATACACGACGATAAAAAACATCGAAGCGCCATTCATGTGAAGATAACGAATGAGCCAGCCATAGTTAACTTCACGCATAATGCGTTCAACAGAATCAAAGGCAAGGGCTGTGTGTGGGGTATAGCTCATGGCCAAAAAAACACCGGTCAAAATCATGACAACAAGCATAATGCCGGCAAGTGAGCCAAAATTCCAAGCATAGCTTAAATTTTTTGGGGTTGGATATTCACGAAGTTCGTGGTTAACCATTGTAAAGATCGGCAGGCGATCATCAATCCATTTAATAATACTCACGCTTTTTCCCCAATTCTGATGACTTTATTATCATTAATGAATGTATATGCTGGAACTGGTAAGTTCAGTGGAGCTGGCCCGCTGATGATTCGTCCAGATGCGTCATATTTTGACCCATGGCAAGCACATAGCCAACCATCTTCACCTTGCTTTATTAAGTTTTTGCGTTGGGTTGGGATGCACCCTAAGTGGGTACAGACGCCGATGACGACCAACCAGTCGGGTTTTTGAACGCGAGATTCATCCGTTTGGGGGTCTTTTAGATCTTTAAGTGGCCAAGCGCGAACTTCTTTTACTTCTTCTTCTGTGCGTCTTTTTATGAAAATCGGTTTGCCGCGCCACATGGAAACGATAGAATCGCCGGGGTTAAGTTTTGAAACATCAACGTCAACGGTTGAGGAAGCAAGTGTATCATCCGCCGGGTTCATGCTTTGGATAAAGGGAACAACAACAGCTCCTGCGCCAACAGCAGCAAAGGCTCCTGCTGAAATGTGAATAAAATCGCGGCGTGTTGCCTGTGGTGTATTGTCAGTTGTTTTCTTACCCGTGGCCACTCCGAACCCCTTTAATAAAATTATTCCTATCCCATTAAAGCCTGATTTTCTGTCCTTTTTGAATGCGACAGCATGACGCATCAGGTCTAATATTAACGAACTAAAAAAGATTTAGCCTTATAATAAGACCCTTTCCGATGCTTATCATGCAATAATTGATTGGAGCCTCATAAAGGGTGGTGAGTTTATGAAGAAAAAACTCAGAAGAGAGAGTAGGATGGGTATCTCATTAAATCATCTTTCTTTTTGCTGGAGAAGGTGTTTAAGTGATGCTTTGTTTTTGTAGCCGATTTGAAATTGCCTAGGTATAGTGATAAAAGTTGATCCTTATCTTGAAATTCAAATGTCAGACCTTTTATCCTCTATTCACAATCCCAATGCACCTCTTGCTGAAAAATTGAGGCCATCAAGTCTTGATGAGGTTGTTGGCCAGCCACACTTGACGTCATCTAATGGAATTTTGGGGCAATTATTTCTATCTAAGAAATTGCCATCCCTTATTTTGTGGGGTCCTCCTGGAACAGGGAAGACAACATTGGCTCGGCTGATCGCCAAACAAACTAATCGTGAGTTTGTTCAAATATCCGCGGTTTTTTCTGGGGTTGCTGACCTTCGTAAGGTTTTTGATCAGGCGCAAGGGCGGGGCAGTATTATTTTGTTTATCGACGAAATCCATCGCTTTAACAAGGCGCAACAAGACGCGCTGCTTGGCCCCATTGAAAGTGGCTTGATTATATTGATTGGCGCGACAACTGAAAACCCATCTTTTGCCTTGAATTCGGCGTTACTTTCAAGGGCACGGGTGCTGACTCTAAATTTGTTGGATGATGCGGCGTCTGAACAATTGTTGCAGCGTGTTGAACTTTATCAAAAAAGTCCCCTAAATTTATCGCCAGAAGCAAGGACGGCCTTGATTGATATGGCTGGAGGAGATGGGCGTAACTTGCTGAATTTAGCTGAATCAGTTACTGATTATAGTGATGACCATCCATTGACTGCAGAAGAATTAGGAGAACGTTTACAAAAGCGTTTTGCTTTGTACGATAAATCTCAGGACTATCATTATAACATCATTAGTGCATTTATTAAATCTATGCGTGGGTCTGACCCGGATGCTGCACTGTATTGGTATCAGCGTATGATTCAAGCCGGGGAGCCACCTCTATATATTGCGCGACGGATTGTTCGTTTTGCCTCAGAAGATATTGCCTTGGCAGACCCCCAAGCCCTCATTCATGCCATGGCGGCGCATCAGGCTTATGAGCGATTAGGCAGTCCAGAAGGGGAACTTGCTATTGCCAATGCCGTTGTTTATTGTGCAACAGCGCCGAAATCGAATGCCGTTTATATGGCGTTTAAAGCAAGTGCTTCATTTGCAGGTCATCATAATACTCACGTTCCGCCAAAGCATATCTTAAATGCACCGACAAAAATGATGAAAGATCAAGGATATGGGGCAGGGTATCAATATGATCACGATTGTGACGATGCTTTTTCGGGGCAGCGATTTTTCCCTGATGACTTACATGAAGAAAACTTTTATAAACCCGTCGAGCGTGGTTTTGAGCGAGATATTCAAAAGCGTCTTGACTATTGGCACCATCTGAGACATAAGCGGAGAAATTAAAGGGAAACGATGACACATAGCTGTTTTTTATAACGAACTATGTTCGTTTCATTTATGAGCTAAGTTGACGTGAGTTCGACATAAGAAGGTCTATCCAGCAATAGAATCCTGCATCCTCGACTAGAAATTCTAAGTTTTCGTTAGAAAACGCTAAGGATTTTTTGATCGGGGATCCAGGTAACCATAAAAAACGTAGATCTCCAATCAATCAAAGCTAAGGTTTTCTAGCGAAACCCTATCTTTGCTCGTCGGAAATGACGAGCGTGTCTGATCTTTCTTATATCGAACTCTCGTTAAGTTAGATCCCTAGATATTGAGTAATTTTTGCCTCATTCAATTCAATGACTTCATAAAGCTTTTTTGTGCCAATGACTTCCCAGTCATAATTTTCTTGAGGAATAGACTGGATTGCTTGTCTCGTTTTTTCAAAGGAACGTTGAGCAAACCCCATGGCTATATTGCCGGCTATCCCATTCATGTTAACGGCTGCCCAGTAATAGAATTGTCCCGCTGACATATAGCCATCCATTAATAATTCAGGGGCAACATTTTGAGATACAGCAATTTGTTGGTCAAGAGCCCGTTCAAGCTTATTTCCGGCTATTAGAAAGCATTGGGCCATCAACGTTTTTCTTAATTCTATTGCTGTTTTTGATAAAAAGTGGCCTGGGATATCTTTAATAATCAGGCCAAGTTTTTCTAATTTAAATGATTGAAAGTAAGGTGAGTCTTGAGGGCTTAATTGGGCCATCAGAATAAAATTAGCCGGTATGTTCTTGTAAACATACTCTGGGATTAAATGTTTAATTTGTTCTAGAGCCAATTCTTCTGGGGTGGGCGTTACTGTAATGTCGAGATCTTTTGCGAGATCGAGTAAGTTAATATTCGTATTGTTTTGTTGGTTTTCTCTAAGCTCTTGGCGCATTTCTTGAACACTGCCGAACCCTGATTGT
Source organism: Candidatus Paracaedibacteraceae bacterium (assembly GCA_019636055.1). Taxonomy (NCBI): domain Bacteria; kingdom Pseudomonadati; phylum Pseudomonadota; class Alphaproteobacteria; order Holosporales; family Candidatus Paracaedibacteraceae; species Candidatus Paracaedibacteraceae bacterium. The sequence continues at coordinate 690,546 of JAHBYH010000001.1, forward strand.
ATATGGGATGGAATTCCATATTCCCTTAGTTTTTTGTCCATATCTTGTGCTGCACATAAGGATGTAACGGATAATATGCTGAGTAAAGTTCTCATAACTGCCTCCTGTTTGTATTTATATTTCAAAACAAGCATCACAGTTATAATTAAAACATACTTTTATTAATAAAAAACTATTTTTATTTCTTTTTGTTGTGATTATCAGAGTTAATTTTAAGAGTATATCGTAATCTTATAATCGATAGTTTGAGTTTTTATTCAGCCGTGAAAAGGGGGTAAAAGATATGTAGTTATTCAAATTGAGATTGATACCACTAAAAAATGGTTTTGGGTCTTGAAATAGAGAGGGACTCTGCTTCTTCCTTAGGGGGGGGGAATGAGGCGACCTTGATTTATTGCTCTTGGTTAGAATGACTTATCATCTATAAGAAATTATAAGAGTAATCCCGCGAGCGTTGCTGAAAGGCATGTTGCAATTGTGCCTGATATAACAGATTTTAACCCCAAGCTGACGATCATGTCGCGGCGTTCCGGAACCATGGCGCCAAGGCCACCGATAACAATCCCGATGGCAGAAAAATTCGCAAAACCGCACAGAGCGTACGTCATAATTGTGGATGTGTGATCGCTCAGGGTTCCTTGAGGGAGGGCTGCTAAATCACTGAAGGCTACAACTTCATTGACGACTGTTTTTGTGCCAAGCAATGCGCCAGCTGCTGCGGATTCGTGCCAGGGAATACCCATGAGCCATGTGACCGGAGCAAAGAAATATCCAAAAATGCGTTGCAGCGAGATTGGTGATCCGTCAACGTTTGGCAGAAGGCCAAGGATGCTGTTCGCTAGATAGACCAATGCCAGAGCAACAATGAGCATTGCTGTTATATTTAAAAAGATATTGAGCCCGTCAGATGTCCCTTTGCTAACAGCATCCATCCAACCTGTGAATTTGTAGGGCATAACAAGATGGCCTTCAGTTTGGGTGCTGCCTTGAGGGACCATTAAGCGGGACACAGCTAAGGCTGCGGGGACTGAAATAATTGAACACATTAAGATGTGAGCAATTGGATTTGCAATGGTGTCCTTCAATATATAGGAATACAAAGCCATAACTGTGGCTGATGTCGTGGCCATGCCACAGGTCATCACAGCAAACATTTCAGAGCGTGTGAAATTTTTAAGATAAGGGCGGATCAAGAGAGGGGCATCAATATTCCCTAGTAAAACTTTTGCGCCTGCAGCAACACCTAAAGCTCCGCCAATATTCATTGTCCGTTGTAAAACCCAGGATGCGCCATTGACGATGATTGGCATGATGCGCCAATAGAATAGAAGCATAGATAGAGCACTTACAACCATGATCATTGGCAAGGCCTGAAGGGCGAAAATAAATGTATTTTGAGCAGACTCTGGGTTCATTGCAAACGGGATTTCACCACCGCCGATGTAACCGAAAACAAACTGTGTTCCTTGTTGGGTGGCTGTTTTTAAGGCTGTTACAACATTGCTGAGGCTGCCGAATCCGTCGCGGACAAGATCAAATTTCATCAGGATAAAGGCTAGAGATATTTGCAGAGCGAGAGCGGATAGAATCGGACGGAGTTCGGTCTTTGATCTATTTTCACTGAGGAGCCAAGCAAACCCTAAAAACGTAAAAATTCCAATTATTCCCTGCATTGATTGGTTAACTCCGCCTAATATTTTTATCAGAATATCCTAGTTGTTAGCCAAGCGGAAGCAGAAAAATAAAGCCCTCAACTTTGAGGGCTTTAGCTTAACGGGGGCACTTTAGTTATTGGTTCATTGCGTTTTGAATGAAGTCTCTTAAAGAAGATGCTCTGCCTGGGTCTAGGTTCACATTTGAACTTTGGCCGGATCTGTGCATCCGATGGACGCCTGTTTTTTGTCCGTTTAAACTGACGTGAACCCCTGATCCTTTACCGTTCGTAACGGATCCACCTAGATGTGTGACTATTCTTTGGAAATCCTGGAACGTGATATTGTTTTGTGGGTCTAAGAAAACCTCAAGGTCCTGCATGAGGCGTTGTTCAGGGGCAGAACTAGGTGTTTTTTCTTCCGGAATGTAGCTCTCTATTTGTTTTGTTGTGCTGACTTGCGCTTGCCTTGCATCTTGAAGGACTTGGCGTGCCTCTTCTTTTTTCCCGGCTAATAGTTTTTTTGCAATTTTTTCTTCTTGACTCTGGTTGAGGGAGATATTTCTTCGTAAAATACGGTTTGCTGATTTTGCTAGTTCAAAACCGGCATCTTCTGCATTTTGTAAGAAAATAAATGCTTCTTTTCGCATAGCTAACTTGCGATCATCCTTAAAGTTCGACGATGTTATGTATAGATATAGACCCAATGTGTATTGGGCTTGAATGACGCCGGATGTTGCAGCAGAAACAAGTAAGTTAATTGCGGTATCTGTAGCTTCAGTATTGATCAAGACAGTTGCTGTAACGTACTGATGATATGGCTCATTCAAATCAAGCTGGTGGGTTAGCTGAATCAAGTCTGATAGTTCTTCTGTCGTTCTTAGCCGTGAGAGACCGTATGATATGTATTGAACTGTTGCATCAGCATCCCCCATTTCAGCTCCTTGTCCGTAATACATTTCTGCGAGCTCATCATCTTTTTCGACGATGACACCGTTTTGATAAAGGGCGCCGAGATTATTAGCTGCAATCGGATTACCCAAAGCTAAGGATTTTTTGTAAAGTCCAACGATTTCATCTGATGCTGTGCGGCCTTGTGTCTGTTCAAGGCAGAACCCTAAATTTGTTTGTGCTCCATGGTGATCCGGTGCAAGGCGATAATACTTAATTGCTGTCTCTAATGACAGTTCAAAGCCCCATAGACCTTGTTCATAAGCGTAGCCAAGATTGCAATAGGCAAATTCTGATTTTTCTTTTTCTAAGAGCACTAAGTACTCGTGAATTTTCTCATCACAATTCTCAAAGTGATTTTTGAAGTTTTCGATCATCAAAAGACATAGTTGCTCAATATTTGTGGTGTTGTTTTCCTTGGCTAAAGTTATAACAAATTTAATTAAAAGTTCTTGATCTGAAGGGGGTAGAGTCTCACGCTGATTTAGGTTCTTTGCAACCCAATAGTTTTGTGCATCTTTATCACCTTCTTGTGCTGCTTCTCTCAGAAGTCTTGCGGCTTCTTGCTCATCTTTGGGGATATTGAACGTATCAAAACCAGGATGGACATGGGCGAGTAATCCGGATAAAAGATATTTTGCTTCCGGAAGGTCTTTTGCTCGCTTCAGATAGCCAAAAGCTAAGATCTGATTTTTGGGGTATACGTCACCAGATCCGTTGAGATAGCGTTTTGCTAACAATAACGATGTGTTTTGATCGCCTTTGTTTGAGGCGCGTTCAAAATACTTTTTTGCAGCAGCGGGGTCAATTTGGGTTCCGCGTCCATTATCAATCATGCTTCCTGTATTATAGAGTGCAGTCGGATCTTCGTATAGCTCTGCGGCTGTTCTGAAGTAATCCAAAGCTTTACTTTCGTCCACCTCTATGCCACTTAATCCTTTGTCATATATAGTTCCAAGCATTTGAAGACATCGAGAGTGGGATTTTTGGTGTGTGGTATAATTCAGATCTGTGGGTTGTATGGCTTTGAATGATTCAAGTGCCCTTGTAAACCAATAGATGCTTCGATTGATATCCGGAGCAAAGCTGCTTTCGGGGTTTTCGCTAAAAGCCTCTCCTAGTTTATGTTGAGCATCAAAGCTGCCGGATAATGCAGCAAGATAAAACCATCTTAATTGCTGAGGCGTTTCGGCTGACGGGATAGATGGCAAGTCTATACTGAGTTTGTTGGCATAGTAACTAAACATAATTTGTATGTCGGCGTTCCCTTTTTGGGCTGCTACAAATTGCCATTGTGCTTTGCGATGTGCGTTTTTAGGAAGCGTTACAGGCGGTGTGCCTGGTAGTTTTCCGCCAGCTGTATAAAGTCTGGATAGTGTTGTCTCTGGAAGTCCTGATTCGGCGTTAACTGATAATATCCCTTGGCTTTTTAAATACTGTGCTTCATGCAAATATGATTTTTCTATTTTAATATTGTGCTTGCCTGCAACGCTTTTAAGGCGGTCAAGAGCGAGAATTGAGTAAGGATCTGCGTATTTGGCTGCCTTCAAGTATCCTTTGATAGTAGTTTTTATCTGGCTATTGCTTGGTTTTTGGCCTAATTTTGCTTCTTGATAACGAGCTAAGATAAAATAACCATAACCTGTTTGGTATTGATTACTTAATGATTCAATTTGACTGGCTATATCTTTCTGGTTTGTATCTAGACTCTGGGCAAGTAGGGATATTTTTAAAAATACATCGCCGCCCGGATAACCTGTTGGCGCGAATTGGGCGTGGTCGAGTCGTTCAACCCAATCAGATTTTGTTTGGCCTTCAAGTGCATCTGGGTCTATAAGGTTATTTTCTTGGCAATATTGCAGGAAAGGAAAGACGCGTGCATCATTGATTTGCGTGTCCCTTAAGAATGTCGTGACAGCGCCTGTATAATCTTTTTTTTCGAATAACAATTCAGCTTGATCAAAAGCTTGACTGGAAAGGTTGAGGAGGAGGGAAGATAAAAGTCTTTTGTGCATGTATTTTGATCCTATTACATTTTATAATTTTATATATGGGTTTATTTGGTATAAATACAATTTTTATTTTCTTGGTGTTATTTGTATTTAAATAAAATAGGAATATGGAATCAGATTATGGGTTTTGATGTAAATGCGATACAGAACTTGTTTGGGGAAAAAGGGGGATTTTTATAGCCATTCATATTACTCAGTGGGCATCATATAGTCAAAACAAAATAAAAAGGCTATAATTTTAGAAAAAGGTTTGAGTAATTTTCTAAATGACGTATTCAATAGATTTTCGTATAAAAGTATTTGAGGTAAAAGCAAGAGAAGGTTTTACCTACGAGGAAACAGCAAAATATTTTGGGATAGGAAAAACGACATTAGTAAGATGGCATCGAAGGCTATCCCCCTTACTGAGTCGTAATAAACCTGCCACAGCCATTAACATGGATCTCTTGAAACAAGATGTGGAGAAGTATCCAGATTCGTACCAATATGAGCGAGCAGAACGATTCAAGGTTAGTCAAATGTGCATTCACTATGCCCTTAAACGATTAGGTGTTTCCTATAAAAAAAACTCTAAACCACCCAAGGGCGAATCCCGAAAAGCGGTCTATGTTTTGTCAAACAATTGAGGAGTTAAGAAAGGATGAACTTCCTTTAGTCTTCATAGATGAAAGTGGGTTTGCCCATGATATGCCTCGCACACATGGATATTCATCGAAAGGACAGAAATGTTATGGTCTGCAGGATTGGGGAGCAAAAGGAAGAACGAATGTAATCGGGGCTTTGTGTAAAGGGGTTTTGCTAACAGTCACTTTACTGAACGGCAGTGTGAATACAGAAGTTTTTAATGCGTGGGTGGATCAAGATTTGATCCCAAAATTACCACCTAAAAGCGTTGTAATTATGGATAATGCCACATTTCATAAAAGTCCGCTTATATATGAAATGCTAGAAAATGCAGGGCATAAGTTATTATATTTGCCACCCTATTCCCCAGATCTCAATCCTATCGAGAAAAAATGGGCTCAAGCAAAAAAATTAAGACGTAAAACAGGACTTTCATTAGAACAACTCTTTTTAACGACTTATTTATAACCGGTTTATTTTGTTCTGACTATAATAGCGTCACTCAATGTACTAAGGGTACGCTTCATACCTGTTGCTTGTCTAATCACTAATCTAACTGGCTATAGGATTTATTCCATGGCATTAATGCCATTAGATAAGTTAATCCGCATGTTCCGCTGAGGCCGGCATAAATAAGACCGATTCCGGGAATTGTTGCGAGTAAGGCCAAAGTTGGGTTGACAGTTAGGGCGAGGGTGACGCTGATTAAGGTCCAGATTCCTATGGTAAGTTGTGCCTGTTGAATCAATGACATTCTGGGTAACTGTTGTCCGGTAATAGGCAGGCCGGCCTCTACCCAAGCAGATATCCCGCCTTCAAGATTGTAGAGCGTGTTCTTGTCTAATTCAGTTTCTAGCTTCTGACAGGCTGCTAATCCACGCATACCCCGTTGGCAGTTGATGACGATTTTTTTGTTGGGATATTCGGGTAATGCGGTGATACAGACTTGAGATAAGGGTATTGATACTGCATCCATAATGTGGCCACTCGCATATTCGCTCGGGTCGCGGACATCGATTAGGATCACTTCATCTTGATCTAACCATTGTTTTAGTGTTTCTGGGGGCACTGATTTATAGGGCATGAGAATCTCCTTTATATTAGGGTTATCTAATCTGAACAGTAGATTAAGTGGAGGGTTGATATGAGCGCTATTACTTTCATATTGTTCAGTCTATAAAATACTTGGCGACCTATTTTTCTTGATACTATGATGCTTTCGCTTTTAAGTTTGGCGAGATGCTGTGAGACAGAAGATTGTGATAATTTTGTTGCCTCAATAAGATCACTTACATTCTTTTCGCCTGAGATAAGGGTGCACAATATCATTAAGCGATTTCTGTTGGCCAGTTGCTTTAATAATGTTTCTGCCGCTGTAGCTTTTGTTTGAAATAAATGGTCTTGTGTCATCATCATATCTATAATATATTATAAGTATCTAATGTATTCAAGTGCCGACTATGGAGTTTATTATGCAAAAAGATTATATCGCAATTACTCAGCGAATTTCAGGGAATATGAAAACCTTGCGTTCTGATATTTCTGAGACGATGCAGGGGTTTTCTTCTATGGCTCAGGCTGCTTTGAAAGATGGTGCGTTGGATAAGAAAACCAAAGAGTTGATTGCTTTGGCAATTGGTGTTGCAACCCGTTGTGACGGATGTATCGGGTTCCATGCAGAAGCCTTGGTGAAACTGGGGGCAACAAAGGCGGAAGTCGAAGAAGTTCTTGGTATGACTATTTACATGGGGGGTGGCCCATCCTTAATGTATGCAGCTGATGCAATTGCAGCTTTTGAGCAATTTTCAGCCAAGTATAATGCTGTTGCTTAAGGGCGAAATCAAATAAAAATCAAAAACTTGGGTGAATGCTCAAGTTTTTTATTGCAGATGTGCTGTGAATAATGTAATTATATGGACAATTGTATTTTTTTATAGAGATAAAATAATGGCTTTAAAAATTCGTCTAGCCCGTGGTGGCGCAAAAAAGCGTCCTTTTTACAGAATCGTTGTTGCTGAAGCGACAGCTCCACGCGACGGTAAATTTATTGAAAAAGTTGGGACATATAACCCACTTTTAGAACAAGGTCACGCTGAACGCATCGTTATTAATGCGGATCGTGCGAAATACTGGTTGTCTGTTGGTGCGCAACCGTCTGATCGTGTTGCTGGTTTCTTGGCTGCTGCCGGTCTTGTTAAGGGTGCAGAAAAAGCTGAGCAAACAAAGAAATCTCAACCAAAGGCAAAAGCTCAAGAACGCCTAAGAGAACAAGCTGAAGCGGCTGAGGCTGCACGTTTAGCTGCTGAAGAAGCAAAAGCAGCTGCTGCAGCTCCGGCTGTTGAAGAAGCTGCTCCTGCAGAAGAAGCGCCTGCTGCTGAGTAATTTCTTGCTCTAGAAAAATTTAGCCCTGACAAGTAGTCAGGGCTTTTTTATGGGATATAACTATCCAGTCTATGACCGCCTACTGCTGAGAATCTGCGCTTCAGGTGCTCTCATGTACATAAAATCCTGTTCACCAAAGCCTTAGCAAAGGTTGGGGTCTCGATTTTTACCAGTATTCGGCTCATATCTTGAATAGTTTAGAATAATATCTTGATATTCACGGGAATATAACAATGGCACTCAAAAAAATAACTGATCCAACATTAAAAAATCCAGTCTGCTTGGCGGAAATTACTTCACCACACGGTGTTCGTGGGGCCGTCAAAATTAAGACCTTTACTGAATATTCTGAAGATTTATTCGATTATGAAACATTACGGGATGCGTCTGGCAAACCCTATGAGTTAAAATTATTTGCCCCAAAGCATAATGACCTATTAGTTGTGACTATAGACGGTGTTAATGATCGTGATGCCGCTGAGGAGTTGCGTGGAACTCAATTGTTTGTTGATCGGTCTGAATTACCGGAAACCGATGAGGATGAGTTCTATTATGAAGATTTGGTGGGGTTAAAGGTAGAGGATGTATCCGGAAATTTAATCGGTGAGATTTTGTCTGTTCAGAATTTTGGTGCGGGTGACTTTTTCGATATTAAAACACCAACAAGCGAAATCATGACATTACCATTTACAGCCGAGGCTGTTCCTGATGTTAAGATAACCGAGGGTAAGATCATTATTGATCCGACATTCCTATTGAGCGGTAAGTAAAAAATGCCTCTTTTGCAATGGTAGGGGGGGAGGCATCGATAATACCTACTAGCGTTCTTTTTCTTTTGCTGATAATACTCCTTGCTAAATCAGCGTGGATTTGATATTTATTGTACATCATTTGCGGTCGTGGCGGAATTGGTAGACGCGCAGCGTTGAGGTCGCTGTGGGAGAGATCCTGTGGAAGTTCGAGTCTTCTCGACCGCACCACAATCATCATCGAAAGTTATATAAAGTGAATCGTTGTTCTTGGGTTCCCTTGGATAAGCAAGATTACGTTGCCTATCATGATCATGAGTGGGGCGTCCCTGTTTATGATGACCGACATTTGTTTGAAATGCTGATTCTCGAGGGGGCTCAAGCCGGGCTTAGTTGGTATACAATACTGAAGCGTCGTGATGGATATCGTCAAGCTTTTCATAACTTTGATCCAATTAAATGTTCAGCCCTGTCTGATGCTGAGTTAGATCTGATTCTACAGACTGGTGACATTATTCGCAATCGCCTGAAAGTGTATTCTGTGCGTAAGAATGCCCTTGCTTTTATGGCTATCCAAAAAGAGTTTGGTCGTTTTGCTAATTACCTGTGGAATTTTGTAGAAGACAAGCCTATTGTCAACCATCCTCGGTCTATGGCAGATGTAAAGGCGACATCACCTGAGTCGGATAAGCTCTCAAAAGATCTCAAAAAACGGGGGATGTCCTTTGTTGGTTCAACCATTATGTATGCTTTTATGCAGGCAGTTGGAATGGTCAATGATCATTTTACGGATTGTAACTTCAGATAATATCAAGTGTTTTCTTGACAACCTCAATCAATGGGCTGCCAGGGGTGAATAACGCTGATACGCCGCTATCAATCAAGAATTGATGATCTGCCGGTGGTAGGATCCCTCCGCAGATGACTTTTATATCATCCGCCTTAAAGGATTTTAATTCTTGGATTAATTCAGGGATCAAGGTTTTATGTCCTGCTGCTAACGATGAGATGCCAATCACATGAACGTCATTTTCCACGGCCTGTTTCGCGGCTTCAGCAGGAGTTAGGAATAGGGGAGCCAAATCCACATCAAAGCCCGCATCAGCAAAGGCCGTTGCAATGATTTTGATGCCACGATCGTGACCATCTTGTCCGAGTTTTGTTAAAAGGATACGGGGTTGACGACCATTTTTTTTAGCAAAACTTGCAACATCTGCTCGTAATTTAATGAACTCAGCATCGTTAATCATAGACTTTTGCCAGACTCCGGTTAAGGTTTTTACAGGGGCTTGATAGCGACCAAATACATCTTCTAATGCTTGAGAGATTTCACCGAGTGTTGCTCTGGCTCTGGCTGCTTTTATCGCAATATCCAGTAAATTATCTGATGATTTTGCTGCATCTCTTAGGGCTTGTATTAGTTGATCAACTTGTGTTTGATTTCGGGATTTCTTAATAACCTTAAGAGACTGGAGTTGTTGGTTGCGAACTTTTTGAGTATCAATGTCCAAAACATCAACATTAGGGATATCTTTGCTTTGATATTTATTGACTCCCACAACAATGTCTTCTTGGCGATCTAGGCGAATTTGTCGCCCTGCCGCTGCTTCTTCAATACGTCTTTTGGGAAGACCTAATTGGATTGCTCTTGTCATGCCGCCAAGATCTTCGATTTCTTTCATGTATTCCTTGGCCTTATCAATGAGGGATTGAGTTAAGGCTTCGACATAGTGACTACCACCGAGGGGGTCGACGACTTTTGTGACATTTGTTTCTTCAGCAAGAATCAGTTGGGTATGCCGCGCTACCCGAGCACTCTGCGGTGTGGGAAGACCGAGAGCTTCGTCAAAGGAGTTTGTATGGAGAGATTGAGTACCACCCAGGACAGCTGCTAACGCTTCGATGGTTGTGCGTACAACATTATTCAAGGGATCCTGATAGGTTAGGCTGACCCCTGATGTTTGGCAGTGAGTTCGCAGCATAAGGCTTTGCGGATTTTCTGGTTTAAATTCAGTCATAATATCATGCCATAGAGTCCGAGCCGCACGAAGTTTTGCCACTTCAGAAAAGAAATCCATGCCAATCCCAAAAAAGAAAGACAAGCGAGGCGCAAAATCATCGACGTTAAGCCCCATAGACAGGGCTGTCCTTACATATTCAAGACCATCTGCTAGCGTATAGGCTAATTCTTGAGCAGGTGTTGCGCCGGCTTCGTGCATATGATAGCCAGAGATCGAAATGGGGTTAAAACGGGGGATGCTTTTTGAACAATAGGTGATGATATCGCCCACGATTCGCATGCTGGGGGCAGGGGGATAGATAAATGTATTGCGGACAAGGAATTCCTTGAGGATATCATTTTGCAGGGTGCCTGATAGTTTGTCTTGGTCAATGCCTTGTTCTTGGGCTGCGACAATAAAAAATGCCATAACTGGAATAACGGCCCCGTTCATGGTCATGGAAACGCTGATTTTGTCAAGAGGAATACCGTCAAACAAGCGTTTCATGTCATCCACAGTATCGATGGCAACACCGGCTTTACCAATATCACCTGTTACACGCGGGTTATCAGAATCATAACCACGATGGGTGGCAAGGTCAAACGCAACAGACAATCCCATTTGTCCGCCTTTAAGGCACTCGTGATAAAAAGCATTGGTCTCTTCCGCTGATGAAAACCCAGCATACTGGCGGATTGTCCAGGGACGGTTGGTGTACATGGTGGCGCGTACACCGCGCGTATAGGGAGGGAATCCTGGTAAAGAATCTTGGCCATAAACGGGAGATATAGCAATATTGTCTGTTGTATGCCACGTCAAATCTCCAAGAGATTGTTCTTTAAGCTCCTTTGCTGCAAGTTTTTGCCACTGCTCCATATCGAACTCCAGCTCCTAATCTTTGAGATTAGTATACATCATAAAAATTAAGATAAAATAGCCGTTTTATTAAAATCGATTAGTCGATCTAATATTTTATAATTCCCTTCGGGCATTTTTAGGGTGTGGATTTGATCAGCCTTAATCCATACATATCCCGGTTGGCCTTCATTCATTTTAAGTTCCCCCTCATAGGTTGTACAATTGAATAATAAAATTGTCACATGCGCATGAGGATATTGATGGGTCGTAAAGGCAATGGGGGTTAAGTCTTTTTCATGAATAGTCAGGTTTATTTCTTCCATAATTTCACGACATAGGGCTTGTTCTGGTGTTTCATTAGGATCAATTTTTCCACCCGGAAACTCCCAGTACCCTGAATAATAAGTTGTATCCGGACGTTGAACGATCAAGACTTCATTTTTAGAATTTCTAAGGGCAAGAGCAACAACAGTGAAATATTTCATTTTTTAATCTTAACTAAATTAATTTTGGATATGATCTCATGTTTTTACGTTAAAGTTAAATTAAATCATGGGAAGAAGACATGAAATTACATTTTCTTGCGATAATGATGAGTCCAAGATCCGCAGGCGCGGCGGTTTGGATCTGACCATGCCGCCGTTTCTGCAAGATTTATAGTGTCTTAATGATACATCCCTGGTCTGCCAGAAGATGCGCCTGATTTCATGGCTGCTGCTGTGATGAAACGGTTCAATGTTTGCATAACAAGAGATTCAAATTCTGAGATAATATCACTTAGGCCTGTTTGCGATGTTACTCTGCGGTCACCTAAAGTTGCTCTTTCTGTTGCTGCTGATGATGAGAATTGAACAGAAATTGTACCTAGGCTATTTTGTTGAACCACATAATTTAGGCTGCTATTGCCAAATCCTATTTCTTGTTTTGCCTTTTTATCCGAAAAAATACCATCAGTCCGAGGAAAAGCAAAGCTGAATGTGAAGGCAGCATCTGACTCAAGAACCTTCTTTAATAATGCTCGATCTAGGGCATTTTCTTCTTCCTCGAAGGTTGAGGGGGCCGTGAATGCGCCTTGTAAATTTGTCTGAATGAATTGATCAACTCCACCATCACCAAATAGTTCAGGATGAGCTTTAAAGAAATCGATTTTTTTAGGGTCGCTGAGGGTTTTTAAGGCGACTGTCTGGCTAGTTACAAGACGGGTACGTTGTGCTCGTGATTCAACAGAGTTATCGCCTTCTGGAAAGAACGCTACTTGTAAGACAGTGCTTATTGTTCCGCTCAATGACTCTTCAATGCTTCTAAATGATTCCATCGTGGGTGTTATTTTTGCTGCAGGATCATAGTTTATTCCAACGGTTAGAATTTTTTCACCAGTGTGCCAACCATAAGAGAACTTCCCACCGTTTTCAAAAATTTGCTTCAGCTTGTCTGTTGAATCGGATAGAGGATCGCTTGGAATCTGTTGAAGTAGGTAGCTAGAAATTTTTGGTTGTTGAGTTTGATTGCCACCACCAAATAAGCTAGAGATATCAACTCCCCCGCTTTCACCTTCATCATCTGAGGCAAAAGTTGGTGTTAGAATAAGCGTAAAGCACGTCGTGGTGAGAATTACTTTTAAGAAGTTATACATCACATCATTCCTTTGTTAAGTTCTTACACATGAAGACCATACGATTTGGTAAAAATTTAATCAATATTTATTTATAATTAGGAGTTAAAAAAAATGAAAGTTTACTCTTTTTTTACCCGAGCGGGCGCAAACTTAGACTAAGAACGAGTTCGCCTTGGTGAGTAAATGTTATTTATTGTCGGTATAGTTGTTGTTTTCGGGTGCGTTATTGGAGCTTATGCAGCTCATGGCGGGCATGTTGGTGTCCTATGGCAGCCCCTTGAATTTGTGATTATTTTTGGTGCGGCAACTGGGGCGATGGTGATCGCAACGCCGAAACATCTTTTGGGTAAGATTGGGGCTGCCTATGGCCGGGCTTTTAAAGGAGCCAAATATACAAAGGCAGATTTTCTTGAGCTTTTGACGATGCAATATACAATTTTTAAATTGATAAAAACAAAGGGAATGTTGGAGCTCGAAGCACATTTGGATAACCCTCATGATAGTTCTCTCTTTAGTAGGTTTCCTGTTTTTGTCAACGATCATCATGCTACTGACTTTTTTTGTGATTATATGCGGATGTTAACAATGGGCGCAGAAAATGTTCACCAAATCGAAGACTTAATGAACGAAGAATTAGACGTCCATCATCAAGAACAGCACGCGGTCAGTGGAACATTAACGACATTTGGGGAGTCTTTTCCTGCTCTTGGAATTGTTGCTGCTGTTTTGGGCGTGATCCACACAATGGGATCTATTAATCAGCCACCTGAAATATTAGGTCATTTGATTGGTGCTGCTTTGGTTGGTACTTTTGCGGGTATTTTGATTTCATATGGCGTCATGTCTCCCCTAGCGAGTTGTGTGAAGATCCTGCAGGAAGGCGAATCGCGGTATCTCAGTTGTATGAAAGCCGGTATTTTGGCGAGTATGAATGGTTATGCGCCGGCCATTTCTGTTGAATTTGCTCGTAAAAGTATTGAGACAGACTTTCGACCATCTTTTGCGGAAATGGAAGAGGCTATTCAAAATTTGCCGGGGGCCTAGATGAGTGATAAGCCCGTTCAACCGATTATCAAGAAAATAAAAAAAGTTTCTGGGCATGGCCACCACGGTGGTGCCTGGAAAATTGCTTATGCTGACTTTGTAACGGCAATGATGGCATTTTTCTTATTGATGTGGTTGCTGAATGCAACATCAGAAGAACAGCGTCGAGGGATTGCTAATTATTTTGATCCGTTTGCTTCAACATCAAAAGGGGGTGGATATGAAGGAGTCATGGGGGGGACATCCATCAAAGAAACTCAAGGAACTATGGATGATACCCCGCAAAATATCATAAAAGTTAAACCGATGCCCCCTACTGAAAGAGGACAAGGCGGTTCTGCTGCGGGTGAAACGGAGCATCCCGATGTTAACGCAAATGATAATGGCGGGCGGACTGAGGATATCAAAAAACAGGAAGAGGATTCAGCCAAGAAAGACATTGAGAATAAGCTTCTTAAAGCATCGCAGGCTCAGACCTATAAATCGCAACAGGAAGAAGAATCCAAACTAAACGAAGTTAGTGAACAAATTAAACAGAGTCTTGAGAAAATGCCGGATCTAAAGGAACTTAATAAAAATATTAAAATTAGCCTAACAAAAGATGGGCTTAATATTGAGGTTATTGATCATTTGAGGAATGCTATGTTCCCGAGTGGCTCAAGTCGTATGTATAAACAAATGGAAGATATTCTAAAGGTTATAGCGTCAGCCATTAAAGGGGTGCCCAATAAACTTAATATTATTGGGCATACCGATGCGAATCAATATTCCCAGCGATCTCTTTTAACAAACTGGGAATTGTCGACAGATCGGGCTAATGCAAGTCGACGGATTCTGGTTAATAATGGTGTTGATAAAAGCCGGATTAACGCTATAGAAGGGAAAGCCGATACGGATCTTGCTGATCCACAAAATCCGATGGCTCCTGAAAATCGTCGTGTTGTTATTACATTGCTGCGACAGGTAAAAGTTAACAAAGAATAGATTAAAAAAGAGGGCTATCGCATGCCCTCTTATTCCTTAAAAAACGTACGAGACTTTGACCAACGCCATGTAACGCGTTGGTTTTGTTTTCAGCTTTGTAATATCTTGAGGCGCATCAAAAAAACGCTGTGTTTGTCGGATTGTTCCGTTTTTGACATAACGACCTTCTAAACCGACAAGAAACGATCCTGCCCGTTTTTCAAGCCCAAAGCCGATACCCTTTGCAATCACGTGATTGTTTTTACGACGATTGTTAATTGGCGTTGTTACGTCATCCATATACATAATTTTAGTTTCAAAACGGTCTAAACCGATCATGGGGCGAAGGTATATAGTCATTCCTTCGGTGATCGCATATCCGATTTTCAGGCCAAAGTTATAGCCACCAAGATATCGGAGGTCACGTTTATAAACTTTAGATTGGCCAATAACAGAATCATCAAGTTGTTTTGTTGTTGTTTGCTTTGACTGTGCAGCAAAAACTTCAACATCAGCCCCAATGACAAATTTTGATGCTTGCGTCTGGGCGCCAATGCTGATGCCACCCAGGAACCCTCGGCCTTTATTTTTCTGACCAAAGGCATAATTGTCTGCCGGCATAGTGACGGATTCTGCTATTTTGCTTTTTTCGTGTGCGCCGCCAAGAAGAAGTCCTGCTGTGACATCAATTTTAGCCATGCTGGATGATAGGATAAGAGCGGAAGGTAGAATTATTTTTTTCATTTAGTTTAATCCCAGTTTTTGTTTTAATTCTAAAGCGTTTGGAATGGTTGCATCGGCATATTTTAAGTTTGTATTAACCAGACCAGTCAACAAATCCACCGTCTGTTGTTTTGACTTTGGATCTAATTTTAAGTGTTGATTTAGTGCTGACTGTAATCGCGGCCACGAGTATGCTGATGGGGGTGGCGGTGGTGGTGGCGTAAACCCATTGTTGGCCTGTTCTGTTGTTTCTTCAGTTAAAATAGCCTCAAATCCGGGGAGTTGAAATGACTCTCCTTCATCATACTCGGGTAAGGCAATGTTTGCTATTTTTTTGCAAGATGTCACATAGGCATCGCGGGCTGCTGTAAATAAAGCTTGTGCTAAATCTCTAGCCTCATCACTCCAGATTATGGGATCTAACAGTGCATTTAGTGTATGCGTATATAGGTCTGCTCTTTCAGAGGAAGGGAGAGTCATATAATTATTTTCAGGTCTAAGCATTTCTGTTAGAAAGAATTGGGTTTTTACAATTCCTGTATCGCTGTTGGATCTAAATGTTAAGGATGTTAGATTGGCCCGAATATTTTCAAGCGCTGTAAGGAAGGCTTGGTGAGCTTGTTGTGCTTCAACAATAGAGGTGATGAGTGCGTCAGTTTGAGCTGAATCTTGCACTGAAACCTGCTCGTTTTTAAACCAAGCAAGATCCTCAAGCAGAGAACCTCTCGTCGCTGTTTGGAAGTATTGGCCAAAATTTGCTTCTAATACGTCGACACTTATACGGCCAGGTTTGGTTGCAAGAAAGCTTTCAATGGCTTCAGCAAATTGATTTGCCGTTGTTAAATCTAAAGTGGGTGTTTCATCGAGTGATTTTAATATTTTAAGGATTGGTGCTAATGATTTTGCCCTATCCATAAAATCTGATGACATTCTTATTAACCGTCTTTTAATGTCATCAAGTCTTTGTGTCTTTGCCTGCGCTTCCTGATGAGACTTGCTGAAATCAGCCCTTGTTTGCAGAATGTTAAGTCGCATGAATGCTCTTTGTTTTATCCAACGGCTCAAGTTAGAATCGGCATCTTTGTATGTTAATGTGATACCATCGTTGTGTTCGTGTTGCTCTGCAAGTCTTTGAGCAACAAGGCGTAGCTGTTGGTTGTTTTGGCAGAGTAGGTTAATGGTGTGTTCATTTGTAAGTCTAGGGGACTCAGATTGTGTGATAAGTCTTGAGATGGCTAGAAGTTGTCCCCGGTATGCGATCAGTTGCTCTTTTATGGTATCCTCTAGGTTGCATCCCAGAATGATATTATAGAGGCTTGGGGTTTGAGGGTAAAATGTATCAGTTGATCCAAATTCATAACCGCCAATAAGCGCTTCTAACCGTGTTAAACCTTTTACCCCTGTTTTCCCAGAACGGTGATGTGCAATATCGTAATCAGCGGTTTTTATGGTTGAGAGTAGATTTTGAATGCTGAGATACGTTGCTTCTGGTGCTTGCTCAGAAAGAAATAAGGTTGCTCGCTCAAGTAATTCAGGGACAGATCCTTCTTTTGTTCCTTTTAAAGCTGTTTTGGGGGCAATTGCAAGAGATTCGTCTGAAATAGAATCTAAGAGTTCTTGGATGCCTTTCAACGTAGGAATAAGGCGATTAATAATACTGACGACTTGAATATTAATCTGATCATTGGGTTGCTGAGTTGGCCGTTTGTATCCGATGTATGTTGATAGAACCGGGATAGTGGCATCAGCTGTGATGCTCTTTGAGTGGGCAAGAAACTGGTTTAACCGATTTTGAATGTTAGTTAAACGTTCTAATTCCTCTTCAGAGATGCCGAAGCATTGGTGGATTCCTAGGCCTAGCTCTTCTTCAATAAATTTCGCTCGTTTGTTCAGGTTTGATCGATCAGGGGCTTGTTCTCGAATGGCTCGACGTTCTTGGATTTGTCTGTGATACATCTGAGCTTCTTGATAGTTTTGAACAGGGCGCATGTGACCATTTTGATCTAGCATAATATAGCATACATCCGGGATACCTAGAGTTATTGCTTTTTGAATCTCTTTTTTCCAGCGATCTAGCTCCGGATGGATAGATTGCCCTCTTACGCTTTGTAACTCTGGAATACCCTGCATTGTATCGTGGAAGCGTTTTTTTGATGGGGCTCCATGATCATCGGTATCCATCCCGGTTGCTGTAGACAGCAATAGGGCACTTAATAGTAGTTGTTTCATGACTCTCCTCCTAGTCAATTTTTTATTCTTATTTTTTGTTTACGAATTCATATGAAAGATTCGATAGCATAAGTGAATGAAAAATATCACTGTTATTAAGCAGCCTAATAAGACCCTATTACTGGCGTGACTTAATAGTTTTTAGTGAACTAACGATGCTATAAATCTGTTTGAATGACGTGATAAAACAAAAATTCTTATTATTATTCTTTTAATTTGTTTAATCTTGGCATAAAAAAGGGCGACCGAGATCGCCCCTTGAGTATGGTAAAGCTTATTCAGCTGAAGCTGTTGCTTGTGCGACAACTCTTGGCTTTTTAAGCTCTGCGATACGAGCTCTTTTACCTGTGCGTCCACGCAAGTAATAAAGCTTTGCTCGGCGAACACGACCAGAACGAACAAGTTCTACGGTAATGTTTGGTGAGAAGAGGTGGAATACACGCTCAACGCCTTCACCGGATGATAATTTGCGAACGCGGAATGTTGAGCGAACGCCTGCATTGCGACGACCGATGACAACACCTTCGTATGGCTGAACGCGAGTACGTTCACCTTCGACAACTTTAACATTTACACGGACGGTGTCACCGGCTTTGAATTCTGGGATCACCTTGCCTTCGGACAATCGAGTTTGTTGCTCGTGTTCCAACTTTTGTAACAAGTTCATGAATAACTCCTAAATACGAGTTTTGAGAAACGCTTGCCATAAATCTGGCCGACGCTCTCGCGTTATTCTTTCTGCTTCTTCCTGGCGCCATTCGGCAATTTTTTGATGATCGCCTGAGAGCAGCACACCAGGCACGATCTTATTTTTCCAGTTTTGAGGTTTAGTATACTGCGGATGTTCTAAAATTCCAAGCTCAAAACTCTCATTTTCTAAAGATTTTTTGTTTCCCAAGACATCGGGAAGGAGTCGAACCGTTGCATCAAGTAAAATTTGAGCGGGTAATTCACCACCGGTCAAGACATAGTCACCAATGCTGACCTCTTCCATGTCCCATTCTTCAACGACGCGATGATCGACACCTTCGTAACGGCCGCACAGTAAAATTAGTCCGTCAGTATTAGCATAATCATGAGCCATGGCTTGACAGAAAGGTTTACCGCGGGGGGTTAGATAAATCAGCTTACGGTTAGGAGATCCCTTTTCTTTTGCGGCAGTCAGGGCGCGATCCACCACATCCGGTTTCATGACCATCCCGGCTCCCCCGCCATAGGGCGTATCGTCAACGGTAAGGTGTTTATCTTGCGCATGGTCGCGGATTTGCACTGTGTCAAGATGCCATTTGCCGTCATCCAAAGCTTTTCCCGTTAAGGATCTCCCCAAGGATCCGGGGAACATTTCGGGGAATAGGGTTACAACAGTTGCATGAAATGTCATGATAAATCTAGTATAAGGTGTATTTCTTACTAAAATAGGGCGAAATCTTGGAATTTCCTATTGTTTTTTATTCATGACTACTTATTTCTATCTAAAAAGAAAAGACAGACAATGAAAATAGTTTTACTTTATATTTCTCTCGCTCTTGGGCTGCAAACCCAAGATGTCCGGAATGTGGCTGAATTTAAAGATTTTTATGCGTGGGCACAAAGTCCTGATTTTGATGATTTTATTCAAGATACGGTTAAGGCAACTGAAGGGCAAGTTATTTTAAGGTTTGATGATGTGCTCTTTACGGGAACTAAAAGCTTTAGAGATTTTTTTGAAAATGTTGCAAACCAATATAAAATTCGATTTGACCGCATTGAGTTAAAAGGTAGTGACTTAAGTGTTATGCGACCCGAAGACCTGATGTTGTCATTGGCAAATTTGACTCGAATGATTCATTTATGGAATCATATTTTTAAAAACCTTGCTGATAATCAAATAACAATGTATGAACGGATCAATCGCATTGACTCTCCTGAAATACGTACCCAGATGTTGAGGGGGTGGGGAGATAATCTAGATCAGATTATTCGTTATTATTCAAGGTGGATGCCCAAAATCGCCCAGTTTTATTTCGCTGAGAAGTCATGGGTTCGGTTGATTAAGGGATCGGGCATGTTATCCTCTTATGCTGAATCAGCGATCAAACCTGAGTTGTTCAGTGATGATATTTATGGTTCAATCGATCAGTTTGTTCCGACACTTCGTGGTTTAAGAATAGCGTTTAATGCGACAGCGTCCCTTCAGCGTAGCAACTCAAGTCCTATAGGCAGGGTTCCAACGGGTCATCAAGCCGCTAGGAAAGCGTCGGCTACGAATATTAGTTAATACTTATTTTTGAGGTTGGGGATAACTATACGGTTTATTAACCATACTCTTGATCATTTGTATATCAACTCCCTGTTAACTTTTTTCTGAGATTCTGATAGTACATATCAACCCTTTTAATCAGGATGATTATGAACTATCAGGACTCAAAGAACTTCTATAAAGATCAGTGGCACCGACCATTTGGGCGCGTGCGTAAAACTGTTCTTCCAATCCTTGTATCTATGATTGCTATTTTGCTGATAGGCGGGGTGTCGATTGTTTTTATATCCTATTTTGGGGATGGCCATTATTTATATAATTCAGATTTCCTTCAATTGTTGAGGGCTGTGATTGGTGGGACAAGCGTTAGTCTGATTGCGCATTATTTTAGACTTTATAAATCGAGTCAATTTCAATTAATTAAAGTGAGACTTAATTCACAGGAGAAGTACCGTGACTAAGCATATATTTGCATTTATCCGCACATTTATCGTGTCTTCAGTGCTTTCTTTTTTTCTGGGAGCCAGTGCCCTTATCGCCTGTGCTTATTTTCAAGTCATTGATTTTTATCATCAGTTAGATCCGATGTTAATAACCTTTATTTTGATATCAACACTTGTTGGAATGATTCAAGCTGTCCGATCAATATCCTATGATTCTGACTTAAATATGCCTGTTGGTGCGGAATTTGTTCCTGTACGCAATTTGCCTTCGAATATGTCAAGGCGACCTAGAGGTGGGTCGCTCTGATTAAGCTGCTAGATAGCCCTTCAATTAAGGTGTTTACGACGATAACTTTGGCTCCGATAGCTTCGGCCTGACGCATTTTATTTTTAACTTGGGGGTCTCCCTCTGTAACTGCGAGGGTTGCCGGCTTTACCTTTTGAACAAGGTTAAGGTAGTCTTCAAAATTCCTTAGGACCGGTGGCAGGCAAATAATTTGATGGACACATCTGAGTTCACTTAATATTTCGGCTCGTTGGTGTTGTGCGTGAATTGGAGGGCTTTTCTTATTAACACGTATTGATTCATCTGGTTCAAGAGCAACAATGACAGGTCCATGTTCAGCTGCGGCTCTTAAAAAACAAAGGTGACCATAATGCAAAAGATCGAAACACCCCCCAACCAAAACTGAATCTTTTATCGGGGCGTATGGGGTAAAATTATGGATGATTTTGGGAGGGATCATGATGATTTTCCTTGAGTTGTTGAGTTAATTTTAACAGAGAGAAACTTTTTGTGAAGACAGAATCCATTTGATAATCTATGCAAGTGATTTTTGTGTATTAAAATGTTGACTAACTTGTCGATTTTTATTGCATTTTATAGGCCATCTCCGTAACCATAGTAAAGATTATATAGTCAATTTGGGAAGTGGAAGATGATTAAATTAATGGCACTTATGGGACTTGTTGCAAGCGCTTATGCAGATGTGCAGGCTGATAGTCAGCTAAACGTAAAAGAAGAGAAAAAACAGGAGACAAAAATGACAGATAAACTTGTTATTAACGATGAAAAAGTTGGTGATGGTATTGAGGCTTTAGCTGGTAAACTCGTTACAGTTCACTATACAGGCCGACTAACCGATGGTACAAAGTTTGATTCATCTGTTGATCGTAACCAACCATTCCGCTTTATGTTGGGTGTTGGTCAAGTGATTAAGGGGTGGGACGAAGGCGTACAAGGTATGAAAGTTGGTGGTAAGCGTACTCTGCTTATCCCATCCAACATGGCATATGGTGAACGCGGTGCTGGTGCGGTTATCCCACCAAATGCAACTTTGGAATTTGACGTTGAGTTAATCTCAGTCGAGGGATAATTGATCTTATCTCATTTATTAAAAAACCTTCTTGATTTAAGAAGGTTTTTTATTGCCTTTTATCTCCATAATCATTCAGAGAACTTTTCTAGCGCCGTATTGCCGGAAATTGAACTAAAACTCCTTGCTCAGACCAAAAAAATGAATCATTGAAACTATCGAGGATATAATCAGCTTTTGTATATAAATCGGAGAGAAAATCATTTTCTTCTCTTACTTTTTCTAGAAAATCTTTGAAGTGTTGTTCATTTGCCGTGATCTTCAAATGCTGCATGATGATTAAACCATATTTTGTTTGAGATGGATCTTGAATGTTTGAACGATGAATATTTTCTAGAGTATTATACTGAACAAAAATTTGTTTTTGTTGTTCAAAGGTGGGCTCATCATTGGCGCTAACATGACCATTTGCGCAAAGAATTGTTAAAAGAGAGATGGTTTTTTTCATCGAAATATTTTATCTTTTATAAGTTTTTAATAAATTAAATTTTTATTATAGATTGATTAGAGCTATTGTCAATCGTTAAAAATATTGCGTTGCCATCCAAAAAGTTATCCAAAACAATTCATCCTAACGTGAATTCGTTGTATAGCTATTCGGTTTGAGCTTGGAAGTTCATCACATCATTTTCGGCTAGGAATTCTTATTTCTCTAATAAAACGGTAAGAATTTCTTTGTCGGAAATCTAGGAAGTCGTTAGTAAATCTATATCTCCTATCAACCAAAGTTAGGGCTTTCTAACGAAAACCTAATTTTGTTAATCAGAGATGATGTTTTATTCAAGCTGCTCTTATATCGAATTCACATTAGCTTAATGCTATTTCAGCCAGTCTTTGATAGTATCTATGCTTTTAACAGCTTCAAATCTAGTTAACTCATATTCAATTAAACCATGAATCGTAAATGGATCGTTTGCCATTAACTTATCAATATCTGATTGAGACGATCCTTGCGCGATGATAATCCCTCCTGTTCGAGGAATTTGAGGACCAGATACTAAGTAATGCCCATGTGCATAGCATTGATCTAAATAGGCACGATGGTCGGCTAAATGTATGTCTATTTCTTCAATAGGGGCTGTATAGGTGATTTTGATAATAAATAAATTGGTGGACATTAGTTCCTCTTTTGAAAAAAGGACTGATTTCTCAGTCCTTTCGGTTAGTTGCTGTTGGCAGGTGCCCCTACCTCTGTTCCTCTCTTTAGGTTTAAATAAAGCAAGAGAGGGGACGCCAAAAAGATGGATGAGAATGAACCAACCATAATACCAATGAGGATTGGTAAGCTGAAAGATGAAATCACACTGCCACCAAAGAAATAAAGAGCCAGAAGAGACGTCAATGTTGTTGTTGCTGTAAGAACTGTACGGGACAACGTTTCATTCAAGCTTTTATTAATCAATTCACCAAGTTCCATTTTCTTGTATTTACGTAAATTCTCACGAATACGGTCAAAAATAACAATTGTGTCATTGATCGAGTAGCCTGCTGTGATTAGAATCGCAATAATGGCTGTTTCATTGAATTCAAAAGGTAATATCGAAAACAAGGCTAAGATTGCAACGGTGTCGTGCATCAAGGCAACGATACCGCAAACGGCAAACTGCCATTCAAATCGAACTGCAATGTAAATAAGCATGGCTGCCAAGGCAAATAGAACAGCTTTCATACTGTTGTGAACCAGCTCTTCTCCGACTTTTGGGCCAATGGTTTCGATCCGGCGGTAATCTTGATCTTGACCAATTGTTGCTTTAACGCGATCGATCACGGTCTGTTGCGCTTCGTTTTCTGACATGCCTTCGACTGTTTTGCGCTCAACGCGGATGAGAACATCCGTATCCCCGCCAAACTTTTGAATGGCTGTTTCTCCTAGATTTAGGGATTCAAGTTTTTCTCTGAGTTCAGGGACGTTGGGTGTTTCTTTTAAGCGAACTTCAAAGATGTAACCGCCTTGGAAATCAATGCCGTAGTTTAATCCTTTTGTGCTGATCGTAAATAAAGTCGCTAAAATAACCAGTGATGATATGATAAATGTAATAAAGCGAATGCCAACAAAGTTAATGTTAACGTTGCTTGGTACTAAACGAATAAGTGCCATGTTATTAACCTCTTCTTAGATTGGCAAGTTGCTGATAGCACGTTGACGACGTGCCCAAACAATGATGATCAGACGTGTAAGGGACAGGGCCGTAAACAAGGATATAACAATACCCAGAGCCAGAGTGACCGCAAATCCACGGATTGGCCCGGATCCGAACTCAAACAAAACTGCTGAACCGATTAATGTTGTGATGTTCGAGTCAAGAATTGTCATCAAGGCTTTTCTATAGCCGGCATCAATCGCCATGACGGGCTTTACATTGTGCCTGAGTTCTTCTTTTATCCGTTCATAAATCAAAACGTTCGCATCAACAGCCATACCGATGGTGAGTGCGATACCCGCAATACCAGGCAGGGTTAAGGTTGCGCCCAACAAAGACAGTGCTGAAAACAATAAGATCAGGTTAAAGATCAACGCAACGTCAGCAAAGGCACCGAACAAGGAATAGTTCAAGATCATAAAGATTGCCACAAAAATAAAGGCATAGATCGTTGCACGTTTTCCGTCCATAATTGAATCTGCCCCGAGGCTCGGCCCAACGGTTCTTTCTTCAATAACATTTAATGGGGCTGGTAAGGCACCTGCACGCAAGAGAAGGGCTAGTTCTTGAGCTTCTGCGGGTTTAAATCCACCACTGATAAAGGCTGATCCTCCCATGAGAGGCTCTTTAATATTTGGATGGCTGATAACCACATTATCCAAGATAATGGCAAACTGACGATTAACATTGTTTGCTGTGATTTCAGCGAATTTTTTTGCACCGACTGCATCGAATGTGATGGATACGCCCGGAGTTGCTTCGTGGAAGTTAAACTGAGCATCTACGAGGCGGTCGCCCGTTATGGCCACTTGTTTTTTGACAACAACATAACCCTCACGGTCACCATGTTCGCGAGAGCGAAGGACTTCAGACCCCATAGGGACAGCACCTGTCGGTCGACCATTCGCATCAAGTCCAATATTCCCTGCATCATGATCAACCAAACGGAATTCCATTTTAGCTGTTTTACCGATAAGTTTTTTAACTTCAGCAGGATTATCGACACCTGGAAGCTGTAAGATGATGCGATCTGTTCCTTGACGTTGAATCAGGGGTTCTTTTGTTCCGGATTCATCAACACGACGACGAATGACTTCGATGGATTTCTCCAAAGCCTTGGCTTTGACTTTTTGTTCAACTTCATCAGATAACGAAATCGTAACTTTTCCGGATTCATCATAGTTTGTGATTAAATCTGCTGTTGCTTTTCTTAAGGCTGATTTGGCCGTTGTAAGTTGATTTGGATCTCGAAGAGTTACAGTAACACCTCTGCGATCCGGCGTCAGAACAAGGGATGTATATCCAAGTTTTTCTGATCGCAACGCTGTTCTGACTTCGTCAAGTAAGTTATCAGCATAATCTTTTAGAACTGTCTTCATATCGACTTCGAGTTGAAGGTGTGATCCTCCTTGAAGTTCAAGTCCTAGGTTGAATGTACTTTGCATCCATTCTGGCAAGTTTTTACGAGACTCGTCAGAAACCATATTGGGGATAGAAAATACTACCCCAAGGATGCACACAAGAACGATAAGAGCTGATTTCCAGCGTGCGATGTTTAACATGGGATTTTAGTCCTTTTTAACAACGGTCTTGGTTGCTTTCTTAGCCGGAGCCTTTTTGGCCGGGGCTTCGGTTTTTTCTGCTTTTGGTTCATCAGAATTGACAGCTTCTGTTTTTGTCAAGACTTCAGCGATCATGCTACGCGCAACGCGAACTTTTACATTGTCTGCAATTTCAACAAGAAGTTCAGAATCAGATGTTACCTTGTTCACAAGGCCAATTAACCCGCCGTTTGTGACAATACGATCGCCACGGCGAATTGCAGATAACATGGATTGATGTTCTTTCATTTTCTTTTGTTGAGGACGAATCAACAGAAAATAGAAAATCACAAAAATCATAATCAACGGCATAAATGCCATAATATCAAAGCCACCTTGAGCCATTTTTTTCTCCTCTAATAATAAATTCTAGCTTAGTCCAGCATGGTTGCAGGGTCAACAGGGGTTTTCCCCTTATTGATTTTAAAGTGTAGTTGTGGTTCCTTGACGTTACCTGTTTTACCAACCGTGCCAATTTTTTGTCCTGCTTCGACGACATCGCCGCGTTTGACGGTAATTTGGTCTAAGTGAGCGTAAACTGTAATCATCCCTTTGTCATGACGAATCAAAATAACTTTTCCATAACCGGGAATTTGTTCTGTTCGACTAACGACACCATTGTTAGCAGCCTTAACTGGCGTACCTTTAGGGGCTGTAATATTAATACCAGAATGTCCGCCTTTACCCGATGAAAATCCTTTGGCAATTTTTCCGCGGACGGGCCAGCTAAAGAATGCGGCTGATTTTGGTGATTGGCCTAATGGTTTATAGGTTTTTTCTGAATCGTTGGCATTTTGCTGAGTGATGGAATCGTCTTCTGATGTTGATGTTACCTCTTCTCCTTGCTCTATACTTTGAGGGGCACCTAATTCTTCGTGATTTTCAGGTGTTTCTTCTGTTCCTGGTAGAGGGGCTAGTGTGTTTACCTGAACATCACCTTGTTGGGGGGCATCCTCGGCTGGGGAATAAAACTCATCGTGACGTTTAGCTGAGTGAGCGCCAACCAACAGCTTTTGGCCGACAACAATACGATAAGGGGGTTTCATGCCATTTAGACGAACCAATTCACGTTTATCAATATGATATGATTTTGCAATGCTGGCGATTGTCTCGCCACGCCCCACAACGTGATAGGGACTTTGGTAGGTGTCGTATTCAACATCGGCTGGTCCGCCTTTTCTGGTTGAACATCCAGTTAAAGCACTGGCTGCCAGCATGACGATCATCAAATTACGCAGCTTCATTATTATATTCCTTTGAAAATACTTCGTTCAGTTTAGTTAGAGATTTTTCGTGAGTAAAGTCAAGCGATAATGGTGTGATTGAAATAAAACCATTTGCGATAGCATCCAGATCTGTTCCTGCTTCACCTGAACCGTCGTGGTTGACAATCCCCACCCAGTAGTATTTTTTTCCGCGTGGATCGACGCACTCATGAAGTTCGTCTTGGTAGGTTCTCTGACCTTGACGAGTAACGCGGATGCCTTTGACGGAGAGGGCAATAACATCAGGAACATTAATGTTAATTAACGTATATGGATCAAGTTGAGTCTTGATAAGGTGTGACAGGATATCAGGAACATGCTTTTCTGCTGTTGACCATTTCGCAGGATGCCCTTTATTCACACACAAACTGATAGCAATCGATGGAATGTGGAGAAGAGATCCTTCCATCGCGGCCGCTACGGTTCCTGAGTAAGTGATGTCTTCGGCAAGGTTTGCACCGTGGTTGACCCCGGACAAAACGAGGTCAGGAGCTTTATCTTTTAAAAGGTGATTGACTGCGAATAAGACGCAATCAGTCGGCGTTCCTGATAAGGCATATTTCTTGTCAGAAATTTCTCTCACACGAAGGGGGTCTCTTAATGTTAACGAATGAGCTGCCCCGCTTTGGTCAAGTTCGGGGGCGACAATCCACACATCGTCCGTCAATTGACGAGCAATGGTCTCAAGGGCTTTAAGCCCCGGGGCATTAATGCCATCATCATTACTTAATAAAATGCGCATAATGACATTATATTGCCCTAAGACATTGTCGTCAAGTTTCGGGAAATAATGAATAAGGGTTGACTTGTTGTTCTAGTCAAGCGCAGGATTTCTCATCGGATTTTGGCTTAGAGATCCATCTTCTGGTGTCGATGATGAACTGCTGCTAGCTTTATTCATATTGTCCAGAAGAGATGGTGTTGGAAATGAATGACTTGATATAGATCGGCTATGTCTGGGTTCTTGGGGAAAGCTGATGGTGCAGAGTTTATTTAGTGCTCTGATTAACTCTGGTGGAACATCATTGCTATTTTGTGTGTGCTTAATTTTTTCAAGCAACTCGCGGATTTTTTCTTTACATTCTTTTCTACTGGTTAATCCCTCTAGAAAACCATCACTGGACATATGGTAGGTATCGAGTATGTCGTTATCCGCGTTTGACCAAACCGGCTCACTTGAACGAGGAGAAGAGTCTGGAGATGGGGTGCTGGATTGTTGTGATGATGTTGATGCGGTGTCGGAAGATGTTGCTTGGCTTGATCGTTTTGAATCAAATGTTGTGTGATTAATCGGATGTTGTTCTTCACAGAGCTTGTTCGCTAAAATTTGAATGGCTCCGCAGTTAATAGCCGCTACTCCCCTTTTTTCACGCTTTTTATTTTCTTTGGTGCATGAGTCAAATTGTTTTTGAGCTTTTTTCATACAAGCTGCATAATCGTCTTTTTTTGCATGGCCATTTGTTGATAGAGCTATTGTTAGGATGAAAAGAGCTGAAGCTTTGTAAGTCATATCGAATCTCATAAGTAGGTTACATATTCTACACCTATTATAATTGCTCGATGATTAATGAGGCGTTAATTTTGATGAAAGTATTGTCATTCATATTAGCCATTGGACATGGTAACTGCGTCGCTCACGTACTAAGTGTACGCTTTGCTTCTTGTTTCTGCTTCTAATCTCAACTTGAATAACTATAATATCAAAAATAGGGGGGCCTGTTTCTAGTTCTTTTGGATAACGTCAACCCCGCCCATATAAGGAATTAATACGTCCGGTACTTTGATGCTTCCGTCTGCTTCTTGGTAGTTTTCTAAGATTGCGACCATCGTGCGACCAATCGCTAATCCCGAGCCATTTAATGTATGGACAAACTCATTGGCTGGTTTCGGGTTATCAGCTGTGGCAGCTGGTTTGAAACGAGCATTCATACGACGGGCTTGGAAGTCCCCGCAATTCGAACAACTTGATATTTCGCGGTATGTGTTTTGACTTGGTAGCCACACTTCAAGATCATAGGTCTTTTGTGCTGAAAAGCCCATGTCGCCTGCACAGAGTGTTAGAACGCGATACGGCAATTTCAGAGCCTGTAAAATGTGTTCTGCTGCCTGAGTCATCCGTTCATGTTCTTCTTGCGATTTACTTGGGTGAACAATGCTAACCAACTCAACTTTTCCAAATTGATGTTGGCGAATCATACCACGGGTATCACGACCGGCGGCTCCTGCTTCTGCGCGGAAACATGGTGTGTAAGAGGTAAAGCGAAGAGGGAGTTTATCTTCAGCGAGAATTTCTTCAGCCACAAGGTTGGTTAAGACCACTTCGGCGGTTGGGATCATCCAATAGCCGCTTGTCGTTTGGAATTGGTCGTCTTTAAATTTAGGAAGCTGGCCTGTACCAAACATGGTTTTATCGTTAACTAAAATTGGGGTATAGACTTCGGTATAATCAAACTTTGATGTGTGTACATCGATCATGAACATAGCCAAAGCTCGTTCCATACGCGCGAGTTCTTGATAGAGGACGACAAAGCGAGATCCTGTTAGTTTTGCAGCAACTTCAAAGTCCATTTTTTCAAGCGCTTCGCCCAAATCATAATGGGCTTTAGGCTCAAAATCAAATGAACGGGGTTCGCCAACTTTGCGAATTTCAACATTAGCGGATTCATCCAGTCCATCCGGGGTATCGGCACCGACTAAGTTGGGAAGACCGGAAACTTCGTCGTGAAGTTGTTGGCTAAGTTCAGCTGATTTTGCCTCAAGCTCTGTAATTTTTGATTTTATGGTGTCGGCTTCGGCTGCAAGAGCTGTTGTATCTTGGCCTGTGCGCTTGGCTTCGCCAAATGACTTTGCAATCTGGTTGCGTCGAGACTGGAGTTCTTGCAATTCTGTTGTGATCGCTCGGTTGGCTTCATCAATCTTTAATATGCTTCCTGAGACGGGATCTTTTCCTCGGCGTTTCATGGACGCATCAAGAATTTCAGGATTTGATCGAATTAATTTAAGATCATGCATGGTTCTGTTCTTTCTTTTCACGAATTGCTTGAACCCGTGCAACCGCAATGATTGACAGGCCGTACAAGAGTACTAATGGTGCTGCAAGTCCAACCATGCTTAAGATGTCAGGCGGGGTAATAACAGCGGCCACTGCAAATATACTTACCACAGAAATACGCCATTTTTCAATGAGCCCTTTTTTTGTTACCATGCCGAGACTCGCTAAGACGGTCAATAAAACAGGGAGCTGAAAGCTAATGCCAAAAGCCATAATCAGGCGCATTACAAAACTTAGATATTCTGAGACTCTTGCCTCTAATTGAATGGGGATGGTACCAGCACTGCCGGCAACTTCAAAGCTTAGAAAGAACTTATAGGCGTTGGGAAATATGACCCAATAGGCAAATGAGGCTCCCATTAAGAAAAAGAAGGGGGTGGCGATAAGGACTGAACTTAAGATTTTCCGTTCATGGAGGAATAAACCAGGTGAGATAAAAAGCCAGATCTGACTAGCTAGATAGGGGAACGTGATAAAAAAGCCAGAGAATAAAGCAACCTTAATATAGGTTAAAAAAGCCTCGGTTAATCCGGTATAGATGAGTTTGCGTTCAAGTCCTAACTCGCTCAAAACATGGTGTAGGGGAGTTAGGAGGAAGTTAAAAATATGATCTGAGATACCGTAACAAGCACAAGATATAATAAAAAAAGCAACCAAGACACGAATGAAGCGTGTGCGTAATTCAATAAGATGGCTGACTATTGGTTGAGGTGCATCATGGTCAGGACTTGTCATCATCTTTGTCCTTTGGGGTATCTTGGGCAATATGGTCAATGTACTCGCGCCATTCAGAAGTCAGGATGCGAATTTTTCCAACCCAACGTCCAATAAAACGTAAGACTACAGGAATTTCTTTGGGGCCTAATAGGATGACAGCAACTATGAGCAATAGCGCATAATGAGACCAAGCAAAGTCAAACATTACTTTTCCTTATTGTCTTTCTTTATCTCGTCTTCTTTTTCGCCCTCTTTCATCCCATCCTTAAAGGCACGAATCCCTTTGCCAAGATCGCCCATGACTTGGGGGAGTTTGCCTACACCGAAAACAACCAGAACGATGATCAGCAGTAAAATTAAATGTCCAAAACTAAATCCCATAACGAATCCTTGATAGGGGGTGGTAGTTAATCTTGAGGCTAGTATAGCCTTGAAATATCAATAAAATAAAGAATTATTCGCTGTGTGTTCAGCGTCTGAGTAAGTTAATCTTACCTAGCTTGCTTTTTTAGCGCATACAACGTATCTAAAGCTTGTCGAGGCGATAGGCTGTCCACATCCAGGGACAAAAGTTGACGCTCTAACTGGCTGACCGTTGTTGTGGCTACAACAGGCGTGTCTGGTATGGTTATGTCGTTTCGTTCTGATTCAAGGCCTGACAATATGCCTGTTGCGCGGTGGATAACAGATTCGGGAAGACCGGCTAATGCTGCTACATGAATCCCATAAGACTTATCGGCTGAGCCTTCGATGACTTCGTGCATGAAGATAACTTTTCCATCCCATTCTTTGATGCGAACGGTGAGGCATTTTAATGTTGGAATCTTATCTTTGAGTTGAGTCAATTCGTGGTAATGGGTGGCAAATAATGTTCGGCTGTGGTTCGTCTGACAAATATGCTCTGTGACGGCCCATGCAATGGATAGGCCGTCATAGGTTGCTGTTCCGCGGCCAATTTCGTCTAGAATGACAAAAGAGCGTTCGGTTGCTTGGTGCAAGATTGCGGCTGTTTCAACCATTTCAACCATGAAGGTTGATCGTCCAGAGGCAAGGTCATCAGAGGCGCCAACGCGCGAGAATATGCGATCAACAATCCCAATCTGGGCGCTAGTTGCTGGGACATAGCTTCCCATTTGGGCTAAAATGGCAATTAGAGCATTTTGGCGCAAGTATGTACTTTTACCAGCCATGTTAGGCCCCGTGATCAAAAACATTTTTGTGTCATCATTGAATCTGCATGAATTGGCAACAAAGGATTCTTCGCTTTTTGCTTTCAGGAGATCCGCGATGACAGGGTGAAATCCGCCTTCCACATTAAAGGCAAGGGATTCATCGACAACAGGACAGCAAAAATTCTGATGTTCTGCTAATTGGGCTAAGGCTGCTGAGACATCGATGGCTGCCAAAGACCGGCAACAACGCAGGATATCGTCGGTTACTTGTTGGATATCTTGGACAAGATCGGCAAAAAGCCGGAGCTCAATTTCCATAACTTGTTGGGCAGCTCCTGTGATTTTCCGCTCGAGTTCAGCGAGTTCCGGTGTTGAATAACGCAGAGATGACGCCAATGTTTGTCGGTGGATAAAATCATCAGGGATTTTGTTGGCATGGCTTGGTGTCACATCGATGTGGTAGCCAATAATATTGTTATGTTTAATTTTTAGTGTGGTAATGCCTGTGCGTGCGACATAGTCCGCTTGCAGTTGAGCGATATGATCTTTAGTATTGTCTCGCAAATAGCGGTAAGTATCGAGTTCACCGTGGAATCCTTCGCGGATAAAACCACCATCGCGTGTATAAAAGGGGAGCTCATCAGCCAAGGCACGATTGAGTTTGTCAACAATAGGGGTATGATGACCTAAACGTTGCAAGTGTTTGCCTAAGCCAGATGATGTTTCAACACCATCAAAGTAATGACGGATCTGCATAGCCATGGCAAGCCCATCACGTAGACACGCGAGATCTCGCGGAGATCCGCGCATCATATTGATCCGAGACAAGGCTCGCTCCATATCCGGTGTCTGCTTTAGGCAATCCCGAACATGATTACGTTCATTTTTATTCTGGACAAAATACGTCACATTGTCTTGACGCTCTTGGATAGCGACAAGACTGAGGAGGGGGGCTGCCAACTGCATGCTAAGGAGGCGACTGCCCGCAGCCGTGACGGTATAATCGATTGTCTCAAGTAACGAGCCCTGACGTTGTCCTGACTGAGTCAGGTGAAGTTCAAGGCTTCGACGTGTCGGTGCATCGATTGTCATGATGGAGTTTGGTTTGATCTGACGCGGGCGATCCACCAGACGAAGGGACGCCTTTTGTGTGACGTGGATATAATCAATCAAGGTTCCGGCAGCGCGAATCTCTGCTGAATTAAATGTGCCAAAGGCATCAATTGTTTTGACTTTATAAGCACTTTCCAGACGTAATCGCCCATTTTCAAGATCAAATCGAGCAAGAGGCAGGGGCGAGAGTTTTTTCTTCCACTGGGCCAAGTGATCGTACAAAGTCGGTTCCATCATCAGGCGGTCAGGGATAATAATTTCTGCCGGATTAAGACGAGATAAAACACCGGGAAGGCCAGACATATCGGTTGATTCAACAAGAAAGGCTCCGGTCGAAAGGTCAATGCACGCAATCCCAATTTGATGATTGGTGACAGGAGAGATGGCAATTAGAAAGTTACTTTGCCGAGCTTCGAGGAGATTCTCTTCGGTAATTGTTCCTGGCGTGACAACACGAACGACATCGCGTTTTAGAGGGCCTTTGGCACCGCGCTTTTTAGCTTCAGCCGGGTCTTCCATTTGCTCGCAGACAGCAACCTTAAATCCTTTTTGAATTAATCGAGCCAGATACGACTCATAAGCGTGGGCAGGAACGCCGCACATGGGGATATCTTCGCCTTCGTTCTTGCCGCGTTTGGTGAGGACAATATCTAGAGCTTTTGCTGCGGTAACCGCATCTTCGAAGAACAACTCATAAAAATCTCCTAACCGAAAGAACAGCAGGGCATCGGGATACTCCTGTTTCATATCTTGATACTGCGCCATAACCGGGGTCAATTTGACGGTTTTTTCTTGTGGTTTTTGTTCAATTGGTTGTTGGGCAGGGGCAGAAAATAGATCGACTAGCACCTCTCCCCTTGAGGGAGAGGTCGCTCGAAGAGTGGGGGAGGGGGGCTTAAGTTCCATAATTTTTTTAAGATAAAGTTACTTTAGTTTAAGGTACTGAATCTAGAAAAAGAAGTCTAGGAATAAGTGTTTAAGTCCGTTTTATGTCGTCCTTAGGTTTGCGCGTGACATTGATTCTTGTTCCGAGAAGTGGGGTTTGTGTCCAAAGCAAGGTCATGACATGGGGGGTGATAAGAAAGATCGTTATCTGAACTATTGATGTGTTTGAATGCTGAGTTAAATAGGTACGTATTTCGCTGTAGGAAAAATACCGAAATATACTGAAATAAGATATAATATTGTGCTTAATGAGGTCGGGGCCTGTTTGGGATGCCAACGTGTAAGGAAATATGCAAATATTTTGCGCTATAAAAATTATGATTGAAAAATATAGATTTTTAATTGGAGTGATGTTTTTAAAGACGTAATGTTGTGTATATTCATTTCCGAATGTTGTTTTTACAGCATCATAAACTAAAACAAAGCTAAGGGTGTAGGTTGTATATAAAAAATAAGGTATAATCGATGAATGATCTAGTTCGAAGTAACTGTTTATGAGATTCAATATGCCAGCGAGTAAGGATGTTTCACTTAAAGGGTTCTGTGTGTTGCTGCGTCCTTCTCCCAGAGATAAAAATAAGCTAAGTACTAGAGCAAAACACGGGTATAGCATTAACAGTGATAAGGTATATAAAAATACCTTAGGCTAATCGCCCGTCCCAGGTTTAGGGCCTCCATGAACGTTATTTTTTCAGAGAGACTGAGTTTTTTCGTAGGTGTCATATATACTTTACCCCTCAAACTTATTACTGCGTGGGAAACCGATTGGTGCGAGGCGGCCTAGGGTTGCGCGGCGTCCTTTCCACATGAGGAGGTCTTTTTCCGTAGTACGCTTGCCATTTCTGCTCCAGCTAAGCCCTTCTGTCTCACTAAATATTTTAATATCGCTGAGGTTGCCTTGGCGGTATTTTTGGATCATGACGCCGCGACCACGGGATAGGGACGGCATATCAGAGACCGGAAAGACCAAGAGTTTACGGTTTTCACCGATACAGGCGATCATGTCGCCAGTGATCTCGAGGCAGGCCATGGCTTTTGCACCCTCATCCCCCAGGGTCATCACTTGTTTGCCTTGACGGGTCTGGGCCATCACATCGTCGGTTGAGACGATGAAGCCGCGTGAGTCCGTTGAGGCCAGAAGGTATTGTGTGTTTTGACCAGGCTTGACAACGCTGAGGTTTAAGATCTCTTCATTATTATCCAACTCGATCATCATGCGAATCGGCTCGCCGTGCCCGCGTCCACCCGGGAGTTTATCAACCCCAATGGTATAGAATTTACCGTTTGTCGCAAACACAAGAATTTTATCCGTTGTCTCGCCCTGAATGACGGATCCAGGACCATCGCCTTCTTTGTATTTGATGTCATCCGGGTTAACGTTGTGTCCCTTGATGCAACGAATCCATCCCATCTGAGAGCAAACAATCGTCACATCTTCGCGCTCAATGACAGCCTCGATTGGGATGATGACCGCCGATGGGGCTTCGGCCAAGGTTGTGCGACGTTTGCCAACAGGGGTATCAAGACCGTATTTCTTTTCAATGGCTTTGATGTCGGATTTAATGCGTTTCCATTGTAGATTTTCTGTTGCGAGTAACGTTTGTAGATCTTCGCGCTCTTTTGTTAAATCTGTGTATTCTTGACGGATCTCAATTTCTTGGAGTTTACGTAAAGCCCTGAGGCGCATGTTCAAAATCGCTTCAACCTGATTGTCGGTGAGGTTGAATTTTTCGATCATATAGGTTTTGGGCTCGTCTTCTTCACGAATGATGCGGATCACTTCATCAATATTGAGATAGGCAATCAAATAGCCTTCTAGGATTTCAAGGCGCGACGTAATCTGATCAATGCGGTGATTCGATCGGCGGACTAAGACATCTTGACGGTGGTTCAAAAAGGCCTGCAGCACGTCTTTTAAGGACATAACCTTTGGTGTACGCCCCCCATCAAGAACGTTCATATTGAGGGAGAATCGGGATTCAAGATCTGTTGCTTTGAACAGGGATTCCATCAAAACCTCAGGATCTACATTCCGGCTTTTCGGGACAAGGACAATGCGAATGTCATCGGCCGATTCATCACGAACATCATCCAGAAGCGGTAATTTCTTAGCGTTTAATAGTTCAGCGATTTTCTCAATTAGTTTAGACTTTCCAACCTGATAGGGGATTTCTGTAACGATAATCTGATAGGTTCCGGCCTTTTGTTGTTCGGTTTCCCAACGTGCTCGCATTCTAAAGCTGCCGCGGCCTGTCTCGTAAGACCTAAGCATGGATTCAGGGGATTCAACCAAAATTCCCCCTGTTGGAAAATCAGGGGCGGGGACAAATTGCATCAAGTCGGCAACTGTACAGTTTGGTTTATCAATCAGATGAATCATTGCTTGACACAGTTCAGCCAAGTTATGGGGCGGGATGGAAGTTGCCATACCAACGGCAATACCACTGGCGCCATTAGCAAGAATGTTTGGGAAGGCTGCCGGGAAAACCAAAGGCTCATCAGCTTCACCGTCATAGGTTGGGCGGAAATCAATGGCGTTTTCATCGATCCCTTCCATCAACATCACAGCAAGGTCAGTCAGGCGAGCCTCAGTATACCGCATGGCGGCGGCGTTATCCCCGTCAATGTTCCCAAAGTTGCCTTGACCATCAATCAAGGGGTATCGAACAGAAAAGTCCTGTGCCAATCGCACCAGTGCATCATAAATGGCTTGGTCGCCATGGGGGTGAAACTTACCCATGACGTCACCAACAACACGAGCGGACTTTTTAAATGGAGAGTTTGGATTTAAGCGCAATTGCTGCATGGCATAAATCAGTCGACGGTGCACAGGCTTAAGACCATCGCGAACATCAGGCAATGACCGTGAAATAATGGTCGATAAGGCATAGGCTAAATACCGGTCACCCAGCGCCTTTTCAAAAGGGACGTCATTAATTATCTCAGCTACTTTGGTCATGACTCATCCGTTCAGTAATGTACATATATTTAGTATATGCTAACTTACCCCCTATGAATCAAGAGTTTTGGTCGAGGTGTTTGGGGTGGTGGTGTGATAACGTCAATTCAATATAGGAAGATCCGGTGACTATTTGAACGCGTTATTTCCGTATGTTCAATTTAATAGGGTATTGTTCTTCAACGCCAACGTTTCTTTCCATCGCTCTTGCGCAGCTATGGCGTCACGTAAAGACAGGCCAAAAAACAAGTTTCCTATGAGTATACGTTCAAGTGAACTTAAGTTTTTAGTATTACGGTCAACTGTTTCATTCCCCCCAAAGACAAGCTTATTTAGAATATTGGACATAGTAGTTTTATCTTTACTATTTTCTTTTTTTATTTCGTGAAGAATAGTCCTGAATTGAACCTCATCGATTGTTTTGAAGTCTTTGAATTGTAATATATGTTGGGATATTTTTTTTAGTACATAGTTTATTTGCTCTAGATAAAGAGGGAGTAAATCATCTCTTTCTACGGTTATTGATGGAAAACTACCACCGTATTCATGAAAGTTAAGAAATAAGTATTGAACTAAATCATTGTCGATGACAAGATGATTCAAAATCAGCTCTGGCATTTTTAAAAACCAAGCAGGATTATTTTTAAATATCGAGAAATGATTACCTAAATCATGCCAAGTTGTACTAATAGGACCTCTGAATATATCTGCATCAGCAGTTGCATCTGGCCTGCTGACATACATGATTGGCCATACGCCGATAATTATTCCTGCATCAATAGTTGCTTCGCCATAAATGCCGTCAAAGTCAATGAATTTGGTGTGTAGAGGGAACGCAAATATTCTTTGCTCTGAGAAAGGGAAGCTTTCTTTTTGCGCATCAATATCTTGTTGTAGTATCATAAAATCACCAGTCGCTCCATAATCCACGTTCTCCGAAGCATAAACAAGCTTCCCCATGAATTCCAGATAGTCCATGCAGGTGTATGACTCTTGATTATACTCTTGAAAGAGGCGAGTCATCCGTTCTAAGATTTGTTGGCTCTTTTCCTGATCATTTCTGTAATACTGGGAAATTCCCATGCGAAAAACGAGAAAGTCGTTATCCATATATCTCTTTATAATCGGTAGTTTTTTTGTTCTATAGTTGTTTTGTAATTGTTCTGGATATTTTGGATCATCCATGGGGAGGTTGGGCAAGATATCCGGGAGAATATCTGTTACAAGTTTTTCTAACGCATCAAGGCCAACCTTGTATTTTTCATCAATTTTGGCATCTTTGAACTTTTGTATGACCGCAATTTTTTGTTGCATTTGGTCTTTAATAAAATCTGCATTAGCTAAGCCAATCATGAAAATAAAAGCTGATAACTTGATTAAGGTATTCATAGATGTAACTCCGGAAATTATTCAAGTAGTACAAGTATGGTGTATAAGTTTTAAAATTTGGTTAAGGTAACGTGAAATTAATCTCTATACTCAATCAAACGCAATCATCCTTTCCGACTAGCAAAGCTATAATTTAAAAGAAAACCTTAGCTGTACAGCCACATTGGTCATAGAGGTTGGAAATCTCTCACTTTACAGGTTGTATTTCGCTGCTTGAAAGGGCATCCTGTAAATGTCGTCCTACAAGCAATAAATCTATGAAAAATTTTTCTGATCGTGTTAGATTTTTAGAATTATGATCGATTGTTTGGCCATTTCCAAAGATTAAATTATTCAAAACGTCATAAACGGTAATTTGATTTTTATCTTTATGTTGTTGGGTTGCTGTTTCCTGAAGTATACCATTAAGCTGATTTTCATTAATTTTTTTAAGGTTTTTAAACTGGGGGATATGATGAGATATTGCTGTTAATACAGAGTTTATCCTGTCTATATAAAACGGAAATAAATCAACCCTATTAATTTTAATGTCTGAAAAGAGAAGATCTCCGTCATTAATACTACGCATTTGATCATGTATGGCGCTACCTAATCCCGTGCCCTCAATCAATCTGTCCATAAATCTTATTTCTGGACCAATTAAATTTGAAAGGGAATCGTCTTTCTTATAGATCAAGTTATCCAAAACGTCATAAAGGGTAATTTGATTTATATCTTTATGTTGCTGGGTTGCTGTTTCCTGAAGTATACCATTAAGCTGATTTTCATTAATTGTTTTAAGATTTTTAAACTGGGGGATATGGTGAGATATTGCTACCAACACAAAATTTATCATCTCTATATAAAAAGGAATAAAGTCAGTTCTATCAACAGTAAGATCAGAAAAATTAAGACCGTCTTCATGAGTTTTCTTGAATAAATATAATACCACGTCGTTGTCTATGGTCAGGTAGTTCAAGATAAAGTTCGGCATTTTTAAAAACCAAACAGGATTATTTTTAAATCTCAAGAAATGATTATCTAAATCATGCCAAGTTGTATCAATTGGACCTTTGACTATACCATCATCAGCAGTTGCATCTGGCCTGCTGACATACATGATTGGCCATACGCCGATAATTATTCCTGCATCAATAGTTGCTTCGCCATAAATGCCATCAAAGTCAATGAATTTGGTGTGTAGAGGAAAGGGTAGGACATACTGATCAGGGAAATTGTCTTTAGCTTCTTTTATGTATTTAATGGTATTGTGCGTGCCTGCATGCTGGCCCTGTTTATAATCCAGATTCTCCGAAGCATAAACAAGCTTT